>JASGGR010000039.1:0-21496 GCA_047602705.1 Sphingomonas bacterium | reverse complement strand
ATTGAATCAACCGTTCCTCATCACCGCAAACGATTTAATAGGTCCTGACCCTAGCGATTTTTACAATAAGCGGTTAACCTCGTTGTAGGATCGGTTCTAGGAGCCAAAGGGCCTCTTGGAGATTCTAAATCGGGGCCGAACGAACGTCGCCATGGGGATTAATCAAAAGCCGGCACTCACTCCCCGACAAGCCGAATGCCTCCGCATGGTTTTCGACCGGATGACATCAAAGGAGATTGCCGCACGCACCGGGCTTAGTGCGGGCACGGTGAATACCTATATTTCCGAGGCTGTTACCACGCTCGGCGCGCCGAACCGCCGGGCGGCCGCATTGATGTTGGTCCAACGCGAGCGCGAATCAGATACCCCCGAAAAAGTTCAACCCGAAGAAATCGGGGATGAGGAGCGGGCAGACACGACCCCACCAAGCCCGAGGCGGGAGCCATGGCGAATACCGTCCTGGCTTCCGCTTCGTCAGCAAGGGGTTACACGAAATGGTCACTCAATCACTGTCCGCATCGTCCAAATTTTCCTCCTCGCCGTTGTCGGCGCCATCGGCTTCGGAATGCTCGCGGTCGGAGCCGACGTCCTCTCAAGGCTATTCCGAGGGTGATTGCGGCGTCGATCCGGTTAAATCCCTCGTAAACGAACTGCACGGCTTCGAGCGTCTGATTCGTCGTGCGATCGGGGCAAGCGGCCGGCTCACCACCGCGGCAGCGGAGGCGCAAAGCTACCAGGGCCTCTCCGTCACCGCCGGCCATGAAATCTATGGCCTGATCTTTGGATCGCAGACCCGGCTGGGCGAGGCCCTTTCCGAAATTTCCAACGCGCATCGCCGCCTCGAATTGCTCGGACGGAAGATCGGCTACGATGTCACGGCGCTCGGCGAGCTGAAGCCATCCTTCGCGATGGACGAAAGCGAGATAATGGGTTGAGCGACACGCTCTTATCCTTCAAACGCGTGGAACCGTGGCACTGCTCGTTGCATTCGTTCTTCTCACGTTCGTGACGTGCAGCTACGCCGGTTGGAGAGGCGGTGGCCCCGAGCGATCAGTAGCGGCGTTGTTCTTCTGCGCGGTGCTGGCGTCGGCATTTGCACCCGCAGAACCGCACCAAAGCGTAAATTGGGCGGTCTTATATATCGACGCCGCCTTTTTCCTTGGCGTGACGGTTATCGCGTTGTTCTCGGATCGCTTCTGGCCGATATGGATAGCAGCCTTGCAATTGATCGCACTCGCCTCCCACGGCATTCGGGCTTATGATGCAGGAATATTACCAGTCGTATATCGGACGATGATAACGAAGCTGGGATATATCATGCTGGCTATTCTAGCCGTCGGCGCCTTCCGGCATTATCATCGTTCAGCAGATCGGAACAATTCATAAATTCCCGCGTCCCGGGCCTAATTTAATTCATAGGGTAAATAGCTGTTATCCGGGACGCGACCCTCGCCACATAGCTCGATCATGGCATTGTTGAGGGCGATGCCCACGCCGACCAAGCCTAACGCGTCTGCGCGGGTCAAAGCCTCCTCGATCAGACTGCGGAGTTGCGGATCGGTCAGGTGGATCATTCGACCTCCAGGAAGCCTTTACTTATCCATGTGTTGGGCACGCACTACTTGATCGCGGTCAAACGCGGTTTGCGTGAAGTCCAAAAGGGGAGCCGGGCTGAATGTATGCTGAAGACCCGCACAACAAGCATAGACAGATCGCAAGAACGATCTATCTGCTGCGGACGCAACGCGCGATCGTAGATCCCTTGCTGGGTCGCCTGTGCGGTGAGCCAACATGGGATATCCTGCTGGACTTATACGTGGCGCATGTCGACCACAGGGGCGTTTCCATCAGCAGCGCGTGCAGAGCCGGTGGAGCAGCGCCAACGACAGGGTTGCGGCATCTGTTGCGGCTTGAGGAGGAAGGACTGGTGAAGAGGCGGCCGCATCCCGACGATGGACGCTCTTTTGGCGTATACCTCAGCGCCAGCGGCGTTGATCTGATGACCCGCACGATGCAGCGGTTTCTGGACGTTTTTGCCAACCTCGCCCTCGATGGCGCTCAGGGTAAGAAAGCCGCACCGTCTGTCACCTGATGTTCCGTCAAATGCGCGAGGGGCCATTATGCCGAGCTGATTGATCCTTTTTGGATGTAACTCATTGCTCGGCACGCGCAGGCGAGCGCACATGAGGCACCCGCGCAGCGGGAACCTCCCTATTTGGCCGGGCCTCCCCCGCCCGGCCACTTTTCTTCAGTTCAGTTCGGGAAAGCAACGGCATCAGCCGTCCGCCGCAGGCAATTGATGCCGTTGACCGGCACTCGTTCGATAATACCGCGCCGCTCCAGCAACTGCGCGCCGCCATTGACGAGTTGCTAGTAGCCAGCGGACCCTGAAGGCGTCGGCCCAGCAATCACGGGCGCTTCCCGGCGGACAGGTCCCCAGCGACAGGCCACCCGATCCACGGACGATCGCGATGTTGTCCACCGATACGTCGAACGCCGCCGCCGAACCGGAGGAGATTGATGGTCCTCGTATCGGTGGTCGTGAAGGCAAAGGGCGTCTTCCTCCGGATGATGGAAAGACTGGCTGTATGGCTGCATAATTTAAGTCGAATGGCCTCCGACATCCCCGGGGCGGTTCAATTTGGCCATCGGAGAATGATCATGGAGAAGCCTGAAACCGAAGCATATTTGGGAGATCCGATTCTCCCTCAATCAGCGTCGCCGTCTACGAGATCGGACCCTTTTCGACTTCGCGATCGACAGCAAGCTCCGTGGCTGCGACCTCGTGCAGATAAAAATTGGCGACATTTTCAGCGGAGGACAGATCCGAACACGCTCGATTGTGATGCAGCAGAAAACGGGACGACCTGTTCAGTTTGAGTTGCTTCTCGACGCCCGGGTCAGCCTGTTGGCATGGCTTGAACGTCATGGCGGCACGGTGGACGAATATGCTTTTCCAAGTCGGGTTGATCACAACAGCCATCTCAGCACTCGCCAGTATGCCCGTCTTGTCGATGAATGGGTGGGGTTGCGCCTGCTCACGCGCACCACCCGCAGCGTCGCGCCGACCAGCCGCTACGCTCGAACGAGGTGCGATGGGTGTCGTCGCGATGAGGCACTGGCCGAGGATGAGCCGGAAATCGCCGATCGACATCTACACGTCCCGGATAGCTGAGATCTTACTCTACCCGCGTAATTCATGTCCAAGTTCCCGCCGCAGGCGCGCGGGCGTCTTGCCATAGGTGCGGCGCGTCGCGGCGATGAAGCCGGCATAGGTGTCGAACCCCGCCAGTTGTGACACGCCGGCAAGGTTCAGGCGCGAGTCGCGCATCAGCACGGCGGCATGGCGCGCGCGCTCGCGCAGCACATATTGCCAGATCGAGCAGCCAAGCGCCGCGCGAAAGGCATGGTTGAGATAGAAGGGGCTGGTCGCGGCAGCGGCGGCGATCGCGGCGATGTCCAGCGGCTCGGTCAGACGGGCGTGGATATGTTCCAGCGCGCGGCGCACGCGCCACGGCTCGGCCACCGTCCGCGCGGCCTGGCGGCGATGCTCGCCCCTGGGCACCAGCTCGGCGGCCAGCGCGACGAAGATCGCATCGCCCACCAGCGTCCCGTGCGGCTGCCCGGCGGCGGCATCGGCATGGAGCGCATGCAGCAGGCGGACCAGCACAGGCGCATGGACCCCGATCTTCGTGCGGACATCATGCGCGGCCTCGCCGTCCTCCAGCCCCAGCGCGGCCGCCAGCGCGCCGGTCGTGAAGTAGAAGCAGGCGGACTCGAACGTCCCGTCCCACATCGTCGTCCCGCCGGCTCCGGCCTCGATCATCGTCAGCGTGTCCGGCGCGTTGCGGCCGTCCTGCCGCCGCCCGTCCATCCGCAGGCCGAACCTCAGCGGCGCCCGCTCCAGCGGCAGCGCGAGATGGTGAAACGGCGCGCCGGGCGCGTCGAACTCGACGGCGCCGACGCGCGAATGCTCCATCGCGCACAGCGACCATTCGCCTCGCCGCAACAAGGCATGCGACATTTCCGGCGGCAGCTTGCGCCAATCGGCAGTGGGAGCGGTCGGCATCGCTTCCCCCAAAAAAGCACGAATCCGAAATACAACCTATCGCGCGGCACGCTAGGTTGCCACGCAAAGCTCGCCTTCGCGCAGGGGATTTTCGCCATGCAACGACTGGTCTTGCCCGTCCTGCGCCTTCGGATCGCCCGCGCATGGTGGCTCCTGTTCCTGATCGCACTGGTCCCCGCGCCTGCCCGGCCCGCCGCGTCGGCGAGCCGGGCGCCGTACCTGATCCTGTTCAACGGACGCATCTTCACCGCCGATCCCGCCCGTCTCCATGCCGAGGCGCTGGCCATTCGCGGCGAGCGCATCACCGCCGTCGGCAGCAACGCGACGGTGAAACGGCTGGCGGATGCGCATACCCGGCTGGTCGATCTCGGCGGGCGGACGGTGATCCCCGGCCTCAACGACGCGCACGCCCATCTCGGCATCTGGCCGGCGGACGAGGTGTTCGTCGATACCGCCGGCTACGATCCGGGCTGGCCGGAATTGCGCGAGGCCCTGCGCAAGGCGGAGGCGCAGGCGCCGATGGGCGCGATCCTGTCGGGCACGATCGGCACGACGATTTTCTACGATCCGGCGATCGACCGGGCCGCGCTGGACGCGGCCATGCCAGATCATCCCGTGGTGCTGGGCACGTTCGACAGCCATGCGGTCATCCTCAACAGCGCAGCGTTGCGGAAACTGGGCATCGGGGAGGACGTCGCCGATCCGGCGAGCGGACGCTTCGAGCGCGACGGGAAGGGCAGACTGACCGGCGTGGCGCGCGAATATGCCGCCTGGGGCGTGGTGGGGCGCCGTCTTGGGGCCGCCACAAGCGATGGGGACGCGGCGGCGGCGCTCGGTACGCAGCTCGACCGGGCGGCGCGCTACGGCATCACCTCGATTCAGGACATGCCCACCGATGCCGACGCGGATCGGACGGTACGGCTGCTCGTCATGGTGCCGACCCGTATCCGCGTCCGCGTCACGCGCATGAACCCTACCGGTCCGGCCGGCCCCGATTACCGCGAAGAGGCCTCGGCCTCGGCCCGACTCCTGCCGCTCATCGCCGTCACCGGGACCAAATGGGTGCTGGACGGTGTCGTGTTCGAGGGAACACTCACGCCCCGGCAGAACGCGGCCGTCAGCGCCGCGACGGCGGGCGGACCCTATGGCTTTGCCGGACTTCCGCCGCTGTTCACGCCGTCCGTGCTGGAGGCGATGCTGCGCGATTCGCTGCGCCATGATTACCAGCTCCAGTTCCATGTCTTCGGCAGGCCCGCCGCCGCCGAGCTGCTCGATGCGCTCGAACGGACCGGGGGGCGCCGCACATGGGCCAGACGCCGCTTGCGCATCGAGCATGGCGATGGCCTGACGCCTGACCTGATCGCACGGGCGAAGGCATATGGTCTGATCGTCTCGCAGCAGGGAACGCATCTCGGGATCGCGCAGATCGACCCCGGCCTCGATGCGCGCTTCCTCGATCGACTGCGCGCCGACAAGGCCCAGCCGCTGCGGTCGCTGCTGGCGGCGGGCATTCCGCTGGCGCTGGGATCGGACGGACCGCTCAATCCCTGGCTCGGCGTCCTTGGCGCCGTCGCTCATCCCGATCGACCGGATGAGGCGATCACGCGCGAGCAGGCCCTGATCGCCTATACCTATGGCTCGGCCTATGCCGAGTTCGCGGAAAAGGACAAAGGCACGCTGATGCCGGGCAAGCTCGCTGATCTCGCGGTGCTGTCGCAGGACATCTTCGCAGTCCCGCCCGATGCCTTGCCGAAGACGCGATCGATGCTGACATTGGTCGGCGGGCGCGTGGTGTCCGATGCCGATGCCCTTAACCGCCAATCGAAGCGGTGACCTTGAGCGAAAGAAGAATGTCGTTCCGGCCGTCAGCGAGGTGCGGAAACCCCTCCCCAGCCGTCAGAGTTGCGGAAACGTCGGCGAGAAGCCAGAATCGGCGCATCGATCGCGGCGAACGCACTGCATTGGTCGGGCATCCCCTTGTTCAGTTCGAACGACTTTACGACCAGCACCTTCCATGTACCACAAATGCGGGGGCAAGGCCGATGATGACGGCTTCACCACCCAATCGGCCGACACAGGCATGGGTCATGCCGCCAGGTTTCGCGGAAGCGTATTGTTGCCATTGGCAAGCCTGGTGAAGCGCGGACGCGAGGCCGAAGCTGCTGATAATGTCTACTATATCAGTGTATAATACGTGATCCAGGGTTCTCGATCGCGAGGCGCGATTCGTATCCATTCACCTGATCAATTGGAATGTGAAGGCGATATATCAGCATAGTACATTGTTTTAATGTGAAATTATCTTGCATCCTTGGACGCAGAAAGTTTTTGCTCACTCCGGCCAAGCCGATCTCTCTTCCCACTTTTAATTCATATCAAAATACTGGGATTAAGGGAGACGCGAATGAGCGCTGGAAGAATCCGCACGATTGCATTGGCCGCGAGCACATTGACTGTAATGGCTGGAATGCCAGCATGGGCGGTTGATTCCGGGCCGGCGACTTCCAACAGCGGAGCCGCAGACGCGGCAACCGAGGACGGTGGCCAGAACGGCCAGGACATCCTTATCACAGCCCGTCGTCGCGACGAGAAGCTACAGGACGTGCCGCTTGCCATCACCGCCGTGTCGGGCAACGAACTGGGCGCGCAGCACATCTATCGCGTGGCGGATTTCGCGGCGAAGCTACCCAATTTCGCAGCTGTGCAGCAGAACACCCGTGTTTCCGGTCTGTATGTCCGTGGTCTTGGCGGCAACGCCAACAACGACGGCGCCGAATCCGGCGTCGGGCTGATCGTCGACAACGTCTTCTTCACCCATGTCGGGCTCAGCTGGCTCGATTTCGTCGATCTCGACCATATCGAACTGGTGCGCGGACCGCAGGGCACGCTGCTCGGCAAGAATACGACGATCGGCGCCGTGGTCGTCACCACCAAAAAGCCGAGTTTCACGCCGGAACTCAATCTGGAGGCCGGTTACGGCAACCAGAACCGCTACCAGATCCGGGCCAATGCCACCGGGCCGCTTATTGGCGATACGCTCGCCTATCGCGCGACCTTCTATGTCGACCGCTCTGACGGCTGGGCGAAGAACGCCTATGACGGGGAGAAATATCTCGACGTCAACCGCTGGGCCGCACGCGGCCAGCTGCTGTTCCAGAGCGGCCCGGTCAGCAGTCGCCTGATCGCCGAACATTATGAAACCAATGAGTACAACAATTACTACCCGCCGTTCGCCGACGCGACGACCTTTGCCAACGGCGCGGTTCGCGCCGGCGCGTGGGAAAACAAGCTGAAATCGATTTTCAATTACACGCCGAGCTACGTCATCGGCGAGAATTCGAACGTCAACACGCAGGATCGCATCTCAAGCAAGGTCACGGGGGTTTCCAATGAGTTGAACGTCGAACTCGGCGGCCTGACCCTGACCTCAGTCAGCGCGTGGCGTCAGCTCCGCTTTCGGCCGCGCAACGACAGCGACAACAGCCCGTTCTCGATCCTGCGCGCCGGCTACGATGTCGATGTCGACCAATATTCGGAGGAACTCCGCCTGGCCTCGCCGAGCGGAAGGACGCTCGAATATCAGGTCGGCGGCTACTTCCTGCGCGAAGACCTCGTCAGCAACAACCGCTCGATCTTCCAGTCAGACTCCACCAGATATTTCCTGACCGGGTCGTTGCCGGCCGCCTATCTGCTGCCTGCGATCCTCGACGGCGTGGAATACGACCAGTACGGCAAACTCCAGGTCACGAGCGGCGCGGCGTTCGGCCAGGCGACGCTGCACTTCACCGACCAGCTGTCCCTGACCGGTGGCCTGCGCTTCACGCGCGAGAACAAGAAGGCCTCGAACACCGCCACCGCATTTGGCGGTTCTGCGCTGCCCGCTGCACTGATTCCCGCCCGGAATGCGATCGTCAATGCGTTCGGCGGCCTGTTCACCGTTTCCGACGAGCGTACGACCGATAGCTGGTCGTGGCTCGTCAACCCGTCCTTCAAGCTGTCGGACAACGTCCTGCTCTATGCGTCAGTCAGCTATGGAGAGAAATCGGGCGCGGCGAACCTGGGCGCCACGCCGGGCAAGCCGGTCATCATCGATCCCGAAAGGTCAACCGATTACGAGGCCGGGATCAAGACCACGCTGGCCGACGGGCGGGCGACGCTGAACCTCAATCTCTACTGGAACGACATCAAGGATTTCCAGGCTGTGCAGCTCGATCCCACGCGGCTCGCGCTGGGCAATTTCCTGGGCAACGCGGCGCACGTCCGCCTGCGTGGCGTCGAGCTGGAGGGATCGGCCCGGCTGGGCGGCGGATTCAGTCTGTCGGCGAACGGCGCCTTCAACGATGCCAGATATGTCAAATTCACCAATGCGCCGGCGCCGGTCGAATACAGCAACGTCGTCAGCTCGGTGGACCTGTCGGGGCGGCGGGTCGTCGGCGCCGCGAAATGGACCGGGCAGGTCAGCCTAGATTTCGACCGGCCTGTGTCTAACCGCTACAACCTCACCGGTTACCTCAACCAGACCTATCGCAGTGCGACCAACCTGCTCAACCCGCTGTCAACCTATGGCCGGCAGGAAGGGTACGGCCTCACCAATGCCGGTATCGGCATCCGCACATCCGACGACCGATATTCGCTGCTGCTGTGGAGCCGTAACCTGTTCGACAAACGCTATGCGGTGGGCGTGGGCGCGGCCAATGCAGTGTCGCCGTTCATCAAGGTGCTTGGTGATCCGCGCACCTTCGGGGTCACCCTCAAAGGGAGGTTCCAGTGATGGCGCGCGACTGGCAGATGCGGCTGGGCGCCTTCCTCATGGGCGTGGGGCATCACGTCGCCGCGTGGCTGCACCCGTCGGTCGATCAGCGCGGCCTGACACGCCTCGATCATTATCTCACTCTGGCGCGAACAGCCGAGCGCGCGAAGCTCGACGCGATCTTCTTCGCCGATAACGTGGCGACGTTCGGGCCACCGTCCGAACTGTCGGCATTGGGGGCGCCGGTCTATTATTTCGATCCGCTGACCCTGCTGGCTGCGCTCGCGCCGCAGACGGAGCGGATCGGGCCGGTCGCCACGGTATCGGCGACCTACCTCCCGCCCTATCACCTCGCGCGCAAGTTCTCATCCCTCGATCATCTGAGCGGCGGCCGGGCAGGATGGAACTGCGTGACCTCCGCCTCCGATGCCGAGGCGCGCAACTTCGGGCTCGACCATCAATATGAGCATGGCCATCGCTATGCCCGCGCCGCCGAATATCTCGAGGTCGTGAAAGCATTGTGGGGTAGCTGGGAGGAAGGCGCCCTCCTTGCCGACCGCGGGCACCGGCGGTATTTCGATCCCGATCGGGTGCATCCGATCGGACACGAAGGCGCGTTCTTCAAGGTCGAGGGGCCACTGCAACTCGACCGGACGCCGCAGGGTCATCCGGTGATCGTTCAGGCGGGTTCCTCCGACGACGGCATCGCGCTTGCCGCCGCCGCCGCCGAACTGGTTTTCACCGCGCAGCAGTCGCGCGATGACGCGGTCGCGTTCCGCGAGCGGCTGCACAAGGAAACCGCCGCAAACGGCCGTGATCCGGAAACGGTCCTAGTCCTGCCCGGAGTCATGCCGTTCGTGGCCGAGACGCGCGAAGAAGCGCAACGCCTTCACGACGAGCTTCAGGACCTGGTCGATCCGCGGATCGGCATCGGCCTGACATCGGCCATGGCGGGTATCGACCTGTCGCAATTCCCGCTCGATGGCCCGATGCCCGAACCGCCCGTGACCCAAGGCTATCAAAGCCGTCAGAAGCTGTTCGTCGACACTGCACGGGCGGAAGGGCTCACTATCCGCCAGTTGATCGCCCGCGTGATCACCGCCCGCGGTCACAAGACCATTGTTGGAACCCCTTCCGACGTCGCGGACCTGCTCGAAGACTGGTTCGACGCGGGGGCGGCGGACGGCTTCAACATCATGCCGCCGACGCTGCCGCAAGGCCTCGATGCCTTCGCCGACCTCGTCGTCCCCGAATTGCAGCGGCGCGGGCTCTTCCGGACCGATTATGCCGGCACGACCCTGCGCGAGCACCTTGGCCTGCCCTTCCCTTATCCGCCCCGACTCGCCGGCACCGCCGAGTGACCGAAGGAGATCTGCCATGACTGCTCCCAATGCCTATCTGAACATCGTCGACCCCGCGATCCCGCTCGATATCGTGCCCGTCGGCGGGCGCATCGGCGCCGAAGTGCGCGACCTGAAGCTCTCGGCCGACCTGCCGGTGGAACAACTCAAGGCGGTGCGCGCCGCGCTGGTCCGTCACAAGGTGCTGTTCTTCCGAGCACAGCACCACCTCGACGACGACGCGCAGGAGGCGTTCGGCCGCGCGTTCGGCGAGCCGTTCGAGCACCCCACCGTCCCGTCGCGCGGCAATTTCCTGTTCGAGCTGGATTCGCATCACGGCGCGCGGGCCAACAACTGGCATACCGACATCACGTTCGTCCCGGCCTATCCGTTCGCGTCGGTATTGCGCGCGGTGACGATCCCGTCCGCCGGCGGAGACACGGTATGGGCCAATACCGTCGCCGCCTATAACGACCTGCCGGAAACGCTACGGCAGTTCGCCGACGGGCTGCGCGCGATCCACACCAACGATTACGACTACGCCACCGCGCGGCCCAATGCGACCGAGGAGCAGAAGGCGGCGTTCCGCGCCGTGTTCGCCTCCACCGTGTACGAGACCGAGCATCCGGTGGTCCGCGTCCATCCCGAAAGCGGCGAGCGCACGCTGCTGCTCGGCGGGTTCGTCAAACGGTTCGTCGGCCTGCCGGCGCAGGATTCCCGCGCGATTTACGATCGGCTGCAAAGCTATGTGACGCGACTGGAGAACACCGTGCGCTGGCGCTGGACCGAAGGCGACGTGGCGATCTGGGACAATCGCGCGACCCAGCATTATGCGATCGACGATTATGGCGACCAGCATCGCGTGGTGCGTCGCGTGACCCTGCGGGGCGACGTGCCGGTCGGCGTCGATAGCCGCGAGAGCCGCTTGCTGAGGCCCGAACCGACACCTCAACTGGAGGTCGCGGAATGATCTCCCGCCGTCGGTCGCTGGCGCTGCTCGGAGGCGGTACCACCCTTGTACTCGCCGGCTGCGGCCGCAGCAGGAACAAAAACAAGGCCGTCGTCTTCGCCACGCAGAAGAGCGGTGTGCCTTTTCTCGCGGAAACACGCGGCGAGTTCGCCAGACGGCTGGCGGCGCGCGGCATCGGCCCGGTCAAATGGGTCGAGTTCGCGTCCGGCCCGCCGCTGATCGAAGCGTTGCGGGCCGGCGCCGTCGATATCGGCCTGGTCGGCGACACGCCGGTCGTCTATGCTCAGGCGGCGGCGACCGACTTCTATTATGTCGCGGCGCAGAGCTTTCCGGGGCTGATCGGCACCGGCATCATTGTCCCGAAGAATTCGACCGTCACCTCGCTCGTCCAGCTCAGGGGCAAGAAAATCGCCTATACCAAGGGGTCGGCAGCGGAATTCGCGCTGGCGGTTGGCCTCAAGCAATCGGGGTTGAGTCTCGATGATATCCGACCCGCCAACCTCGCTCCTGGCGACGCGCAGACCGCGCTCGCGAACGGGGCGATTGACGGCTGGGTGATCTGGGACCCCTTCTATACGCTCGCGCAGCTTCGCAACGGCGCGCGTTCAATCCCGCTGCCGAGTTCGAACATCAATACCGTCGCTTATTACGTCGCGTCGGGTTCCTTCGTGCGCGATCGCACCGACGTGCTGCGCGCCACGCTGGATGAATTGCGGACGGAAGCAGCATGGGGCAACACCCACCGCCTCTATTACCGGGACCAGGTCGCGAAGGCGACGCGGCTGCCGCCCGAAGTGCTCGACAGCATGCTGGCACGCTACAAGGATTTCCTGTTCCGCGTAGATCCGGTCACACCCGACATCATCGCCAATCAGCAGAAGGTGTCCGACTATCTGTTCGACGCCCACGTCATCCCGCATCAGGTTAAAGCCAGGAAGGCGGCATGGGTCGGCTGGGTGCCACGGCTATGAGTGTCGGCTGGAAGACCAGCGCGATCGTCCCGGCGATCGTTCCTGTCGGGCTGATCGCGATATGGCAGACCGCCTCGGTCGCCGGCATCCTGCCGTCACAGATCCTGCCGGCGCCGACCGCCGTCGTGAAGGCGGCGGCCGAGCTGACGGCGGACGGCGAGCTGCTCCACAACCTCGCCGTCAGCACCGCGCGCGCCGCGACCGGCCTGCTCGCCGGCGGGGTCATCAGCTTCGCGCTGGGCATGGTCTGCGGCCTGTCCCCATTCGCCCGGCGGCTGCTCGACCCCACGCTCCAGATGGTGCGCACCATTCCGCACCTCGCGCTGTTGCCGCTGGTCATCCTGTGGTTCGGGATCGGCGAGCAGGCCAAGATATTGCTGGTCGCGTGGGGCGTGTTCTTTCCGATCTATCTCAACACCTATCACGGAGTGGTGTCGGTCGACGCCCAGCTGATCGAGATGGGGCGCACCTATGGCATGAGCCGCTGGACGCTGTTCCGGCGCGTGATCTTTCCCGGCGCGCTGCCGTCGATCCTAGTCGGCCTGCGCTTCGGGCTCGGCATCATGTGGCTGACGCTGATCGTCGCGGAGACGATCGCCGCCAGCTCCGGCATCGGATATATGGCAACGCAGGCGCGCGAGTTCAGCCAGACCGACATCATCGTGCTGTCGATCTTCGTCTATGCCGCGCTCGGCAAGCTGGCCGATACCCTGACCCGCGCGCTCGAACATCGCCTGCTGCGCTGGAGCCCCGCTTACGCAAAGGCCTAATTCCATGAACAGCCCTGCCCTTCGCCTGATCGACCCGACATCCGGCACTTCCGATGGGGCGCGGGTCGCGGTGCGCGACCTGTCGGTCGCCTTTGGTGCGAACCAGGTGCTCGACCGGCTCAGCCTGTCGATCGCGCCGGGGGAATTCGTGGCCATCGTCGGGCGATCGGGGTGCGGGAAAAGCACGCTGCTGCGGGCGATCATGGGGCTTGTTCAGCCTGGCGGGGGCATTGTCGAAACCGATCGCACCGCCGCACGGCTGGTGTTCCAGGAACCGCGCCTGCTGCCTTGGGCAACCGTGCGCGACAATGTCGCGGTGGGTGCGCCGCGAGGTCTCGACCCCGCCGGGCTGGACGCGCTGATCGACGCACGGCTGGCGGAGGTGGGGCTGGCGGACAAAGCCGATGAATGGCCGAGCGCCTTGTCCGGCGGTCAGCGGCAGCGCGTGGCGCTTGCCCGCGCGCTGATCAGCCGGCCGCGCCTGCTCGCCTTCGACGAGCCGCTCGGCGCGCTCGACGCGTTGACCCGGATCGAGATGCAGGCGCTGGTCGAAACCGTCTGGAAGACCGAAGGGTTCACCGCGCTACTCGTCACCCACGACGTTACCGAAGCGGTGGCGCTGGCCGATCGTGTGGTGGTGCTGGAAGCGGGTCGGATCGCGCTCGATCTCGCCGTGCCCGTACCCCGGCCGCGCCGCCATGGCGACGCCGCGCTTGCCGCGATCGAAGGGCAGATATTGGATCGCCTGTTCGGACGCTGATCGTCGGAGCAGGCCACTAATCAAGTGGCGCGGCCGGCGAAAACCGCTGTCTTCGCCTCACCCTATTCGGACTTGGGCAGCGAAAAGAGCGGTCGCATCGGCGGCAGGGCCACGCCGCGCCGGTGCGGGAGCTTCAACCTGGGGAACAGCAACTCCGCGACACGATAGGCTTCCTCCAGATGCGGATAGCCCGATCCGATGATCGTATCGATGCCGATATCGGCATATTCCTGCAATCGTTCGGCGATCGTGTCGGGGTCCCCTACCAGCGCCGTCCCCGCACCGGCGCGGAGCAAACCGACACCCGCCCACAAATTGGGCGCGATCTCCAGTTGATCGCGGCTTCCCTGATGAAGCGCCTGCATCCGCGCCTGCCCGACTGAATCGGTGCTTTTGCTCAGCTGTTGCTGGAACTGTGCGATCTGCTCGTCCGTGACATAACGGATCAGGTCGTTCGCCGCGTCCCAGGCCTCGCCCTGGGTTTCGCGCACGATGAAATGAATACGCAACCCGAAACGGATGGTTCGACCGCGCCGGGCGGCACGTTTGCGAACATCATCGATCACCCCCTTGAGCTGGGCGGGCGGCTCGCCCCAGGCCAAGTAAACATCGACATGCTCAGCCGCGATGTCCCGGGCGATGTCCGACGACCCGCCGAACCAGATCGGCGCGTGCGGCTCCTGCACGAAGGGAAACAGCAACTTGCCGCCCTTTATCGACAGATACTTGCCTTTCTGCGTGACCTGCTCGCCGCGCGCCAGCTTACGCCAGATATCGAGAAATTCGCCGGTTTGCTCATAACGCTCGGTATGATCGAGAAAGATTCCGTCCTGCGCCAGCGTGACGGGGCTGCCGCCCGTAACGACGTTGAGCAATGCGCGCCCGTTCGACAGACGGTCGAGTGCCGCGGCTTGCCGCACCGCCTCGGCCGGTGCGGTCAGGCCGGGCCGCAACGCCACCAGCAATCGGAGGTTCTCGGTGAACGGCGCGATAGACGCGGCGGTGATCCAGGCATCCGCGCACATCGAACCGGTCGGCAACAGCACACCGTAATAGCCGAGCCTGTCCGCCGCCACCGCGATCTCCCGCAGGTAGGCCGGGTCGGGCTCCCGTTCCCCCGCCGGCCAGGCGAGCCGTCGATTATCGCCGCCGGAGGGAATGAACCATAGGAAGTTGAGCGGGCTGCGATCGGCAATATCCGAGGTCGATCCGTTGGTTGACGGCATGACTTGCTCCTTGGTGGGATATGAGGAAGCGCCGGTTACGAAGCCGGCTGATAATGGGAATCGCGGGCATCGATCGCCGCTTGCCACACGCGCAGCACGTTGCCGCTCCACAGCTTGTCGATCTGCGCCGGCGTATAGCCGCGGCGGCGCAGTTCCGCGGTGACATTGGGCAGTTCGCTTTCATCCGCCCAGCCGATTACGCCGCCGCCATGATTGAAGTCCGACGACAGCGCGACATGATCGATGCCGATCCGCTTCACGGCGTAATCGACCGCATCGACCAGATCGGCGACGCTCGCCTTCGGCTCCTTGCCGACGATGTCGTGATAACGGCGGTCATAGTCGGCCTGCCTGTCTGGCGACAATGCGGTGCCGCCGGCCGGCGACAGGCCAAACTCGCGCTGGAGATCGGCGACGGCCTTCAATGTCGCCGCCGAGCGCGGGCGCAGATAGGCGCTGAACGCGTTGATCGCGATCACCCCGTCCTTCGCCTTCAGCGCATCGAGCTGCGCGTCGGTCAGGTTGCGGCTGGTGTCGACCAGCGAGCGCACGTCGGAATGGGTGGCGATCACCGGCGCGCGGCTCAATGCCAGCACCTGCTCGAATGCGGCGTCCGACAACTGCGACACGTCGATCAGCACGCCGAGATCGTTGAGCCGCTTCACCGCCGCCTTGCCGAGCGGCGACAGGCCACCATGCTCGGCGGGCTTGTCGCCGAACTGGAGCGCCGGCCGCGACGAATCCGCGAACTGATTGTGGCCGGCATGGACGAAGCCGACGATCCGCCCCCCCTGCCCGTACCAATGATCGAGCTGGTCGAGATCGTCGCCCAGCGGCCACGTGTTGAGCAGGCTTTCGATCAAGGCGAACCGGCCGCTCGCCGCGATGCGGCGCACGTCGGCGGGCGACAAGGCGAGCGTGGCACGATCCGGGTTGCGCTCGACGATCGCGTGGATCGCCGCGTTGCGGGCGCGCAGCTCGACTTGTGCTTTGGCCAGCGACGCGGGGTCGCGCGGCCCTTGCGGCACGAACAGGGCGACCGCCGCGGCATTGAGGCCTCCGCGCTTCGCCTTTTCGAGGTCGAATTGCGAGGTCGGATCGGACAACCCGGTCCAGCCGGCATTGGTCGCATCCCTGGGAAGATCGAGATGCGAATCGATCGTCAGCGTCTGCGCCGCGAGCGGCGAAGCGGCGAGCAACAGTCCGGCAAGCAGCGGCAATCGGCGCATCGGTGTCACCTCATTGCGATCGTGGATAGCGGAGCGGCAGCATGGCCTCTTGTCAGGTCGGCTGCCTGACGGTGCGAAGATAAGGTTTCGCCGCCTTCCAGCCTTCGGGAAAGAGCTTGCGCGCGGTCTCGTCGTCGACCGAGGGAACGATGATGACATCCTCGCCCTGCCGCCAGTCGGCGGGCGTCGCCACTTTGTGCCGGTCGGTCAACTGCAGGCTGTCGATCGTGCGCAGGATCTCCGCGAAGTTCCGGCCGGTCGAGGCGGGATAGGTCAGCGTGAGCCTGAGCTTCTTCGCCGGATCGATTATCAATACGGTGCGCACCGTCGTGGTGTCCGAAGCATTCGGATGGATCAGGTCGAGCAGTTCCGACACCTTGCGGTCATGGTCGGCGATCAGCGGGAAGTTGAGCGCATGGCCCTGCGTCTCGGCGATATCGTCCGCCCAGCGCGCATGGCTGTCGACCGGATCGACCGACAGGCCGACCACCTTCACCCCGCGGCGGTCGAACTCGGGCTTGAGCACGGCGACCGCGCCCAGCTCGGTCGTGCAGACCGGCGTGAAATCCTTGGGATGCGAGAACAGCACGACCCAGTTGTCGCCCGCCCAGCCGTAGAAATCGAACGGCCCCGCCGTCGAGGTCTGCGAGAAATCCGGAACCGTATCGCCGAGCTTGAATGACATGGCACACCTCCTGAGCGGCGATTAACCCACTAAACTGATAGGAATTGAACACATGAAAACTCCCGGCGCGCAAAGAGGAAGTTTCCTCTGTGCCTGAAGGCTGCGGCGCCTGGCAGAAACGCCTCTCCGCTTTCCAGTTAGCGGAAAACTCTGGCGACCGGTGCGTTGGTCCCCTCAACCATGGCATCCTGAGCGCGCTTCGCTCTTGTTCGTGGCGCGCGCGCATTTCAGATGTAAGAAAAAGCGGTTGTCGCCGGCCGTGTCGCGCGGGCACAAATCGACGGCTTCCAAGGAAGCTCCCCAAAAGAGTGCGGTCGGATGGATTGCGACCCGCCTGACCGCACTCGATCGCGGGATATGCCGGAAGCGGTCGAAACGGGCTGACCTTGAGATTCTACCCTTGCCCAGCTCGGCGAACCGAGGTTCCAGCGGTCAGAATCGCGGAAATGCCGGCACGGGGCTGAACATCAGGCCAAGGAAGCCCCACAGGCCGATCGCGACCAGCGCGATGCCGACCAGTTGCATCAGCGGCTTGGGCGAAATCCGGCGGGTGATCCACGCGCCCAGCGGCGCTCCCGCCAGCGCGCCGACGAGCAGGCCCGAGGCCGCAAGGGTGAACGATGCCGCGCCGAGCGTGCCGACCACCGCTGAAAGAACCGTCACCGTGACGAAGAAGCCGGCGGCGTTGACGGTGCCGACCGTCATGCGCGGCGTCATGCCCTGCGCCAGCAGGCTGGCCGTCACGACCGGCCCCCAGCCGCCGCCGCTGGGCGCATCGAGGAATCCTCCGGCCAGACCCAGCGGCCCCACGAAACGCATCCGCCGGTAAGCCAGCGGCCTGCGTGGCGCCCGCCAGATCAGATAAGCGCCGATGGCCGTCAGATAGACGAGCACCACGGGCCTTGCGGCATCGACATGGACGATCCTGAGCAACCACAAGCCGATCATCCCGCCGATGATCCCCGGCACCACCAGTCGCGCAAACAGCGGCCAGTCGACATTGCCCTGAACCACATGAGCCAGTCCCGACACACCGCCCGCGAATCCCTCCACCGTGCGGATTGCCGACGAAGCGGCGACGGGCGGCACGCCGAGCATCAGCAGCAGCGAGCTGGAAATCACGCCGAATCCCATGCCGAGCGCGCTGCCCACGGCATGCGCGAGGAATCCGGCCACGATGAAGGGCGCGAGATGCCCCCAGGGGATCGCGGCCAGCTCCGTCACGGCCAATCGGCTTTCAGGAGCGAGGACATGGACTTGCCGACACGGCCGGCGGGCGCGGAGAGCAGGAACAGCAGGGGAAAAGCGAGCGCCAGCGCCGTGAGGCAGCCGCCCGGCATCGCCTCCGCTCCCGTCAGCCAGGGCAGGATGGCGGCCCAGATCGCCACGCCCAGCACGACGAGCAGCGTCCGCTCCTGCTCGGCGTCGTCCAGACTGGCCATATTCGCCTGCACCCGCCCGTCGAACAGCGTGTGCAAGCCCAGGCTGACCCGCCCTTTCCGATCGGTGAGCGATGCCGGCAACACGGCATGGGCGAGCGCCACGATGCCGGCCGCCACCATGCGCAGGCCGACCGCGCTGACGAAGCGCCGGTAATCGGTGTTGCGGTCACTGATCGCCCGCAGGCCGGTCCGCCCACCGAACAGCAATTCCGCCAGCGCGTTGCTCTCCGCCGGTGCCGGCGCCCGGTCCGGCGCGCCGTGCATGGCCACGATCCATTCGAGGATGGCGGTGGGGATATCGAGGCCGCTGGCGCGCTCCAGCCCCTGGAAGCCGGGCGCGGAATTGGCCTCGCATATCCTGTAGCCGTCTTCGTCGAACAGGATATCGATGCCAGTGACGTCCAGATCCAGCACGTCGGCCGCCTGCACCGCGATCTCCGCCATCTCGGCGGGCGGATTATAGGCGACGCCGACGCCACCCAGCGAGACATTCGACTTGAAGCCGCCGGTGAGCGAGCGCCGCTCCATCGCGGCGACGACGCGCCCGCCCACCACCAGCACGCGCACGTCGCGGCCGTGACTCGCGCGGACATAATGCTGAAGGATGAAATCCGCCTGCGCCTCCGCGCTTTCGAGCAGGCCGGTCAGATCCTCGAACTGGCTGCGATCCTCGCATTTCAGCACGCCGGCGCCACGCGTCCCCTTCAGCGTCTTCACGATCAGCGGAAAGCCCAGTTCGCGCTCGACCAGCGCCGCGGCCATCGGGAACTTGCCCAGGATAGTGCGCGGAATCGGCAGGCCCGCCCTATTCAGCCGCTGAAGCGTATGGAGCTTGTCCGCGACCAGCTCGATCGTGGCCGGGCCGTTGATGAGCCGCACGCCGCGCCGTTCGAAATGCCGCAGTACCGCCAATGTGAAATAATCGGTTTCGGCGCCGGTGCGACAGAGAATGAAGTCGGGCCGCTCCATCTCCCTGTCCTGATATCTGACCGACCAGTCGTCGGCCGCGCCGACGACGAGATCGAAGCTGTGGGGATGGAGCACCTCCAGCGAGATCCCCAGCGCGGACGCAGCCTCCTGGAAACGGAAAACCTCCGGCACTTCCGGAAGCGCCGGATCAAGATCGCGATGAAAGAGTATCCATCCGCGCAGCAGCCTTGCTCCCGTTGCCGCCGGTCTCGCCGATATCCGATCCGACATGGGGGTATTCATCCATCAAACGAGAGAGCGCCGGGATCGCTCCTGAATGGTCCAGCCCATGAACGCACCGTGGCGATGAATCGCAACGTCAACGCGCCGGTTCGCCCGGCTCAACGGTCTTTTCCCGATGACGCCCGGATACGGATTGACGGATTCCTGGACGATATCGCCGTCCGGTGTGACCTGGTGATGCGTTTGTCCTCGCATGTTCGCGGCTGTCTCCCGAGATTCGGCCAGGCACAAAGCGGCGCTTGGCCTCCCGATAGCTTTTATTCAATATCCTATCAGATTGATAGGATATAATTACGAGTATCGGAGATGGATCATGTCACTCAAGCTTTTCGACACGGTGCCCGATTTCACGCAAGCGTCGACCGAAGGGGAGTTCAGCTTCTATCGCTGGGCCGGCGACGACTGGGTCGTACTGTTCAGCCACCCGCGCGATTTCACGCCGGTCTGCACGACCGAACTGGGCGCGGTCGCGCGATTGAAGCCGGAGTTCGACCGACGCGGCGTGAAGGTCGCGGGCCTTTCGGTCGATTCGGTCGCGAGCCATCGTGCCTGGGCCGATGATATCCGTGGCACGCAGGGCGCCGCGCTCAACTTCCCGCTGATCGCGGACGAGGACCGCAGCGTCTCGCACCTGCTCGACTTCATCCACCCCAATGCGTCGGACACGGTGACGGTGCGCAGCGTGCTGGTGATCGATCCGGCCAGGCGGCTGCGGCTGACGCTGACCTATCCCGCCTCGACCGGGCGCAATTTCGCGGAACTGCTGCGCACCATCGACAGCCTGCAACTCACCGAGACGCAGCAGGTGGCGACGCCGGCGGACTGGCGCAACGGCGACGACGTCATCATCCTGCCGTCGCTCGACGACGAAGCCGCGCGGCGGCTGTTCGGAAGCTGGCGGACGGTGACGCCCTATCTGCGCACGGTGCCGCAGCCCGGCATCCGGCAGTGACGGTGCTGCCGGATACCGTCACAGCGTTGCGCATCGCGCGCGACCGCTGGCGCGCGCGACAGGACGAGGCGCGCGACGTGGAGAGCTTCCCGTCGCGCACGGGCGTCGCGGCCATCGTCGATCTGCTGTCGGCGGCCCTCTATCCGCGCCGGCTCGGCCGGTTTGGCGGGCCGGCGGGCGATGAAGAGGACCGCTTCGTCGCGGCCAAGCTGATTGCCGGCTTCGGCGAACTGGAACGCGAGGTCGCCGCCGAACTCGGCTATTGGCAGCAGGAGGCGCGCGCCGATTTCCCGGCCGATCAGGCGGCGGCGATCGTCCGGCTGTTCGGCGCGGCGCTGGGCGAAGTTCGCGAACTGGTCGATGGCGATGTCGAGGCGGCGTTCCTCGCCGATCCGGCGGCGCGCAGCGTGGACGAGATACTGCTCTGCTATCCGGGCGCGATCGCCAGCCTGCATCACCGGCTGGCCAATCCGCTCCACCGGCTCGGCGCGCCGATCGTGGCACGGCTGATCTCGGAACTGGCCAATGAGCGCACCGGCATTGACATCCATCCGGGCGCGACGATCGGCCGCCATTTCTTCATCGACCATGGCACCGGCGTGGTGATCGGCGAGACGGCGATCGTCGGTGATCGGGTGCGGCTCTACCAGCATGTCACGCTCGGCGCGCGCAGCCCGCTGGGTGTGGCGGCGCGCCCGGTCGGCGGCGCGCTGGCGCGCCATCCGCGCGTGGAGGACGATGTGGTGATCTACGCCGGCGCGACGATCCTGGGCCATGTGACGATCGGCGCGCGCTCGGTGATCGGCGGCAATGTCTGGCTGCTGTCGGACGTGCCGCCGGACAGCGTGATCGTCCAGCCGGAAGCGCGAAGGCTGCCCGCCGGCGCGGGCCTCGCACTCAGGGACGAACTGGAGGCGGCGTGAGCGCGCGCCGCCCCGTCGTCGGCATCATGTGCGCGAACGAGGTCGCCGCGCGTCCGGTGCAATCGGTCGCGACACGCTTCATCGCGCCGGTGACGCGGCTGTGCGACGCCACCGTGCTGCTCGTGCCCGCGGTAAGCGGCGCGGTCGATGCGCGGGCGGTGGCGGGCATCCTCGACGGCCTGTTGCTGACCGGCGCG
>JASGGR010000038.1:0-21752 GCA_047602705.1 Sphingomonas bacterium | reverse complement strand
GCCGGGCAATGCCTTCGCCGCGCTGGCCGGGCTGCGCCGTGGCTGACACGATCCGGCTGGACCTGTTCCTGTGGTTCGCCCGCATCGCGAAGACGCGCGGCGCGGCGCAGGCGATCGCGGCGGCCGGCCATCTGCGCATCGACGGCCGCGCGGTCGATCGCCCGGCGGCCACGGTGCGCGTCGGCAGCATCCTGACCTTCGCCCTATACGGCCGCGTCCGCGCGTTGAGGGTGGAGGCGCTGCCCGCCCGGCGCGGCCCGCCGGCGGAGGCGCGCGCCTGCTATCAGGACCTCATCACTGATAACAACTCGCATCAAGCGCGGAACGATTGACGATGGCGATTGCGCGGCATAGCAGCAGGCCAGTCTTTCCGAGGGGAGTTTACCGGCAATGACCTATGTCGTCACCGACGCCTGCATCCGCTGCAAATATATGGATTGCGTCGAGGTGTGCCCGGTCGACTGTTTCTATGAGGGCGAGAACATGCTCGTCATCAACCCGAACGAGTGCATCGATTGCGGCGTGTGCGAGCCGGAATGCCCGGCCGAGGCGATCCTTCCCGACACCGAGAGCGGGCTGGAGAAGTGGCTGGAGCTGAACAACACCTTCTCCGCGCAATGGCCCAACGTCACGCGCAAGGGCGACCAGACGCCCGCCGACGCCGACGAGCACAAGGGCGAAGAAGGCAAATACGACAAATACTTCTCGGCCGAACCCGGCACGGGCGACTGATCGCCCGCCACCTTTGGAAGCGGCCCGCGGACACAGCGACAATCGCGCGCATGCGCAAAAAGCGCCAGCATCACTGACCTGTGGTGCTGGCAATTTTGTTACAGCCATGCTATATAAGCCCGTGACGGCCGGACTCGAACCGCACGGCCGCCGGAGATGTCCAACCTTTGTCCTCCCGCATAAAACCCGACGTGGCTTCAACCGCGCTACGGGAGCGGGTCGCTATCCTGACGAAAGGCCCATAAATGGCTGCCAAGGCTCTGCACTTCGATGTCGGTGATTATGTCGTTTACCCGAAGCACGGGGTCGGCAGGGTCATCGAATTGCAGAAACAGGAAATCGCCGGAATGCAGCTCGAGCTCTACGTGCTGCGCTTCGAGAAGGAGAAGATGACCCTTCGCGTCCCGACCAACAAGGCCGAGTCGGTGGGCATGCGCAAGCTCTCCTCCGACAAGACCATGCGCGAGGCGATGGAGACGCTGAAGGGCAAGCCCAAGGTCAAGCGCACCATGTGGTCGCGCCGCGCGCAGGAATATGAAGCGAAGATCAACTCGGGCGACCTCGTGTCGATCGCCGAGGTGGTCCGCGACCTGTTCCGCGCCGACGACCAGCCGGAGCAGAGCTATTCCGAGCGCCAGATCTTCGAGGGCGCCACCAGCCGCCTCGCGCGCGAGCTGGCCGCGATGGAGGAGATCGACGAGCGCGCCGCGCAGGAGAAGATCCTCGATATCCTCCGCAAGGCGGCGGCGATCTACAACAAGGAGAAGGCGACGGCCTGAGCCGCGCCTTTTCCCAGGCATGAAGGACAAGGGGCGGCCCGGCGACGGGCGCGCCCCTTGTCTTTTGCGCGAGCCTTCGGAAACGTCCCGCTCCTCCGCGTGAGGCGAACGGATTCGGCGGCGGCCCAGCTTTTCATTTGCACCGCGCCGCCGGGCGTGTATTATCCGGGTAACACAGAACGCCTCCCCGCGAAGGGCGGCGATGAGATCCGGAGAGGAACCTGATGCGCAAAGCCCTTCTTGCCCTGCCGCTCGCGGCGATTCTCGGCACCGCCGCCACCGCCTCCTGGTGGGACGGCGATCGCGGCCCCGGCATCGCCCCGCACCGCGAAGGCCCCGCCCTCGCCTGGCCGGCGGAGGGCTTCTCCAGGGTCGGGCTGGCGCTGCCCGCGCAGGTGGAGGTGCGGGTCGGCCCCGCCTTCTCGGTGCGCGCGACCGGCCCGGCGCAGGCGTTCAACGACATACGCGTCATCCGTGAAGGGGATTCGCTGAATATCGAGCAGCGCTATCGCCGGATCACCGACGAGCGCGCGGTGCGCGCGGTGCGCTTCGTCGTGACGATGCCGCGCATCCGCGCCGCCGATCTGGGCGGCAGCGGCAATATGTCGGTCGATCGCGTGAGCGGCCCGCAATTCGACGCATCGGTCGGCGGGTCCGGCGCGCTGACGCTGGGCAATGTCGCGGTCGAGCGGCTGGGCGGGTCGATCGGCGGCTCTGGATCGATCGCCGCGGCCGGACAGGCCGGCGCGCTGAAGGTGAACATCGGCGGCTCCGGCCGGTTCGCGGGCGAGCGGCTGCGGGCGCGCGGCGCGGAAATCTCGATCGCGGGATCGGGCGGCGTGCGCGCGCAGGTGGAAGGCAACGCCCGCGTCTCGATCGCGGGCAGCGGCGATGCCGATCTCGGCCCGCGCGCGCATTGCTCCGTAAGCCGCGTGGGCAGCGGACAGGCGCGCTGCGGCGGCTGACGGGACGGCTTGCGCGCCGCCCCGCTTCGCGCGAGGCTGGGCGGCATGAGATGCCTTGCCTCGATCGCCCTGCTCCTCGCCGCCTCGCCCGCGCTGGCGGCGGAGCGCACCTATAGCGTCGGCAGCTATGACCGGCTGCGCATCGACGGGCCGTTCGAGGTGCACGTCGTCGCCGGCGGCTCCCCCCGCGCGAGCGCGAAGGGAAGCGACGCCATGCTCTCCCGGCTGGACCTGCATGTGGAGGGCACCACGCTCACCGTGCGTCTAGGCCCCGGCGGCTGGGGCGAGACGCCGAAGGCCGCCGCCAGCCGGACGCCGATGGTCGTCACCCTTTCCACGCCGATGCTCAACACGATCCTGCTCAGCGCCGGCGCGCAGGTGACGGCGAGCAAGGTGTCCGCGCAGCGGCTGGAGCTGGCGGTGAACGGGGCGGGCACGCTGGCGGTGGACGGCGTGCAGGCCGATCAGCTCGGCGCCGTGCTCACCGGCACCGGCACGCTCCGCCTCTCCGGCCGCGCCAACCGGGCACGGCTGGCGAGCAGCGGCTCCGGCACGATCGACGCGGGCGCGCTGACGGTGAGCGAGCTGACGGTGCATCTCGACGGCACCGGCGAAACCCGCGTCAACGCGCGCTATACCGCGCAGGTCACGACCACCGGGCTGGGCAAGGTGACGGTGCTGGGCAGCGCGAAATGCACGGTGAAGGCCCTCGCCGACGGTCCGGTGATATGCGGAGCGGGGGCGAACTAGCCCTTTCCCGGCACCTCTCTTTTCGTCATGCCGGGCTTGACCCGGCATGAAGCGGGTTGGGGGCAGCGGAACGGGAAATCAGGCCGCCTCCTCCGCGTCCAGTCCATAAGCGGTGTGGAGCACGCGCACGGCAAGCTCCGTCTCGTCCTCATGGATCAGCACGGAAACCTTGATCTCGCTGGTGGTGATCGCCTGGATGTTGATTCCGCGCGCACCGAGCGTCGTGAACATCGTCGAGGCGACGCCCGCATGGCTGCGCATGCCGACGCCCACCACCGAAACCTTGGCGACGCGGGTGTCGTGGACCAGCTCCGTGAAGCCGATCTTCTCGCGCCCCTGATTGAGCGTCTCGATCGACCGCGCGAGGTCCGCCGAGGGCACCGTGAAGGTAACGTCGGTCGATCCCGAGCCATGGGCGATGTTCTGGATGATCATGTCGACGTTGATGTTCGCTTCCGCCAGCGGCTCGAAGATGCTGGCGACCGCGCCGGGCTTGTCGGGCACGCTGGTGAGCGTGATCTTCGCCTCGTTCTTGTCGTGCGCGATGCCGGTGATGAGCTGGCGTTCCACGTCGTCGATCTCCTCTTCGCCCACGATCATCGTGCCGGGCAGTTCGTCCGCCATCGGCGCATCCTCGCCCGTGAAGGACGACAGCACCTGGACGCGGACCTTTTCCTTCATCGCCAGCCCCACCGAGCGCGTCTGGAGCACCTTGGCCCCGACGCTGGCGAGTTCCAGCATCTCCTCATACGTCACCTTGGCGAGCTTGCGCGCGCGCGGCACGATGCGCGGATCGGTGGTATATACCCCGTCCACGTCGGTGTAGATGTCGCAGCGGTCGGCCTTCATCGCCGCCGCCACCGCCACCGCCGACGTGTCGGAGCCGCCGCGGCCGAGCGTCGTCACCCGGCCCTCGTGCACCCCCTGGAAGCCGGGGATCACCGCCACCTCGCCCGCCGCGAGGCTGGCGTCCAGCGCCTCGGTGTCGATCGTGCCGATCCGCGCCTTGGCGAAGGCATCGGAGGTGTTGATCGGCAATTGCCAGCCGAGCCAGGAGCGCGCCTTCACGCCCAAAGCCTGAAGCGCGATGGCGAGCAGCCCGCTCGTGATCTGCTCTCCGGCGGAGACGACCACGTCATATTCGCGCGGATCGTAGAGCGGCGATGCCTCGCGGCAGAAGCCGACCAGCCGATCCGTCTCGCCCGCCATGGCGGAAACGACCACGGCCACCTGATTGCCCGCATCCGCCTCGCGTTTGACGCGCGCGGCGACGCTCCTGATGCGCTCGATCCCGGCCATCGAGGTGCCACCGAACTTCATCACGATGCGCGCCATTGTCGCTGTCGTCGAACCTCCACTTGGGGGAAAACGGCGGTCCTGATAGGTAGGGAGGATGACCGACGCAACCGTAACAAAAGCGACAAGCGCCGAAAGCGCACCTTCATCGGTCCTTCCGGAGGAAGCCGCGCATTTCGGCAGGCTCGCGGCGGACTGGTGGAATCCGCACGGATCGTCCGCGATGCTCCACCGGCTGAACCCCGCGCGGCTCACCTATATCCGCGAGCGGATCGACGCGCATTGGGACGGCGACGGAGAGGGATTCACGCCGCTCGCGGGCAGAAGCGCGCTGGACGTGGGCTGCGGCGCGGGGCTGCTGGCGGAGCCGCTCGCGCGGCTGGGCGCACGCGTCACCGCCGTCGACGCCGCGCCGGAGAATATCGCCGCCGCGCGCGCGCATGCCGGGCGTCTGGCGATCGACTATCGCGTCGGCAGCGTGGAGGATCTGGCGGACGAGACGTTCGATCTCGTCACCTGCCTGGAGGTGATCGAGCATGTGGCGGACGCGGACGCCTTCGTCGCCGGGCTGGCCCGCGCGGTTTCGCCGGGCGGGCTGCTGATCCTCTCCACGCCGAATCGCACCGCGCTCTCGCGGCTGGCGCTCATCACGCTGGCGGAGGGCACCGGGCGCATCCCGCGCGGCACGCACGATTGGGATCGCTTCCTGACGCCGGAGGAACTGGCCGAGGCGCTCGGCCGCGCGGGGATGCGGGTGATCGACGTGCGCGGTCTGGGCTTCTCGCCCACGCGCGGCTTCGCCTTGAGCGATTCGACCGCGCTGGATTATTTCGTGACGGCGGTGGCGGCCTGACGCCGCTTCTTCGTCATGTCGGGGCGAGCCCGGCATGACGGCAGGCTATTGACGCAGGCCCCGCGCGTTCTGACATGGCGGGGCAGATGCCACCGATCAACACTCTCTCCCAATCCGCCGACCGCCCGATGTGGCCGACCCTGCGGCGGTTCCTCCCCTATCTCTGGCCGTCCGATTCGCCGGGGGTGAAGGTGCGCGTGGTCGGCGCGCTGCTGCTCGTCGTCATATCTAAGCTGGTGCAGGTCTATGGCGCGCCGTTCGCGTTGCAGGGCGTGGTGGACGGGATGGCGCCGGGCGCGCGATCGCCGGTGACTTTGATCGTGCTGCTCGCGATCGGCTATGCCGCCGCCCGCTTCGGCACCACCCTGTTCGACAACCTCCGCAACACCGTGTTCGAAAGCGTCGGGCAGGAGGCGACGCGGCGGCTGGCGGTGCGGGTGTTCCGCCACCTCCACCAATTGTCGCTGCGCTTCCACCTCGAACGGCGCACGGGCGCCGTCACCAAGGTCGTCGAGCGCGGCACCAAGAGCATCGACACGATGCTCTATTTCATGCTGTTCAACATCGCGCCGACGATCCTCGAGCTAAGCCTCGTCATCGGCATCTTCTGGGTGAAGTTCGGCTGGCCGCTGGTGGCGGCGACGGTGGTGATGGTCGCGATCTACATCTGGTTCACCCGCACGGTGACGGACTGGCGCGCGGCGCTGCGCCAGCGGATGAACGACCTCGACACCGGGGCGGTGGCCCATGCGGTCGATTCGCTGCTGAATTTCGAGACGGTGAAATATTTCGGCGCGGAGGAGCGCGAGGGCCGCCGCTATGAAGCGGCGATGACCGCCTATGCCAATGCGGCGGTGAAGTCCGAGAACAGCCTCGCATGGCTCAACATCGGGCAGGCGCTCGTCACCAACCTGATGATGGCCGCCGGCATGGCGTGGGTGGTGATCGGCTGGGGGCAGGGCAGGTTCACGGCCGGCAATGTCGTGCTCGTCTCCACCCTGCTCTCCCAGCTTTTCCGGCCGCTCGACCTGCTCGGCATGGTCTATCGCACGATCCGGCAGGGCGTGATCGACATGGGCGCGATGTTCGATCTCGCCGACACGCCGGCCGAGGTGGTCGATGCGCCGGGCGCCCCGCCGCTCGTGGTGACGCAGGGCCATCTGCGCTTCGAGGACGTGCGCTTCGGCTACGAGCCGGGGATGGACATCCTGAAGGGCATCGACCTCGACGTGCCGCCCGGCGCGACGGTGGCGGTGGTCGGACCGTCGGGCGCGGGGAAATCGACGCTCGCGCGCCTGCTCTATCGCTTCTACGACCTGAGCGGCGGGCGGGTGACGATCGACGGGCAGGATATCGCGGGCGTGACGCAGGCGAGCTTGCGCGCCGCGATCGGCATCGTCCCGCAGGATACGGTGCTGTTCAACGACACGATCGGCTACAACATCGCCTATGGCCGCGAAAACGCCACGCGGGCCGAGATCGAGGCGGCGGCGCGCGGGGCGGCGATCGCGGACTTCATCGCGCGACAGCCGCAGGGCTATGACACGCGCGTCGGCGAGCGCGGGCTGAAGCTCTCAGGCGGCGAGAAGCAGCGCGTGGCGATCGCGCGGACGCTGCTGAAGAACCCGCCGATCCTGATCCTCGACGAGGCGACCAGCGCGCTCGACAGCCGCACCGAGGCGGAGATCATGGCGACGCTGGAAGCGATCGAGCGCGGCCGCACCACGATCGTGATCGCCCACCGGCTCTCCACCGTCGTCCATGCCGACAAGATCGTGGTGCTGGAAGCCGGGCGGATCGTGGAGCAGGGCACCCACGCCGCCCTCCTAGCGCGCGGCGGCCTCTATGCCGAGATGTGGGCGCGGCAGGCCAGGGAACGCGAGGAGGCGCTGGCGGCGGAGTGACGCGCCTGCGTCACGCCAGCAGGTCCCGATATTCGTCATGCCGCTCGATATAGGCGCGCACGAACGGACATTGCGGCACCACCTTCAATCCCTGATCGCGCGCGCTGTCCAATGCGGCGCGGATCAGCTTCGATCCGATCCCCCGCCCCTCCAGCGCCTTGGGCACGAGCGTGTGGGTGAAGACGATCCGGTCGCCCTCGATCTGATAGGCGGCGATGGCGCGATGGCCCTCAACGTCCAGCTCGAATTCCTGCTCGGCCCGATTGTCGCGCACCATGTCCATCGAAAATCCTTTCCTTCTCGCCGGGCGGCTGGCGCCGCGGCCGTTTCCATCGCTATAGCGCGCGAACGATGCTTGCCGATCCCGTTTCCACGCTCCAGCGCATCTTCGGCTTCCCCGATTTCCGTGGCGTCCAGCGCGACGTGGTGAGCCGCGTGCTGGCGGGCGCGAACACGCTGGCGGTGATGCCGACCGGCGCTGGCAAGTCGCTGTGCTATCAGCTTCCGGCCGTGATGCTGGAGGGGACGTGCGTAGTCGTCTCCCCGCTGATCGCGCTGATGCACGACCAGCTTCGCGCGGCGGAAGCGGTGGGCATCCGCGCCGCCACCCTGACCAGCGTGGACGAGAATCGCGCCGAGACGCGCGGGCGCTTCCTCGATGGCGGGCTGGACCTGCTCTATGTCGCGCCGGAACGCGCCTCCACTCCCGATTTCCGCGACCTGCTCCAGCGCGGGCGCGTCGCGCTGTTCGCCATCGACGAGGCGCATTGCGTCAGCGAATGGGGCCATGATTTCCGCCCGGACTATCGCCTGCTGCGCCCGCTGCTCGACAGTTTCCCGGACGTCCCCCGCCTTGCGCTCACCGCCACCGCCGACGCGCATACCCGCGCCGACATCCTCGACCAGCTCGGCATCCCGCACGAGGGGATGATCGTCGCCGGCTTCGACCGGCCGAACATCCGCTACGCCATCACCCCGCGCGACAACACCACGCGGCAGATCGCCGACCTGATCCGCGCCACCCCCGGCCCCGGCATCGTCTATGCCCAGACGCGCGCGGGCACGGAGCGGCTGGCCGAGGCGCTGGCCGTCACCGGGCGCCCGGTGCGCGTCTATCACGCGGGGCTGGACCCTGCGGTGCGCGCCGCCAACCAGGCCGCCTTCGTCGCGTCCGAGGACATGGTGATCTGCGCCACCGTCGCCTTCGGCATGGGGATCGACAAGCCGGACGTGCGCTTCGTCGCCCATGCCGGGCTGCCGAAATCGATCGAGGCTTATTATCAGGAGACCGGCCGCGCCGGGCGCGACGGCGATCCGGCGGTGGCGCATCTGTTCTGGGGCGCGGACGATTTCGCGCGCGCGCGCCAGCGCATCGGCGAGGTGGAGGAGCGCCGCCAGCCCGGCGAGCGCGCCCGGCTCAACGCTTTGGGCGCGCTGGTGGAGACGGCCGGGTGCCGCCGCCGCATCCTGCTCAGGCATTTCGGCGAGGAACCACCCGAAAGCTGCGGCAATTGCGACAATTGCCTCTCGCCGCCGAGCGCGATCGATGCCAGCACGGTGGCGCAGAAATATCTCTCGGCGGTGTTCCGCACCGGGCAGATGTTCGGCTCCACCTATATCGAGCAGGTGCTGACCGGCAAATCGACCGAGCGCAGCCTGACGAACGGCCATGAATCGCTTTCCGTATGGGGCATCGTCGGTGGCGAGGAGACGGCCTTGCTCAAGCCGGTCGGCCGCGCGCTCCAGCTTCGCGACGCCTTGCGCGCCAATCCGCACGGCGGGCTGGAGTTCGGCCCGGCCGCCCGCGCGATCCTGAAGGGGGAGGAGCAGGTCGCGCTCGTCCTGCCGCCGAAGCGCGAGCGCCGCCGGAAGGGCGATGCCGCGCCCAACCCGGTCGGCGATCCCCTGTTCGAGGCATTGCGCGCCAGGCGCCGCGATCTGGCGAAGGAGGCGCAGGTGCCGCCTTACGTGATCTTCCACGATTCGGTGCTGCGCGAGATGGCGGCGACTCGGCCGGCCTCGCTGGCGCAGATGGCTCGGATCGCGGGCATCGGGCAGCGCAAGCTGGACGCCTATGGCGAGGATTTCCTCCGGGTTATCCACGAAAACTGATCGCCGACCCGGTTCAAACGCGCGACAAGCTGCGCTATTGGCGAAAGCGTGGCGGCACCGGCCCGCTCCCGGCTTCCCAGCGGCATCATGGCTGGAAGGGCGCGGGGAGCGGGCCGGTGCCGCGTCCGCGCGAGCGGGCCAGAACAAGGTAACGTCATGCTTGATATCCGCCCCATCGACGCCACCATCGCCGTCGCCCCGCAGATCGCGCCGGAGGACATTCCCGCGATCAAGGCCGCCGGCTTCGTCGCGATCGTCAACAACCGCCCCGACGGCGAGGATGCGGGCCAGCCGGACGGGGACACGATCCGCACGGCGGCGGAGGATGCGGGCCTCGCCTATACCGCGATCCCGATCACCCATGCCGGCTTCTCCCAGCCGCAGGTGACGGCGATGATCGAGGCGCTGGAGAATGCGGGCGGGCCGGTGCTGGCCTATTGCCGCTCCGGCACGCGCTCCTGCAACCTGTGGGCGCTGGCGCAGGCGAAGCAGGGCGCTGATGCCGATGCGGTGACGGCGAAGGGCGCGGGCGCGGGCTATGACCTCACCAACCTCCGCCCGCTGATGGACGCGGTGGCGCAGCGGAGCTGAGGGTCCATTGGCCGCGATCAACTGGATGACGCTCGGCGGGTCGTTCGCCGCGGTGCTGGCGCTCGGCGGCGGCGCGGCGGCGCTGCGCCTCGGCCGGTCCGACTGCCTGCTGGTCGAGGAGGCCGACGCGCTCACCGCCGCCGACGAGGCGGTGGCGGGTTTCGCCGCCGTCTCCGCCGTGATCGGGGCGGACGGGCGCGCCGCCCTGGTGTTCGGCGAGGACAAACGCGTCGTCGTGCTCAAGGTGCATGGCGCGCGGATCGCGGGGCGCATGATCGCATGGGATTCGGTGCGCGCCACTCCCGGCGGGATGCTGGTGGAAACCGGCGAGCGACGCTTCGGCACGGTCGTGCTGCCGGGCGTCGATGCGCTCGACGTGCGCAGGCTGGCGCCGCAACTGACACGGGTGTAAACCAAGGTCCAAACTCATTTGGAACAATGCCGTGACGGAGCGGATTTTGGCGTCGGGCAAGAAGCAGGGAGGAAGCGATGCGATTGCATCGTGACCGACGCGCGGCGGCGCATGTCGCCAAAATCCGCCCGCCCCGAAGAGGTCGGCATCGTTCCAAATGAGCCTGGACCCCGGCGGGGTTACGCCGCATCTTCCCGATCCCGTGACCTGGGCCGTCCCCGGCTTCGTGCTGCTGGTGGCGGCGGAGATGGTGATCGCCCGTTTCCGCGATCGCAGCCGCTACGAACCGCGCGACACGCTCACCAGCCTGATGCTCGGGTTGGGCAGCACGGTGGCGGGCGCGCTTTCGGCGGGCTTGGTCTATGCGCTGGCGATGTGGGTATGGCGCTTCCGCATCTTCGACATCGGCTGGCAATATTATTGGTTCGTCATAGCCTTCGTGCTGGACGATCTGGCCTATTACGTCTTCCACCGCTCCGCGCATCGCGTGCGCTGGTTCTGGGCGAGCCATGTGATCCACCACAGCTCGCAGCATTACAACCTGTCCACCGCGCTCCGGCAGACATGGACGGGCTTCTTCAGCATCGCCTTCCTGTTCCGCCTGCCGCTGTTCCTGATCGGCTTCCCGCCGGCGATGATCTTCTTCGTGGCGGGGGTGAACCTGATCTACCAGTTCTGGATTCACACGGAGGTGATCGGGCGGATGCCGCGCTGGTTCGAGGCGGTGATGAACACGCCTTCGCACCACCGCGTCCACCATGCGACCAATCCGCGCTATCTCGATCGCAACTATGCCGGCGTGTTCATCGTGTGGGACAGGATGTTCGGCACGTTCGAGCCGGAGCGCGACGACGATCGCCCGCATTACGGCATCGTCCACCAGCTCGGCTCGTTCAACGTCCTCTGGGCGGCGTTCCACGAATGGATCGGCATCGCGCGGGACGTGTGGCGCGCGCCGTGGAGCGCCAAGGCGGGCTATATCTGGCGCCCGCCCGGCTGGAGCCATGACGACAGCCGCGACACCAGCGAGACGCTGAAGGCGGCATGGGAAGCGCGTCAGAGCAGGCCCAGCTCGCCCAGCTTCCCCGCGAGCGTCGCGGGCAGCGCCTCGCTTGCGCCCTCCCCGCCGGAAAGATCGGCGGGCGCATCCGCCGCCTCCAGATAGCGCCAGCCCTGATGCGCGCGCTTCGGCTGCGGGTGGACGAGCCGCAGCCTGGAATCGAGCACGATCGCCACGCGCCCGCCCTCCGCCTCGCCGAAGGACAGGATCGGCGAGCGCGCGACCAGCGCGTGCTTGAGAATCCAGAACAGCGAGCCTTTCCCCGCAATCTCCTCATGCCGTTTCGGCAGGTTGCGGGTGGAGAGGAACACGGGGCCGGCCGCCGCGCGCCGTTCCAGCCCTTCGGCCAGTTCCTCCACGCTGCGGCATCCGAAGGCGACCTTGGTGAGATGGAGCATCGGCTTCATATCGGGTCGAAGCCGCGCTTCGACAACCGCGCCGGAATCACCGCCCCAGCCCCCACAATGTCGCGAGGCCGAGGAAGGACAGGAATCCCATCACGTCGGTGATGGTGGTGACGAACACGGCGGACGACACGGCCGGATCGACCTTCGCCTTGTCCAGCGTCACCGGCACGATCACGCCGACCAGCCCCGCGACGATGCTGTTGAACACCATCGCCACCGCGAACACGATCGAAAGGCCGGCATTGCCGAGGATGGCATAGCTTCCCGCCGCGCCCACCAGCCCCAGCGCGATGCCGTTGCAGATGGCGACGCGGAATTCGCGGAACAGCATCCGCAACGTGTTCGAGCTGGTGAGCTGGTTGGTCGCCAGCGCGCGCACCACCACCGCGAGCGTCTGCGTGCCAGCGTTGCCGCCCAGCGCGGAGACGATCGGCATCAGCGCGGCGAGCAGGGCGAAGCGCGCGATCTCCCCCTGGAACAACCCGACGACGGAGGCGGACAGCATCGTCGCGCCCAGGTTCACCACCAGCCACGCCACGCGCGTCCGCACGGTGACGGCGATCGGCTCGTTGATGTCGCCGTCGCCCGCGCCCGCGAGCTTCAGCGTGTCCTCGCCCGCTTCTTCCTGGATGATGTGGACGATGTCGTCGACCGTTATCATGCCGACCAGCCGCCCGCTGCCGTCCACCACGGCGGCGGAGATCAGCGCGTATTTCTGGAAGCGCAGCGCCACTTCCTCCTGATCCATGTCGACCGGGATCAAGGTCTGCTCGCGCTGCATCACGTCCGCCACGGCGATCGCGCGCGGCGTGCGCAGAATCCACGAGAGCTGGACGGTGCCGACCGGGCGATGCGAGGGATCGACGACGAACACCTCCCAGAAATCGGTCGTCAATTCCTCATGCCCGCGCAGGAAATCGATCGTGTCGCCGATCGTCCAATGTTCCGGCACCGCGATCAGCTCGCGCTGCATCAGGCGGCCGGCGGATTCCTCCGGATAGCTCAGCGCCTCCTCGATCGCGGCGCGATCGTCCGGCTCCATCGCGCGGAGCACCTCGCGCTGCTCGTCGGCGTCGAGATCCTCGATGATCGCGACGGCGTCGTCGGTATCCAGCTCGGACGCGATGTCCGCCACCTGCCGCGCGTCGAGCGTGTCGATGACGTCCTCGCGGACGTAATCGTTCATCTCCGCGAACACGTCCGCGTCGAGCAGGTCGGCCAGCGCGGCGGCGAGCGAGGCGCGGCGATCCTCCGGCGTCAGCTCGAACAGGTCGGCGATGTCGGCGGGGTGGAGCGGCTCCACCAGCGCGCGCGCCTGCTCGGGGTCGCCCGCGCCGACCGCGTCCAGCACCGCATCGACGAACTCCGGTTTCAGCCGGTCGTCCTCGTCCAGTTGGCTTTCGTCTTCGATCGTATGGATTTCAGTGTCAGCCATCGCGGCATTTCCTATGAGCCGCGCGCGCGCGCGACAAGCTGAATCCCCCGGCCAGATTGCCTTGTCCGCCCGGCGGCGGTAGTGCGCGGTCTTTGCGGAAACAGGAGCCGAAAATGGCCGAAAGCTTCAAGACGTTGACCATGACGCTCGCCGACGGCGATGTGGTCATCAACCTGCGCCCCGATCTCGCCCCCAACCATGTGGAGCGGATCGCGACGCTCGCCAACCAGGGCTTCTACGACGGCGTCGTATTCCACCGCGTGATCCCCGGCTTCATGGCGCAGGGCGGCGACCCGACCGGCACGGGCATGCACGGTTCCGACCTGCCGGACCTGAAGCAGGAATTCAGCCGCGAGCCGCATGTGCGCGGCGTCTGCTCCATGGCGCGGACGATGAATCCGGACAGCGCCAATTCACAGTTCTTCATCTGCTTCGACGACGCCCGCTTCCTCGACGGCCAATATACCGTGTGGGGCGAGGTGACGTCCGGCATGGAGCATATCGACGCGCTGCCCAAGGGCGAGCCGCCCCGCGAGCCGGGCAAGATCGTCAAGGCCCGCGCGGAGTAATCCGCACCGGATACGCCCCTCCCTGCATGGGAGGGGCTATCCCTAGACCCCCTCCTGCCGCAACGTGGCGAGCAGCCAGTCGCGGAACAGCTTCACCGCCTTCTGCTGCAACGCGCGCGGGCGGCAGACGAACCAGTAGCTGTAGGGGCTTTCGACCTCGATCTCGTCGAACAGCCGCACGAGGCGCGGATCGTGCGCGTCCTCGAAATGGCTTTCCAGCATGAAGGCCACGCCCAGCCCCTGTGCCGCGGCCTCCAGCATCAGCGCGCCCGAATCGAAATGGTCGATCGCCACCGGGTCGATATCCGGCAGGCCGGCGGCGTGGCGCCAGGTGGAATAGGTATCCGGCATGTCGCGGTGCATCAGCACGGTCAGCCCCGCCAGTTGATCCGGCCGGACGATCGGATTCGGCCCCTCCACCAGCGAACGCGCCCCGATCGCATAGACGCGGTTGCGATCCAGCCGCCGGGCGTAGAGTGTCGGGTCCACGTCCCGCGCCAGCGCGATCACCGCGTCCAGCCCCTCGCCCAGCCGCGACAGCGCGTGACCGGCGGTGTCGATATCGAGGTGAAGCTCCGGGTGCGCGGCCCGCAATCCGCCGAGCCGGGGGAACAGGCGCTGCGACGCGAACAGGGGCATCACGCCGAGCCGCAGCCGCACGACCTCCACCGCGCCCGTCAGCCCCGCCACCGCCTCGGACAATTGATCGAGCACCGGCGCGATCTTCGCCAGCAGCCGCTCGCCATCGCCGTTCAGCCCCATGGCCTGATGGCGGCGATCGAACAGGGGACGGCCGATGAACCGCTCCAGCGTCTGCACCCGTCGGCTGAGCGCGGGCGCCGAAAGCGCCAGCTCCGCCGCCGCCGCCTTCACGGAGCCGAGGCGCGCGACGGCGACGAACGCCTCGATCGCGGTTAGGGGTGGCAGCCGACGCATGGAATCCCGGAAATCTTGTGCAACGCATCATGCACATCCTACCCCTGCCCGCGCAAGCGCGAGGGACAACAGATGCAAAAATTGCAATCGTAGCGATGCCTTTCGCACTTGCACCATGATGCGCCGCAGCGCAAAGGGTCCGGGCCTTTCAGGCATCCTCTCCTAAAAACTTTCAAGGGCCGGTCCTCGCGATCGGCCCCTTTTTTTTGATCGCGCTGTCAGGCTGTTCGACGCGCGCCTTTCGGTCCACGCATCTCGAAACCGCGCCCCGGCGTTTCTATCTTCGTGGCGTAATGCTTGGAGAGCGAGAGTGGCTGACGAAGAAATAGCGCACAAATTGCAGGTGGCGAACGCGCGGCCGGAGGATTCCGGCCATGGCGTGGCACATCTGCCCCGCGCCTTCATGGCGGCGGCCGGAATCGTCGAGGGCGACGTGGTGGAGATCGTCGGCAAGAAGACCACGCCTGCCCGCGCCGTCGGCCCCTATGCCGATGACGAGGCGCTGGAGATCATCCGCATCGATGGCCTGCAGCGCGCCAATGCCGGTGTGGGCGCGGGCGATTACGTCGAGGTGCGCCGCGCCGAATCGAAGCCCGCCACCCGCGTCGTCTTCGCGCCTGCCCAGCAGAATCTGCGCCTGCAAGGGTCAGCCAATGCGCTAAAGCGCACCTTCTTCCAGCGCCCGCTGTGCCAGGGCGACGTGGTGGCGACGGCGGGCCATCAGCGCGTGCAGAACATGCCGCCCAACATGGCGCAATTCGTCAACGCGCCCGCTTATGCCTTGCAGGAGATCCGGCTGGTCGTCGTCTCCGCCGCGCCCAAGGGCATCGTGCATATCGACGAGAATACCGAGGTGGAGCTGCGCCCCGAATATCAGGAGCCGGGCGACGCGCGCCGCGCCGACGTCACCTATGACGATATCGGCGGCATGGCCTCCACGATCGACCAGTTGCGCGAGATGGTGGAGCTGCCGCTGCGCTATCCCGAATTGTTCGAGCGGCTGGGCGTCGAGCCGCCCAAGGGCGTGCTGCTCCACGGCCCGCCCGGAACCGGCAAGACGCGCCTCGCCCGCGCGGTGGCGAACGAGAGCGACGCGCAATTCTTCCTCATCAACGGGCCGGAAATCATGGGTTCCGCCTATGGCGAGAGCGAGCAACGGCTGCGCGGCGTGTTCGAGGAGGCGGCGAAGAACGCCCCCTCGATCGTGTTCATCGACGAGATCGATTCGATCGCGCCGAAGCGCGGGCAGGTCTCCGGCGAGGCGGAAAAGCGCGTCGTCGCCCAGCTCCTGACGCTGATGGACGGGCTGGAGGCGCGCGCCAACCTCGTGGTGATCGCGGCGACCAACCGGCCGGAAGCGATCGACGAGGCGCTGCGCCGCCCCGGCCGCTTCGATCGCGAGATCGTCGTGGGCGTGCCGGACGAGCGCGGACGGCGCGAGATCCTCGGCATCCACACGCGCGGGATGCCGCTCGATCACAATGTCAGCCTCGACGAGCTGGCGCGCACCACCTTCGGCTTCGTCGGCGCGGACATCGCCGCCCTCACCCGCGAGGCCGCGATCGAGGCGGTGCGCCGCATCATGCCGAAGCTCAACCTCGAGGAGCGGACCATCCCGCCGGAGGTGCTCGACACGCTGGCGGTGACGCGCAGCGATTTCATGGAGGCGCTGAAACGCGTCCAGCCGTCCGCGATGCGCGAGGTGATGGTGCAGGCCCCCACCGTCCGCTGGGAGGATGTCGGCGGGCTGGACGAGGCGCAGATGCGGCTGAAGGAAGGGGTCGAGCTTCCGCTCAAGGACCCCAACGCCTTCCGCCGCCTCGGCATCCGCCCGGCCAAGGGCTTCCTGCTCTACGGGCCGCCGGGCACCGGCAAGACATTGCTTGCCAAGGCGGTGGCGCGCGAGGCGGAGGCGAATTTCATCGCCACCAAGTCGAGCGACCTGCTCAGCAAATGGTATGGCGAGAGCGAGCAGCAGATCGCCCGCCTGTTCCAGCGCGCGCGTCAGGTGGCGCCGACGGTGATCTTCATCGACGAGCTGGACAGCCTCGTCCCCGCGCGCGGCGGCGGGCTGGGCGAGCCGCAGGTGACGGAGCGGGTGGTCAACACGATCCTCGCCGAGATGGACGGGCTGGAGGAATTGCAGTCCGTCGTGGTGATCGGCGCGACCAACCGGCCGAACCTGATCGATCCGGCGCTGCTGCGGCCCGGCCGCTTCGACGAGCTGATCTACGTCGGCGTGCCCGATCAGGCCGGGCGGCGGCGCATCCTGGCGATCCAGACGCAGAAGATGCCGCTGGCCGACGATGTCGACCTCGATGCGGTTGCGGCCGAAACAGATCGCTTCACAGGCGCCGATCTGGAGGACGTGGTGCGCCGCGCCGGCCTGATCGCGCTGCGCGAGTCGCTGGAGACGAAGCAGGTGACGATGGCGCATTTCCGCGCGGCGCTGAAGGAATCACGCGCCAGCGTGACGCCGGAGCTGGAACGCGAATATGAGCAGATTGCCGCCCGGCTGAAGCAGGAGGCGAACGCGCCGCAGTCGATCGGCTTCGCCATGCCCGCGCGGAAAGGCTGATCGCAAGGCTCCCGCCGGCCGATTCATTCCGGCCGGCGGGATGCGCCTCTTGACCTTCCCATGATGGGAAGCCCCATCTGGGGTGGATCAGATGGGAAATCACCAGAGGCATCGGGCAATGACAGCCGCGAACATCCGGGAAAGGCCGGCGGATATTGCGATCACTTTGCCGATCGCGGGCATGAATTGCGCATCCTGCGTCGGCCGCGTGGAGCGCGCGCTGGAGAAGGTGGAGGGTGTCCACGCCGTCACCGTCAACCTCGCCACCGAACGCGCCGATATAGAGGCAAGCGAAGCGGTGGATCGCGCCGCTCTCGTGCAGGCGATCGAGGCAGCGGGCTATGAGGTTCCCGCCTCCGATACCACCCTGGCGGTGGAGGGCATGAGCTGCGCCTCCTGCGTCGGCCGGGTGGAACGCGCGCTGGAAGCGTTGCCCGGCGTGATCGCGGCGAACGTCAACCTCGCGACCGGGCGCGCCACCGTGCGCGGCACCTCCGGCGTCCAGCCGCTGATCGATGCGGTCGCGACCGCCGGATACAAGGCACATGCCCTCGACACCGGCGCGATGCCGGAAGCCGGGGAGCGGAAGGATGACGAGATTCGCGCATTGCGCCGCGATCTGATCGCCGCCGCCATGCTCGCGCTGCCGGTGTTCCTGCTGGAGATGGGATCGCACATGATTCCCGGCGTCCACATGCTGATCGCGCATACGATCGGCACGCGGACGAGCTGGCTCGTCCAGTTCGCGCTGACGACCCTCGTGCTCGCCGGCCCCGGCTTGCGCTTCTATCGCGCGGGGATTCCGGCGCTGCTCCGCCTTGCGCCGGACATGAACTCGCTGGTCGCGGTGGGGACGCTGGCGGCCTATGCCTATTCGCTGGTGGCGACCTTCACCCCCGGCCTGCTGCCGGCGGGAACGGTGAATGTCTATTACGAGGCCGCCGCCGTCATCGTCGCGCTGATCCTGCTCGGCCGCTATCTGGAGGCGCGCGCCAGGGGGCGCACGTCCGAGGCGATCCGGCATCTGGTGGGCCTGCAGCCCCGGACGGCGCGCATCCGGCGCGCGGGCGCGGTCACGGAAATCCCGATCGGCGAGGTCGTCGCCGGCGATATCGTGGAGGTGCGCCCCGGCGAGCGCATCCCGGTGGACGGCGCGGTGATCGCCGGCGAGAGCTTCGTCGACGAATCGATGATAACGGGCGAGCCGGTCCCCGTCGCCAAGGCCGAGGGGGCAAATGTGGTCGGCGGCACGGTGAACCAGCAGGGCGCGCTCACCTTTCGCGCGACCGCCGTGGGCGGCGCGACCGTGCTCGCGCAGATCATCCGCATGGTGGAGCAGGCGCAAGGCTCCAAGCTGCCGATACAGGCGCTGGTCGATCGCGTGACGATGTGGTTCGTCCCCGCCGTGTTCGCCGCGGCGGCCCTCACCTTCGCTGCGTGGCTGTGGTTCGGGCCGACGTCCGCGCTCACCTTCGCCCTGGTGAACGCGGTTGCCGTGCTCATCATCGCCTGCCCCTGCGCGATGGGGCTGGCGACGCCGACCGCGATCATGGTCGGCACCGGGCGCGGGGCGGAACTGGGCATCCTGTTCCGCAAGGGCGAGGCGCTCCAGTCGCTGCGCGACGCGAAGGTGGTGGCGGTGGACAAGACGGGCACGCTGACCGAGGGCCACCCCGCCCTCACCGACCTGCACCTGACGCCCGGCTTCGATCGCGCGGAGGTGCTCGGCCGGATCGCCGCGGTGGAGGACAAATCCGAACATCCCATCGCCCGCGCCATCGTCGCGGCGGCGCGGGCGGAAGGCATCGCGCTTCCGGCCGTGCGCGATTTCGAATCCGCCACCGGCTTCGGCGTGAAGGCGGACGTGGCGGGCGAGCCGGTCCAGATCGGCGCGGATCGCTATATGCACGCGCTCGGCATCGACACGGGCGCGCTCGCGGACATGGCGGAGCGGCTGGGGCGCGAGGGCAAGTCCCCGCTCTATGCAGCGATCGGCGGGCGGCTCGCGGCGATCGTCGCGGTGGCCGATCCGGTCAAGGCGACCACCCCGGCCGCGATCGCCGCGCTCCACCGGCTCGGCCTGAAGGTCGCGATGCTGACCGGCGACAACCGCCGCACGGCGGAAGCGATCGCGCGCCAGCTCGGCATCGACGAAGTGGTGGCGGAGGTGCCGCCGGAGGGCAAGGTGGCGGCGATCCGCCGGCTTCAGGCCGGATACGGCCCCACCGCCTTCGTCGGCGACGGCATCAACGACGCCCCCGCGCTGGCGGCGGCGGACGTGGGGCTGGCGGTGGGCACCGGCACGGACATCGCGATCGAATCGGCGGACGTGGTGCTCATGTCCGGCCATTTGGGCGGCGTCGTCACGGCGATCGCGCTCTCCCGCGCGACGATCGGCACGATCAGGGAGAATCTGTTCTGGGCCTTCGCCTATAACACCGCGCTGATTCCGGTGGCGGCGGGCTTGCTCTATCCCTTGTGGGGCATCCTGCTGTCGCCGGTGTTCGCCGCCGCCGCGATGGCCATGTCGAGCGTGTTCGTGCTCGGCAATTCGCTGCGGCTCCGCGCGTTCAGGGAGGCGTGAGATGAATATCGGGGAAGCATCCAGGGCATCCGGCGTCTCCGCCAAGATGATCCGCTATTACGAGCAGACCGGCCTGATCCCCAGGGCGGAGCGGCGGGAATCGGGCTATCGCGATTATGCGCCTTCGGACGTGCACATGCTGCGCTTCATCCGACGCGCGCGCGACCTGGGCTTCGCCATGCCGGAGATCAACGAGCTGCTGAACCTGTGGCGCGACACCTCCCGCCAGAGCGCGGACGTGAAGCGCATCGCCGAGGCGCATATCGCGGAGCTGCGCACCCGGATCGCGAGCCTCGAACAGATGGCGACGACGCTGGGGACGCTGGTGGATTGCTGCGCGGGAGACAGCCGGCCCGACTGCCCGATCATCGCCGATCTGGAAGCCTCCCATCCCCCCGGCGTGGATCGGGGCTGATACGGTTCAGGCGCGGCCCGCGAACAGGAAGGCGACCGCACCGATCAGGCACGTCGCCGCACCCAGATGCCGCCACGTCAGCGGCTCGCGCAGCACCAGCACCATGAAGGCCCCGAACACGCCGAGCGCGATCGCTTCCTGCGTCACCTTGAGCTGCCCCGCGCTCCACCCGGCGGCATAGCCCAGCCGGTTGGCGGGGACGGCCAGGCAATATTCGAAAAAGGCGATCCCCCAGCTTATCGCGATCACCAGCGGCAGGGGCTTCGCCATCCCGCCCTTCAGATGCCAATACCAGGCGGTCGTCATGAAGACGTTGGAGAGGGTGAGGAGCAGGATCGTCGGCATGGGCCTGCCGGGATTAACGCCGGAATCCGGCCCCGGACAGAGGCAAAGTGATCGGAAAGGCGCAATCCGCCCCGCATGGCCGGAAATGTGTTCGGGGAAATGGTGCCGCGTACAGGACTCGAACCTGTGACCCCCGCATTACGAATGCGATGCTCTACCAGCTGAGCTAACGCGGCACGATGCGCACGCCCGATGGCGTGTCGAGGCGGCGCGCCTAGCAGGGCCGGGCTGCGCTTGCAAGCCGTCTCGATCTTTACGTCTCCTTTACCATACGGGGGCACAATCGCGGCCGATACCGACTTTCAGCGTCGAGGGGATTGTATGGACACCGCGCGCGGCTTCAACGACGGCCGGCCGCATGAGGGCGACCCGACCGAAAGCGGCGTGGGCGAGCCTGCGGTCGTGATCGGCACCGACGAAAGGCGGATGCACGTGCGCGCCTATAACCATTGGGTGTCGCTGCTGAAGGGCCGGGCCTATCCCTCGATCGAGGATCTCGATCCGGCGGGGATCGCCGATTTCGGGGCGAACAGCGTGCTGATCGATTTCACGCGCGGCGTCGACGATCCGGAAATCCAGTTCCTCGGCAAGGCGCTGCGCGAGGAATGCGGGCTGGACCACACGATCACCCGCATCGCCGACGTGCCCGGCCGCTCGCTGCTGTCGCGGCTGACCGATCATTATCTCCAGATCATCGCCAATCGCGCACCGATCGGGTTCGAGGCGGAGTTCGTCAGCGCGCGCGGCTATCAGACGCTGTATCGCGGGATATTGATGCCCTTCTCCTCCGGCGAGGACCGCATCGATTTCATCTACGGCGTCATCAACTGGAAAGAGGTGCTGGGCAGCGAGGAGCAGACCCGGCTCGGCGAGGAACTGACCGCATCGATGCGCGCCACGCCCGCGCCGGTGGTGGAGGCCTCGCCCGATACCCCGCAGATATGGGCCGACGGGCCGAGCCGGCTCGCGGATGCGGCCGACGCCGCGCCGCCGCAATCCCTGGGCGACCGGCTGGCGCTGGCGCGGGAG
>JASGGR010000037.1:0-22045 GCA_047602705.1 Sphingomonas bacterium | reverse complement strand
GATCCTGGTCAGGCCGGCGCGGTCGATCGGCGCGGCGACGCGGTCGACCCGCACGCCCATCTGCATCGGCAGGGTCCAGCCCGTCACGTCATAGGGCAGGTCGACCGGCTTGCCGGTGCCGTCCAGCACGGCGTCCGGATATTTCTGCACATCGAACAATTCCCGCGCCAGCCCGGCGAAGGGCTGGTCCATCGGCACCACCCAGCTTCCCGCCGGATAGGTCCGCCCGTCGAGCATCACCGGGGCGGCGCCTTGCAGCACGTCGAGGCCATGGGCGATCATCAACTGCGCGAGGCCGGCGGCTTCCGGCATGTCGGTCTGGCCGGCGGGGATGACATAGGCGGCCGGGCCGTCGGTGGCCGCCGCCGCGATCATGTCGCGGCCCGCCTGATAGCGGTTGTAGAGCAACGTCTCGCGATATTTCTGCGCGGTCTCCAGCACCGACATGGATGCGGTGAGCATGTAATCCACGCTGTCCCGCAGGTGCCATTCGCCGCCGCGCCACGGGTGCGGATACATGATCTGCGCCTTCAGGTCGCGCATCGCTGGCGGGAAATCCTCGACGCGATAGGTCTTGGGCGTGGCGCTGTCGTGCGCGGTTTCGGTGAAGAAGGAGATCGTGTTGCGGAAGACGTGGATGTAATCGAGGAAGCCGGCATACCAATTGTCGAACCGCGCCTGCGCGATCGCGCCCGGCTTCCCCTCCTTCTCCATCCGCGCCATGATGTTGGTGCCGATCGCGTTGGTCCATATCCGCATGAAGGGGCTGATGTTCGACGAAACCGGGTCCGCGAACGGCGGCACCCAGATGCGCGCGGGGAAGGGCGCGGTCTGGTGCTGGGAATACCAGATGACGGGGGAATAGGTCTGCTCGGCGGCGTTCACCACCCGGCTTTCCTTCATGTTCAGCATATAGCCGTCGCGATTGTTGTCGTGGCCGACATATTCCTGATACAGCCACGGCGTGCGGCTGGTTTCCCAGGGCGTGCCGCGCTGCTTGCGATACCAGTCCACCACCATGTCCTGGCCGTCCGGGTTCAGCGTCGGCCAGAGGACGAGGATCACGTCCTTCAGGATCGCCTCCACCTCGGGATCGTCCTTCGCGGAGAGCAGCTTGTAGGCGAGCGCGAGCGGAAGCTGGTGGTTGGCGACTTCGCTGGCGTGCATCCCGCCGTCGATATGGACGATGATCTTCGCGTCCTTCGCCAGCGCGCGCGCCTGCGCATCGGACAATCCGCGCGGATCGGCGAGACGTTTCGAGAGCGCCTTCTGCCGATCGAAATCGGCGAGGTTCTCCGGCGAGGAGATGACGGCATAGGAGATCGTCCGCCCCTCGCTCGTCTTCCCGGCGTCGAACATCCTGATCCGGTCGGACGCCTTGGCGAGTGCCGCGAAATAGCGCAGCGATTCCTCATAGTCGGCGAGATAATAATCCTCGCCCACATCATGCCCCAGCACCGCTTTCGGCGCCGGCACGGGATCGGCCAGCGCGGGCGCGGACAGCGCCAGGGCGGAAACGGCGAGCAGGATGCGCGCGAAGGATGCTTTCACATGATTCTCCTCAATTGCTCCGGGCCGGGCCGAAGCGGGCGATCAGGTCATAGGCGGAGGCGACGAAATGCTGGCGGACGAGGGTGATCCCGTCCGTTCCCCGCCATGTCCGCCGCTCGATGAACAGGCAGGGCGCGCCGGGGGGCTGGCGGAGGCGCGTGGCGACCTCCCGGCTCGCGCCCGTCGCGGCGATGCGCGTCTCGGCCTCCGTCCACGGCACATGCGCGAGCAGCCATGCGCCCGGCGATGCGGCGTCGAAGGACTGGTCCGCGATCTCCGGCACGGCGGACAGGCTGATGAGCCGCGTCTCGCAGGCGAGCGGCGCGTCGTCGGCGAAATGCACCCCGTCGAGGCGGAGCAACGCGCCCGCGCCCGCGAGCTGCGTCTCCTCCGGATGCGCCGCATCGGGCTGGCGCACCTCGCGCTCCAGAAGCGCGAAACGATATCGCTGGCCGCGCGCGCGCACCTCCTGCTCCAGATCGGGCACGTCGAGCACCATCGAATGGACCTTGGGCCGCGCCACGCTGGAACCGGCGCGCCGGTTGCGATCGATCAGCCCGGCCACGGCGAGCGCGGACAGCGCCTTGCTGACCGTCATGCGCGAACAGCCGTAGCGCTGCATCAGTTCGTGCTCGGTCGGCAGCCGCGCGCCGGGCGGGAGCGCGCCGGACAGGATGGCCGCCTCGATCTCGCTGCGGATGCGCTCGTGCAGCGGCAGGCTCACGCGACCAGTGTTTCCAGCGTCGCGGTAGCGCGCCGCGATCGCCTCCCGCGCGACATGCCGCCCGCCGCTGACGACGCGCGCGCCGCGCCGCCACACGCCGTCGATCGCCTGCCGCCCCGCCGCGAACAGGAAGGCGTCGAGGATCGACGCGCCCGTCCGTCCGGCAAGCGAAGGATGGTCGGCGTCGAGGCTCATCATATCCGCCGCATGGCCGACCTTCAGCCCGCCGACAAGCCCGAGCGCCTGCGCGCCCCCCGCCAGCGCCGCGTCGAACACGTCCTGCCCGGTCGATCGCCCCGGCGCGGCGGCGAGCATGTTGCGGCCCCGGCCCGAAAGCCGCTGGCCATATTCCAGCCAGCGCAATTCCTCCGCCATGTCGATCAGCACGTTGGAATCCGATCCCACGCCATAGCGTCCGCCCGCCGCCAGATAGGCGGGCGCGGGGAAGATGCCGTCGCCCAGATTGGCCTCCGTCACCGGGCAAAGCCCCGCCACCGCGCCGCTTTTCGCCAGCGCCAGCATCTCTGCCTCCGTCATGTGCGTGGCGTGGACGAGGCACCATCGCGCGTCCACCTCCGCATGATCGAACAGCCATTCGACCGGCCGCCGGCCGCTCCATGCGAGGCAATCCTCCACTTCCTTCACCTGCTCGGCGATATGGATGTGGACCGGCGCTTCCCCGGCGAGCTGCCGCACCTCGCGCAGCTCCTCCGCCGTCACCGCCCGCAGGCTGTGCGGCGCGACGCCGACGATCGCATCCGGCAGGTCCGCCGCCGCCGCCCGCGCGCCGTCCAGCAGGCGTGCATAGGCATCGATCGTGTTGATGAAGCGCCGCTGCCCGTGGCTGGGCGCCGCGCCGCCGAAGCCGGCATGGGCGTAGAAGACGGGAAGGTGCGTCAGCGCGATTCCCGTCTCGCCCGCCGCCGCCACGATCGCGCGGGAAAGCTCCGCCGGATCGCCATAGGCGCGGCCGTCGGGATCGTGGTGAAGATAGTGGAACTCGCCGACGCGGGTGAAGCCCGTCTCCAGCATCTCGACATAAGCGAGCGCGGCGATGGCCTGAAGCTGGTCCGGCCCGATGCGGTCGACGAAGCGATACATGATCTCGCGCCAGGTCCAGAAGCTGTCGCCGCCCGGCCCGCGCAATTCCGCGAGCCCGGCCATGCCGCGCTGGAAGGCGTGGCTGTGGAGGTTCGGCATGCCGGGCAGGCCGATGGCGTGCCGCTCGTCCCCGGGCCCGGCCGCGGCGCCCGTGGCGACGGAAGCGATCAATCCGTCCGCGATGCCGATCCGCACGTCCTTCGCCCAGCCGTCGGGCAGCAGCGCCTGCCGGAAATGGATCGTCGTCATCGCTCGTTTCCGTTCCTGTTGGTGGAATAATGTCTATACATTAACGCCGAACAGTGCAATTCTTGTCGCACGCAAAGGGAGATTCGGATGCGGTGCGACAGGCTGTGGCGCAATGCGCGGCTCGTGACGATGGCGGGGGACGGCCCCGGCATCGTGGAGCAGGGCGCGATTGCGTGCTCGGACGGCCGCATCGTCCATGCCGGCCCCGCCGCCGAAGCCCCCGAAGCGCGCGAGACGATCGATTGCGGCGGGCGCTGGATTACCCCCGGCCTGATCGACTGCCACACCCATCTGGTCTTCGGCGGCGATCGCGCGCATGAGTTCGAGCTGCGGCTGGAGGGCGCATCCTATGAGGAGATCGCGCGCGCCGGCGGCGGGATCGTCTCCACGATGCGCGCCACCCGCGCGGCGGACGAGGACGAGCTTGTGGCCTCCGCGCTCCCCCGGCTCGACGCGCTGATCGCCGAAGGAGCGACCACGGTCGAGGTGAAATCGGGCTACGGCCTCGATACGGAAAGCGAATTGCGGATGCTCCGCGCCGCGCGGCGGCTGGGGCGCGAGCGGCCGGTGGATATCGTCACCACCTTCCTCGGCGCGCACGCCCTGCCGCCCGAATATGCGGGCGACGCGGACGGCTATATCGCGAAAGTGTGCGACGAGATGCTCCCCGCCGCCGCCGCCGAAGGGCTGGCCGATGCGGTGGACGCCTTTTGCGAGGGGATCGGCTTCACCCCGGAGCAGACGGAGCGCGTGTTCGCGGCGGCATCGGCGCACGGCCTGCCGGTGAAGCTCCATGCCGAGCAGCTCTCGAACCTCCATGGCGCGGCGCTGGCGGCGCGGCACGGGGCCTTGTCGGCTGACCATCTGGAACATCTCGACGCGGACGGCATCGCCGCGATGGCGCGCGCGGGCACGGTCGCGACCCTGCTGCCCGGCGCTTTCTATTTCGTGCGCGAGACGAAGCTGCCGCCGGTCGAGGCCCTGCGCGCGGCGGGCGTGCCCATCGCGCTCGCCACCGATTGCAACCCCGGCACCTCGCCGCTCACCTCGCTGTTGCTGGCGATGAACATGGGGGCGACCTTGTTCCGCCTGACGGTGGCGGAATGCCTGGCGGGCGTGACGCGCAACGCGGCGCGGGCGCTGGGGCTGGCGGATCGCGGCACGCTGGAGCCGGGCAAGCGTTGCGACCTCGCGATCTGGGATATCGAGCGCCCCGCCGAACTGGTCTATCGCATGGGGTTCAACCCGCTCCATGCGCGCATCTGGAGTGGACAATGACGGACATCACCCTCACCCCCGGAGAGGTATCGCTGGCCGACTGGCGCGCGGTCTATCGCGGCGGCGCGGTGCGACTCGATCCCGTCTGCGCGCCCGCGATCGCGGAAAGCGCGGCGGCCGTGGCGCGCATCCTGGCGCATGGCGAGCCGGTCTATGGCATCAACACCGGCTTCGGGAAGCTCGCCAGCGTCCGCATCGGCGACGCCGACCTCGCGACGCTCCAGCGCAATATCGTGTTGAGCCATGCGGCGGGCACCGGCGCGCCTTCCCCGGTGGCGGTGATCCGGCTGATGATGGCGCTGAAGCTCGCCAGCCTGACGCAGGGCGCGTCGGGCGTGCGGCCCGGGACGGTCGCGCTGCTGGAGGCGATGCTGGCGAAGGGCCTCACGCCCGTCGTCCCCGCGCAAGGCTCGGTCGGCGCGAGCGGCGACCTCGCGCCTCTGTCGCATATGGCGGCGGCGATGATCGGCGTGGGCGAGATGTTCGTGGGCGACGAGCGCCTCCCCGCCGCCGAGGCGCTGGCACGCGCCGGGCTGAAGCCGGTGGAGCTGGGGCCGAAGGAAGGACTGGCGCTGCTCAACGGCACGCAATTCTCCACCGCCAACGCGCTGGCCGGGCTGTTCGAGGCGGAACTGCTGTTCCGCTCCGCGCTGGTGACGGGAGCGCTCTCCACCGAGGCGGCCAAGGGTTCCGACACGCCGTTCGATCCGCGCATCCATGCGCTGCGCCGCCACAAGGGGCAGATCGACGTGGCGGAGGCGCTGCGCGGGTTGATGGCGGGAAGCGCGATCCGCGCCAGCCACCGCGAAGGCGATCCGCGCGTGCAGGACCCTTATTGCCTGCGCTGCCAGCCGCAGGTGATGGGCGCGGCGCTCGATCTGCTGCGACAGGCCGCGACGACGCTGGAGATCGAGGCGAACGGCGTATCGGACAATCCGCTGATCTTCCCCGACACTGACGAGGCTCTGTCCGGCGGCAATTTCCACGCCGAGCCTGTCGCCTTCGCCGCCGACATGATCGCGATGGCGATCTGCGAGATCGGCAGCATTTCCGAGCGCCGCGTCGCCATGCTGGTCGATCCGGCCCTCTCCGGCCTGCCCGCCTTCCTGACGCCGAAGCCGGGCCTCAATTCCGGCTTCATGATCCCGCAGGTGACGGCCGCCGCGCTGGTGAGCGAGAACAAGCAGCGCGCCTACCCCGCCAGCGTGGATTCGATCCCCACCTCCGCCAATCAGGAGGATCATGTCTCGATGGCGGCGCATGGCGCGCGGCGGCTGCTCGACATGGCGGGCAATGCGATCGCCGTGATCGGGGTCGAATGGCTCGCGGCGGCGCAGGGGTGTGATTTCCACGCCCCGCTCGCCTCCAGCCCCGCGCTGGAGGCTGCGCGCGCACGGCTCCGCGCCGAGGTGCCGACATTGGCGGACGATCGCCATTTCCATCCTGACATGGAGGCCGCCAACGCCCTGATCCGCGCCGGCGCTCTGGTCGCGGGCAATGCGCTGCCGGGGGTGGCATGACCGACTGGCTCGATATCGCGCGCGGCGACGCGCCCTTGGTGTTGGCTTTCCCGCATGTCGGGACGGACCTCGCCGATGTGGAAAGCGCGTTCCGCTCGCCATGGCTGGCGCGGCGCGATGCGGACTGGTGGGTGCATTTGCTCTACGGCTTCGCGCGCGATCTGGGCGCGACCACGATCCGCACCGCGATCAGCCGCAGCGTGATCGACCTGAACCGCGATCCCTCCGGCGCGTCGCTCTATCCGGGGCAGGCGACAACGGGATTATGCCCGGCCGAGACGTTCGACGGCGAGCCGCTCTACAAGGATGCGGCACCCGACCGGGCCGAGATCGACCGCCGCCGCGCGATATGGTTCGATCCCTATCACGCCGCGCTCGCGGAGGAACTCGAACGGCTGCGCGCGCGCCATGACCGCGTCGTCCTCTATGACGCCCATTCCATCCGCAGCCATATCCCGCGCCTGTTCGACGGCGAGCTGCCGCAGTTCAACATCGGCACCAATAACGGCGAAACCTGCGACCCCGCGCTGGAGGCTGCGGTGGCAGAGGTCTGCGTGGCGAGCGGGCTGGGCCATGTCGTCAACGGCCGTTTCCGCGGCGGCTGGACGACGCGTCACTATGGCGATCCGGCGCACGGCATCCACGCGATCCAGATGGAGCTGGCGATCCGGGGATACATGGATGAGCCGGACGCGCCGGACGAAGCCAACTGGCCGCGCCCATGGAATCCCGCCCGCGCCGCCGGAATCACCCCGATCCTCACCGATATCCTGAAGGCGTGCCTCGCCTTCGCCCGACAGGGAGCCTGACGCTCATGACGCGTATCGACAACAGCCGCATCATCAAGCCCGCCACCGGAACCGAGCTTTCCGCGAAAAGCTGGCTCACCGAAGCGCCCTTGCGGATGCTGATGAACAACCTCCATCCCGACGTCGCCGAGCGGCCGGAGGAGCTGGTGGTCTATGGCGGCATCGGCCGCGCCGCGCGCGACTGGGAAAGCTATGACCGGATCGTCGAGACGCTGAAGCGGCTGGAGGGCGACCAGACGCTGCTCGTCCAGTCCGGCAAGCCGGTCGGCGTGTTCCGCACCCACAGGGATGCGCCGCGCGTGCTGATCGCCAACTCGAACCTCGTGCCGCACTGGGCGACATGGGAGCATTTCAACGAGCTCGATAAGCGCGGCCTCGCCATGTACGGCCAGATGACCGCCGGCTCGTGGATCTACATCGGCACGCAGGGCATCGTTCAGGGCACCTACGAGACGTTCGTGGAGATGGGCCGCCAGCATTACGGCGGGGACCTCTCCGGCAAGTGGCTGCTCACGGCGGGCCTCGGCGGGATGGGCGGCGCGCAGCCGCTGGCGGCGGTGATGGCGGGCGCATCCTGCCTCGCGATCGAATGCCAGCCGAGCCGGATCGAGATGCGGCTGCGCACCGGCTATCTCGACACCGCCGCCGCCACGATCGAGGAGGCGATGGCGATCATCGAAAAGGCCAATGCGGAGAGGAAGCCCGTCTCCGTCGGCCTGCTCGGCAATGCGGCGGAGATATTGCCCGAGCTTTACCGGCGCGGCATCCGCCCCGACCTGCTGACCGACCAGACCAGCGCGCACGATCCGGTCAACGGCTATCTCCCGATCGGCTGGAGTGTCGCCGAATGGGTCGAGCGGCGCGAGCGCGAGCCGGAAGCGGTGGCGAAGGCGGCCCGAGCCTCGATGGCTGTCCACGTCCGCGCGATGCTCGATTTCCAGGCGGCGGGCGTGCCGACCACCGATTACGGCAACAACATCCGCCAGATGGCGAAGGACGAGGGCGTGGCCAACGCCTTCGACTTCCCCGGCTTCGTCCCCGCCTATATCCGCCCCCTGTTCTGCCGGGGGATCGGCCCGTTCCGCTGGGCCGCGCTGTCGGGCGACCCGGAGGATATCTACAGGACGGACGCCAAGGTGAAGGAGCTGCTGCCGGACAATGCGCATCTCCACAACTGGCTCGACATGGCGCGCGAGAAGATCCATTTCCAGGGCCTGCCCGCGCGCATCTGCTGGGTCGGGCTGGGGGACCGGCACCGGCTCGGCCTCGCCTTCAACGAGATGGTCGCGAAGGGCGAACTGAAGGCCCCGGTGGTGATCGGGCGCGACCATCTCGATTCCGGCTCGGTCGCCTCGCCCAATCGCGAGACGGAGGCGATGCGGGACGGATCGGACGCGGTGTCCGACTGGCCGCTGCTCAACGCGCTCCTCAACACCGCTTCCGGCGCGACATGGGTGTCGCTGCATCACGGCGGCGGCGTCGGCATGGGCTATTCGCAGCACAGCGGCATGGTGATCGTCGCGGACGGCACGCCGGAGGCGGCGCGGCGCCTGGAGCGCGTGCTGTGGAACGATCCCGCCACCGGCGTGATGCGCCACGCCGACGCGGGCTATGACATCGCCCGCGATTGCGCGCGCGAGAAGGGGCTGGACCTGCCCGGCATATTGGGATGAGCGTGGTGCAGGTGATCCGCGCGGCGGACTGCGCCGATGTGCCGTGGAAGAACGGCGGCGGCACCACGCGCGAGATTGCCGTCTTCCCGCCCGGCGCGGGGATGGAGGATTTCCTCTGGCGGCTCAGCATCGCGCGGGTGGAGCGGGCGGGCGCCTTTTCCGCCTTCGACGGCGTGGATCGCGTGCTGGCGGTGCTGGATGGGCGGCTGCGCCTTTCCGGCCCGGCGCTCGACGCGCGGCTCGATGCGCAAAGCGCGCCTCTCGCCTTCGACGGTGGCGCGGCGCTGGCCGGCGAGCCTATCCACGGCCCGGTCCGCGATCTCAACGCCATGGCGCGGCGCGGGCAATATGCGGTGAGCATGTCGCGGCTGGAGGCGGGCGATCTCGCCCCTTGCGCCGGCACGGGCTTCATCGTCGCGCTGGAGCCGCAGGCGCTGGGCGAGCTTTGGCTCGATCGGCTGGACGTCGCGCGGATCGATGCGCCGGCGGCGGCGCAAGGGCGGGCGCTGCATGTCGATTTCATCCGAAAAATAGCCGTCGATTAACCGGATGGAGGGACTGGCCTCCTAGAATGGATGCAGGCATGAATTTCTCGCTGCTCCTTTAACTGGATCGTCCAAGCATGAAGACGTCGGAAATCTCTCAGCGCCTTCAGCGACCGGCCGGCAGGGGAGCACGAACGGACTGTCCGGTCCGGAATGGAAGGAGCGCGGGTTGACGTGGACGGCGCGTCACCACCACAGAGCGCGGCATGTTGGGCGGAATGAAGCATTTTGCGTTTCTGGAAGGCGTTGATGCTTCGATGCCGGAGCGCGGGAAGGGCGACCCGCCGCTGATCGTCGTCGGCGGCGTGGCGGGCGGCGCGCAGGCGCCCTATCGCCTGCACTCCCATGCCGATTTCATCCATTATGCGCTCGACAGCGCGGCGATCGTGGCCGTCACCGACGTCAGGGGCACGATAACCTACGTCAACAGCAAATTCTGCGAGATCAGCGGCTATTCCGAGGCGGAGCTGCTCGGATCGAACCACCGGATGCTGAAGTCGGGCGCGCACGACGTTTCCTTCTTCCGCGCCATGTACCGGCAGATCGCGCGCGGCAGCGTGTGGCACGGCGAGCTTTGCAACCGGCGCAAGGACGGCTCGCTCTACTGGGTGGACACCACCGTCGTGCCGCATATCTCGGCGCACGGGAAGGTGGACAGCTACACCTCGATCCGCTTCGACATCACCGGGCGCAAGCAGCTCGAGGACGAGCTGCAGGCGAGCAGGCGGCACCTGAAGACCATGGCGGAGCTGGACCCGCTCACCAACCTGCCCAACCGGCGGTGTTTCCAGGAGTTCATCGAGACCCGCGTCGGTGGGCGGAAAGGCGGGAAGCCCTTCTTCCTGGCGCTGATGGACGTGGACACGTTCAAGGAGATCAACGATTCCTTCGGCCATCCCGCCGGCGACGAGCTGCTGCGCGCGCTGGCGCGGCGGCTGCGCGCGATCGCGGACGAGCGGCTGTTCATCTCCCGGCTCGGCGGCGACGAATTCGGCCTGATCTTCACCGGCTCGCGGGACGAGGCGGAGGCCCTGTTCGAGCGCGTGCTGGAAACGATGCGCCAGCCGTTCAACGTGGTGCCGATGGGCCGGCGCTGCTCGGTCAGCATCGGCCTCGCCGCCTATCCGGAGCATGCGACCGACGGCGCGCAATTGTTCAAGGCGGCCGATCTGGCGCTCTACCGCGCGAAGGCGCTGGGGCGCGACCGGCTGGAGACGTTCGAGCCTTCGCTGATGGAGGTCGCCGCCCGCAAGGCGCAATTGCTCGCGGAGATCGAGCGCGGCCTGCGGCGCGACGCGTTCGAGATGCATTACCAGCCGATCGTGCCGCTCAACCCCGATCGGCCGATATCCTATGAGGCGCTGATGCGCTGGCGCCATCCCGATCGCGGCCTGCTCTCACCCGTCACCTTTCAGGACGGGTTCGCCGATCCCGCCGCGCGCGCGGCGCTGGGGCTGTTCTCGCTGGAGCGCGTGTTCCGCGACATCGCCGCGCTGTGCGCGATGGCCGTGCCGCTGGGCCGGGTGGGGATCAATCTCACCAATTCCGATTTCCGGTCGGACGTGTTCCTCGATCGCTTCTTCCAGCTCGTCGACGAAACGGGGATCGGGCCGGAGAAATTCTGCGTCGAGGTGACGGAGGGGATGTTCCTCGGGCTGGACCAGAAGCGCGTGGAGCAGGGGCTGCAACGCCTGCACGAGGCGGGGGTAGAGGTGGCGCTCGACGATTTCGGCACCGGCTATGCCTCGCTCACCCATTTGCGGCGGCTGCCGATCGACCGGCTGAAGATCGACCGCAGCTTCGTGGCGAACATGGTGATGTCGCAGGAGGATCAGGCGATCGTGCGCGGCGTGATCGATATCGCCCACAGCCTGGGCAAGGTCGTCACCGCAGAGGGCGTGGAGACGATGGCGCAGATGGACCTGCTGCTGCGCATGGGCTGCGATTTCCTCCAGGGCTGGTATTTCGGCCGGGCCTGCCGGGCGGAGGAGCTTCCCGCGCTGCTGTCCCTGATGCCCGATGTGGCGCGGATCGGCCGGCGCTAGAATATCGGCCAGCCGTGGCTGCCCGCCACCGCGCCGAACACGGTGATAAGCCCCAGCGTCAGCAATGCCACATGCACGCGATGCAGCCACGCGAACGCCGCTTCCGGCCGCCGCGCGACCCATTGGGGAAAGCGGCGGTCCAGCACCAGCGGCTCGCCGACGAACAGGATCAGCGCGAAGACCAGCCATAGCGCGACCATCGCGTGCATCCACCAGAAGACGGCGGGTTCCCTGAACCGGTCCCACAGGTCGAGCTTCGCGATCATGTAGAAGCCGGTCAGCCCGACGAGGATGACGGCGGCGCGCGCCTGCCAGACGAAGCGGCGCTCGATCGCGTGGAATGCCGCCAGCCGGTCCGCGCCCAGCTCGCCGCGCCGCGCAGCCGGGATCGCCACCGTCGTCGCCATCGCGACGCCGCCGATCCATACCACCACGCCGAGGACGTGAAGCGCGCGGGCGAATGCCAGATCATCCATCGGTTCGATCCCTTGCCGGACATAGGACAGGGCAGCCCTGGCAGATTTCCGCGCCATCCGGTTTGCGCTGGCGCAAACCGGGCCGCCGCCTTGCGCGGGCAAGGTTCCTTCTTTAGCATCTAACAATCAAATGAATATCATTGCGGTTTAAGTAGAAAGATTTTGCCGTATGGATATCGGCATCGCGCGCACGTTCCTCGAGGTCGTGAAGACCGGCAGCTTCGTCAGCGCGGCCGCCAACCTCAACCTGACGCAGACGGCGGTCAGCGCGCGCATCCGCGTGCTGGAGGATCAGCTCGACCGCCCGATGTTCGTCCGCAACAAGGCGGGCGCGCGGCTCACCCCGGCGGGCGAGCAGTTCCTGCGCTACGCCACCACCCTGGTGCAGGTGTGGGAGGGCGCGCGCCGCGCGGTCGCGCTGCCGCCGGGGCGCGAGACGGTGGTTACGGTGGGCGCGGAGCCGAGTCTTTGGAATCCGCTGCTGCGTCATTGGCTGACGTGGATGAAGCGCGAATGTCCGGAGATCGCGGTGAGCGCGCGGATCGACACGTCGGAGCGCCTGCTGGAGCGGGTGCAGAACGGATCGCTCGACATCGCGGTGATCTATGCCGCGCCGCGCAGGCCGGGGCTGATCGCCGAATTGCTGTTCGAGGAGAGGCTGGTGCTGGTGCGCACCGCGCCCGCCAATGGTCCGCTCGACCCGGCGGACCATATCGATGTGGACTGGGGGGAGGATTTCGCGGCCGGCTATCACGCGGCTTTTCCCGATCGCCCCAGGGCGGTCGTCTCCGTCAGCTACGGCCCGCTCGCGCTCGATTACCTGCTGGAAACGGGCGGCAGCGGTTATTTCCGGGAAAGCGTGGTGCGCCCCTATCTGGAGGAGAAAAGGCTGTTGCCGGTGCCCGACAGCCCTGAATTCTCCTATTCGGCCTATGCGGTCCACTCCTCCAAGGCCGATCCGGGGGCGATGGATCGGGTGCGCGCCGGCCTGCGCGCGGCGGCGGGAGCGGCGGCATGAGCGGCCTGATCGACAGCCTCAACGAATTGCTGGAGGCGGAGCGCGCCGGCGCGCGCGTCGCGCTCGATGCGATGAAGGATGCCGTCTCGCCCGAGGCGGAGCATCTGCTGCGCGACGTGCGCGCCGACGAATCGCGCTGGTGCGCGATGCTGTCGGGCCATGTCGCGCGGCTCGAAGGCGCGCCCTCGCAGCGGACGGGCGCGTTCCATGGCAAGGCGATGGCGATCGCGGACCCGGTGGCGCGGCTCGCCTTCCTCAATCGCGGGCAGGCGTGGGTGGTGCGCAAGCTGGAAGCGCTGATCCCGGAGGCGGAGGATTCCGCGCTGCGCGCCGATCTCCACGCGATGCTCGAAAGCCACCGCGTCAACATCGGCCGGACCGAGGATTTCCTGAACATGTTCGACACGAAGGACCAGAGATGACCGACCGCCCCGCCCTTCATCCCGAAACGATCGCCGCCGCGCACGGCGTGGCGGCCGATGCCGCCTTCGGCGCGGTCGTCGCCCCGCTCTATCTGTCGAGCACCTATGAGTTCGCCGGCTATGCCGAGCCGCGCGCTTATGATTACGGCCGCGCCGGCAATCCGACGCGCGACCTGCTCGCCGATGCGCTGGCGCGGCTCGAAGGCGGCGCGGGCGCGGTCGTCACGGGAAGCGGGATGGCGGCGCTGGACCTGCTCGCCGGGCGGCTGCGGGCGGGGGATCGCGTGATCGCCCCGCACGATTGCTACGGCGGCACGATGCGGCTGCTGAAGGCGCGGGCCGAGCGCGGCCAGCTCTCGCTCTCGCTGGTCGATCAGGGCGACGCTGTGGCGTTCGATGCGGCGCTCGGCGAAGGCGCGGCGCTGGTGCTGATCGAGACGCCGAGCAACCCACTGATGCGCGTGGTGGATATCGCCGCGCTCGCCGCGCGGGCCAGAGCGGCGGGCGCGAAGGTGGCGGTGGACAATACGTTCCTTTCGCCCGCGCTCCAGCGGCCGATTTCGCTCGGCGCGGATTATGTCGTCCATTCGACGACCAAATATCTGAACGGCCATTCCGACGTGATCGGCGGCGCGGTGATCGCGCGCGAGGCGGAGGAGGCGGACCAGCTCCGCCAATGGTCGAACATCGTCGGCAGCACCGGCGCGCCGTTCGACGCCTGGCTCACCCTGCGCGGCCTGCGCACGCTGTTCCCGCGCATCGCGCAGCAGCAGCGCAACGCCATGGCGATCGCACGCTTCCTCGAAGGGTATCGGGCGGTCGCGCGGGTCCATTATCCCGGCCTTGCCTCGCATCCCGGCCATGCGATCGCGGCGCGGCAGCAGACGGGCTTCGGCGCGATGCTGAGCTTCGACCTCGCTGGCGGCGCGGAGGCGGTGAAGCGCTTCATCGCCGCCGTGCGCGTGTTCACGCTGGCGAGTCGCTGGGGGGCGTGGAGAGCCTTGTCGCTCACCCGGCGACCATGACGCATCTCGACATGGGCGAGGAGGCGCGCGCCGTCGCCGGGATCGGCGAGGGGCTGCTGCGCCTGTCGGTCGGGCTGGAGGCGGAAGCCGACCTGATCGCCGGGCTGGACAGGGGGCTGGCGGCATGCTGATCGCGGTCAAGCGGGCCTATGCGCCGCCCTCGCCGGACGACGGGCAGCGCGTGCTGGTCGATCGCATCTGGCCGCGCGGCGTGTCGCGCGAGGAGGCTGCGCTCGACCTGTGGCTGAAGGACGTCGCGCCGAGCACCGCCCTGCGCAAATGGTTCGGCCACGATCCCGCGCGCTGGGAGGAGTTTCGCGCGCGCTATCGCAAGGAGCTGGCGTCGAACGATGAGGCCGTGGCGCAATTGCGCGCGCTCGCGGCGAAGGGGAAGGTGACGCTCGTCTATGGCGCCCGCGATGAGGAGCACAATCAGGCGGTCGTGCTCGCGGACTATCTGCGCGACGGGAAAGGCTGAATCTCCTTGCAACTCTCCCGTTGCCATAATAGATGTATTTATTATGCATTATTGAAAGCACTGGAGCGGTGAGATGAAGGCCCGGTCCTCCGGCATGGAGCGGCAAGTGGCGGAGGAGCAGTTCCGCCGCGCGATCAAGCTGATCGTCGCTGCCGCGATCCTGATGACGGCGGGATCGCTCTGGTATCTCTTGCTTTCCGGGCCGCTGACCGTCACGATGGTCGTGGCGACATCGGCGGGCGTGCTGCTGTCGGTGCTGCTGGGTTGCGGATTGTTCGCGGCGGCGTTCTTCAGCGCGAACAGCGGTTATGACGAGAGCGTCACCGCCACCGTGCGCACATCCAATCCCGCCTCACTGCCGAAGGGGCTGGAATCGGGCCGCCGCACCGACGTCTTCACTGAGGAGACGGTGCCGGCCGCCCTGCTCAAGGATCACGATACAAAGGCGGGCACATGGGGGCTGATCCATGTGGAGGCGGGGATGCTCCGCTACCGTATCACCGATCCGCGCCGCCCGCCGTTCGAGACGGTCCTGACGCCGGCCACCGCGCCGGGCATCGTGGAGCCGACCATCCTCCACCATGTCGAGCCGATCGGCGCGGTGCGCTTCCACGTCCAATTCTGGCGCGCGCCGGCCACGGCCTGAGGCCTACCAGCTATCGACGCACGGCCGCTTGCGGCCCTCGCGATGGGCGGGCGGCGCGACGGAGCGTAGCCCGGCCAGTATCCATGCGCGCGTGTCGGCGGGATCGATCACCTCGTCGATCTCCAGCACCGACGCGATGGAGACGGCCTTGCCATTGGCATAGAGCGACGCAACCTTGCGGTTGAAGAACGCCTCCCGCTCGGCCGGGTCCTCGATCGCCTCCATCTCCTTGCGGAAGCCGAGCCGGACATAGCCCTCCAGCCCCATGCCGCCGAACTCGCCCGTGGGCCAGGCGATGGTGAAGTCCGCCGCGTGGAAGCTGCCGCCCAGCATGGCTTGCGCGCCCAGCCCGTATCCCTTGCGCAATACGACGCCGAACAGCGGCACGGAGATGCTGGCCGCGTTGACGAACAGGCCGGCGGCGCGGCGCACCATCGCCGTCTTCTCCGCATCCGGGCCGACCATGAAGCCCGGCGTGTCGCACAGCGAGACGATCGGGATATCGTGCGCGTCGCACAATTGCAGGAAGCGCGCGGCCTTGTCGCAGGCGGTGGCGTCCAGCGCGCCGCCCAGATGATGCGGGTTGTTGGCGATCAGGCCGAACGGCCTGCCCTCGACGCGGATGAAGGCGGTTATCATGCCGGGGCCGTAGTCGCGGCGGAGCTCCAGCATCGATCCCTCGTCCGCCAGCAGCGCGATCACCGCGCGCATGTCATAGACGCGCAGCCGGTTTTCCGGGATGGCGCGCCGCAGCAGCCTCTGGTCCGGCGCGCTCCACTCCGCCACCGGCCCCTGGAAATAGGAGAGATATTGCCGGGCGGCGCGTGTCGCCTCCTCTTCGTCCTCCACCAATATGTCGATCACGCCGTTCGGCGCCTGCACCGAGACCGGCCCGACCTCCGCCGGGTGGTAGACGCCAAGCCCGCCGCCCTCGATCATCACCGGGCCGCCCATGCCGATCGAGGCGTTCCGCGTCGCGATGATGACGTCGCAGCAGCCGAGCAGCGCCGCATTGCCCGCAAAGCAATAGCCGGATACCACGCCGACCAGCGGCACCAGCCCGGAAAGCCGCGCGAAGGACGCGAAGGAGGGCACATCCAGCCCGGTGAGGCCCAGCCCGTCGGTGTCGCCGGGCCGCCCGCCGCCGCCTTCGGCATAGAGGACCAGGGGAATCCGCCATTTCTCCGCCAGCCCCAGCATCCGGTCGATCTTCTTGTGGTTGATCGTGCCCTGCGTGCCGGCCAGCACCGTGTAATCGTAGGACATCACCATGCAGCGCGCGCGATCCGCGCCGACGGCGGCCGCGTTCACCGTCGCCACGCCGCTGATGAGGCCGTCGGCCGGCGTGCTGGCGATCAGGTCGTCCATCTTGCGCCGCCGCCGCTGCGCCGCGACGGCGAGCGAGCCATATTCGAGGAACGAGCCTTCATCGACCAGTTGCGCGATATTCTCGCGCGCGGTGCGCTGGCCGGTCCTGCGGCGGCGGGCCACCGCGTCGGGGCGGTTCCCATCCAGCTTGAACGACTGGCGCTCCAGCAGCTCCGCCAGATCGGGGCGGATGTGATCGGGATCGTGCGCGACCTGCGCCTCTGCTTCGTCCGCGTCGATCTCCATCGGCTCGACGAACAGCAGAGGCTCGCCCGGCGCGATCATGTCGCCCGGCGCGGCGGCGATCGCGGCGACGCGGCCGCCGGATTCCGCGAGCAGCGGATGCTCCATCTTCATCGCTTCCGTCACCGCGAGCTGCTGGCCGGGCGCCACCACATCGCCCACGGCGACATCGATCGAGACGACCACGCCCTGCATCGGCGCGGGCACCGGTACCGATCCGGCAGGCCCCACCGCCTCCGCCCGCCGCGTTTCGGCCCGACCGGCGGCGCCGGCGGGGAAATGCAGGGGCGAAGGCCCTTCGCCCGCCGCACCGGCCAGCGCGGCGGCATGGGTGTCGACGAAGGTGGTGCTGATCCGGTCGGCGGCGAAATCGGGATGCGCCAGCACGGCCTGCAGGAAGGGGATGTTGGTCTCCACGCCCGCGATGCGGAACTCGCGCAGGGCGCGTGCCGCCTTCGCCACCACATCGCTCCATCGCGGCGAGGGCGAATGGACGATCACCTTGGCGAGCAGCGAATCGAACGCGGCGCTGGTGGCATATCCGCAATAGCCGAAGGTATCGACGCGCACGCCCGGCCCGGACGGCGGATCGAAGGCGGTGATGGTCCCGCCGGTCGGTCGCGTCGCGCCGGTCGCGTCCATCACCTCCATGTTGACGCGCAACTGCATGGCATGGCCGCGCGGGGCGGGCACATGGGGCTGGTCCAGCCCCAGCGACGCCAGGGAGGCGCCGGCCGCCACCGCGAGCTGCGCGCGCACGAGGTCGATGCCCAGCACCTCCTCCGTGACGGTATGCTCCACCTGCAATCGCGGATTGGCCTCGATGAAGGCGAACGCGCCATCCCCCACGAGGAACTCGAACGTGCCGAGACTGTCATAGCCGGTCGCGGCCGCGATCCGCGTGGCGGCCCCCACGATATGCGCGCGGTCGGCCTCGGCGAGCGAGGGGCTTGGCGCGACCTCGATCAGTTTCTGGTGGCGGCGCTGGATCGTGCACTCGCGCTCCCACAAATGGCTGACGGCGCCGTGCCGGTCGCCGATCACCTGCACCTCGATATGGCGCGCGTCGCGGATCAGCCGCTCGACATAGACGTCGCTTTGGCCGAACGCCGCCTTCGCTTCGGAGCGGCAGCGGGCATAAGCTTCCGCAAGCTGCGCCGCATCCTCCACGATCCGCATCCCGCGCCCGCCGCCGCCGGCGACCGCCTTTATCATCACGGCGGCGCCCGGGCCGAGCGTGGCGAGGAACGCCTCCGCCTGCTCCAGGGAGGCCGGCCCCTCGGTCGATTCGATCACCGGCACGCCGCATTGCCGCGCCAGCGCCTTGGCGGCGGGCTTGTCGCCGAACAGGGCCAGCGTGGAGGGAGAGGGGCCGACGAAGACGATCCCCTCCTCCGCGCATCGCCGCGCCAGCGCCGCATTCTCGCTCAGGAAGCCATAGCCGGGGTGCAGCGCGTCGCAGCCCGCATCCTTCGCGGCCGCGACGATCGCCTCGATATCCAGATAGGCCGCCGCCCCGCGCCCCGGAAGCGCCCGCGCCTCGTCCGCGGCACGCACATGGAGCGACAGGCCGTCATCCTCCGCATGAACGGCGACGCTGGCGATTCCCTCCGCCGCCGCGGCCCGGGCGATGCGGACGGCGATCTCGCCACGGTTCGCGATCAACAGCTTGCGAAAGGACATGCCGGCTTCTCTCCCCTGCGTAATCCCGATTCCCTAATGCAAGGACGCCCGGAAACAAGGCTCGGGCCGTTCGCTCTGGAACCGGGAAGGCATGATGAGTGTTCCTTTCCGGGGCCGATTTTTCGCACATGGAGGCGAGGCACCGGCGATGCCCGGAAGGATGAAGCGATGGAGAACGTAAAACCGGCGGACCTTCACCATCTCGTCATCATCGGCCATCCCGCCACGGACAGCTTCAACCATGCGATCGTCGGCGCTTATGCCGATTCGGTGCGCCGATGCGGGCAGAAGGTGGTAATCCATGATCTCTACGCGTCGGGCTTCGACCCGCTATTGCGCGCGGAGGAGCGGCCCGAGGCGGCGAATTTCCACCTCTCGCAGGATGTGGAGCGGGAACTGGAACGCGTCCGGGCGGCGAGCGTCATCGTGCTCGTCTACCCCATCTGGTTCGGGATGCCGCCCGCGATCATCACCGGCTATATCGATCGCGTGCTCGGGTCCGGCCTCACCGCGACGGCGATCCGCCACAACAAGCGGCATGAGGTGTTGCAGGACAAGCGCTTCGTGCTGCTGACGACATCCGGCTCGACCTTGCCCTGGCTTGCCGAGCGCGGGCAGTGGGAAGGGATGCGGGAGGCGTTCGATTCCTATCTGGCGACGATCTTCTCCTTCGCCAGCGTGGAGCATGAGCATCTCGATTCGATCGTGGCGCCGCTTTCGCCCGATTATGCCGCCCAATGCCTGGAGCGCATCGCCGAGCGCGCGCGGCTGGTGTGCAGCGCGGTGCTGAGCGCGGCGCACGACCAGCAGAAGATCGACAAGTTCGCGCGGTGGAAGGAGAATCCGCTCCACTGAGCTTTGAAGCCCGTTCATGCGATTGATTCGCAATATTATTGCGAGCGGTTCGCAAATATGTTATCGTCGATCCAGTCCGCGCAAAACGGGAGGATCGCGATGGCCGACAAGCAGCGTTCGATGATGACCAGCCTGCCCGCGGTGGCGACCATGCTGCTGGGGATCGCCTTGTTGGTCCTCGCCGCATTGCGCTGGCGCGAGAATGGCTGGGGCTCCCTGGTCTGGCTGCTGGTCATGGTCGCGATGTTCGTGATCCGCACGCCGCACTCGCTGCGCAATCGCGCCAATGTTGTCGTCGATGCGCGCAAGGACGGCATGGAGATCGCGCTGCTGGCGGGCATGTTCCTCGCCATGATGGTGCTGCCGCTCCTCTATCTCGCGCTTGGCCTGTTCCGCTTCGCCGATTACGACATGCCGGAATGGGCCACGTGGATCGGGGCGCTGGCGCAGATCCCCTATCTCTGGCTGTTCTGGCGCAGCCATGCCGATCTCGGCCGCAACTGGTCTCCGGGGCTGGAGGTGCGGGAGGATCATGCGCTGGTGACGAACGGCGTCTACGGCCGCATCCGCAACCCGATGTATGCCGCTATCTGGATTTCGGCGCTGGCGCAGCCGCTGCTCATCCACAACTGGATCGCGGGCTTCTTCGTCGTCCCCGCTTTCGCCGCCATGTGGTTCATCCGCGTGCCCAATGAGGAAGCGATGATGCGCGCCCGTTTCGGCGCGGCATGGGATGCTTATTGCGCTCGGGCCGGACGGCTGTTCCCGAAGCGTCGCTAATCCGCGCGCCGGCAGAGCGCCCCAAAGACGGCGGCAGACGGTTTGCAGATGCGTTGATCTGCGCCAACAGGCCGCTCCGGAACTGACAGGACATCACCAGACGCCCGCTGCCGGGAAACCCAAGGCCTTCGGCACGTTTGCGCTGGCATGACCGGAAAAGAGCCTGATCGGCACGCAGAAGACATCATTGACCCGCGCGATGCGGCGGAAAGTGCGGGATTGATCTACGTCAGCGATCAGTCGCCCGGCATCACCCGGCGAAGGCGGGGCAAGGGCTGGAGCTATCGCAATCCCGATGGAACGACGGTGAGGGATGCCGCCGTCATCGCCAGGATCAACGCGATCGCCATCCCGCCCGCTTATACGGAAGTGTGGATCTGCCCGGATGCGAAGGGCCATATCCAGGCGACCGGCCGCGATGCGAAGGGGCGCAAGCAATATCGGTATCACGCGCGCTTCCGCGAGATACGCGACGGCACGAAATATGAGCATATGCTCGCTTTCGCCGACGCGCTTCCCCGCATCCGGGAGAAGATCGACGCGGACATGCGCCGCCACGGCCTGCCGCGCGCGAAGGTGCTGGCGACGGTGGTGCGCCTGCTCGAAACGACCATGATACGCGTCGGCAACGCCGATTATGCCCGGCGGAACAAGAGCTATGGCCTGACGACGCTCAACAGCCGCCACGTCAGCGTGGAAGGCAGCGAGATCCGGTTCCGCTTCAAGGGCAAGAGCGGCAGGATGTGGAACCTCAGGATCACCGATCGCCGCGTTGCCCGGATCGTCAAGCGGGCGCAGGACCTGCCGGGCCAACATCTCTTCCAATATATCGACGACGACGGCGAGCAGCGCGAAGTCTCGTCCGGCGATGTGAACGACTATCTGCGCGAGATCAGCGGGAGGGATGTGACGGCGAAGGATTTCCGCACCTGGACGGGCACCGTCCTCGCCGCGCTCGCGCTCGCGGAGTTCGAGGCGTTCGACAGCGCGGCGGCGGCGAAGCGGAACGTCCGCAGCGCGATCGAGCAGGTTTCCGCCCTGCTGGGCAACACGCCGACCATCTGCCGGCGCTGCTATATCCATCCCGAGATCATCGACAGCTACATGGACGAGGCGCTCGTCCTCGATACCGGGCGGGACGTCGAGCGCAGGCTGCGCGAGGACGTCGCGGGCCTGCGGTCGGAGGAGGCGCTCGTGCTGGCGTTCCTGCAACGCCGGCTTCAGGAGAAGGTGGCCGCCTGACGCCGCCGCGACGGGGATGCGCCGAGGGAACGATCCGCCCGGCGGCGCGTCTCGGCAGGGATGGTTCGCCTTCTTCCCGCTGATCGCCCCCGGCGCGTGGCCGCGATCAGCGCCTATGCCGTCGCCGGTTTTTTGCTCTTCCTGCTGTTCGTGCTCGCGATCTTTCCGCTGGGGCAGTTCCGCCCGCTGGTGGAGCGGCGGCTGAGCGCGCATTTCGGCCGGCCGGTGACGATCGCCGCGATCGAGCGGCAGGACAGTTTCTCGCTCCATCCGCGGATCGCCCTTCGCGGGCTTCGCGTGCCGCAGCCGCGATG
>JASGGR010000036.1:0-22050 GCA_047602705.1 Sphingomonas bacterium | reverse complement strand
GCCAGCGCGCTCAGCGGCTGCTGCGGCGGCCGAACCAGCGGATTTTCCATGACGCCTCGCTATCGGCGTCGGGGCGGCAATCGTGTGCGTCCTGCCATAGTCCCGCGCGCAGCTTCGGTCCGCCCGACGATCGCGACGTGCAGTCCGGTGGGCCGCATCTGACGCAATCGGGGATGCGGCCGCCGCCATCGCTTGCCTATCTCTATCGGCAGACGGTGTTCAGCATCGGGCCACCGATCGCCGACTACGACAACCCGCCGCCGCTGAGCCAGCTCGTCGAACAGGCCAGGGGAACACCGCGCGCGACCAAGGCTGCGGGCGTCGCGCCGCCGCCTGCCGCCCCGGTGCCGCAGGGCGGGCTGTTCTGGGACGGACGCGCGGACTCGCTGATGCTCCAGGCGATCGGACCGATGATCAACCCCGTCGAGATGGCGAACAGGGACGTGGCCGAAGTCGCGCGCAAGCTGGAGCGCGCCGGCTACGTCGCGCGGCTCCAGCCGCTGTTCGGACGGACGGTGGTGGACAACCCCGCGATGCTGGTCGAGGAAGCGATGTCGGCGGTGGCGCGCTACCAGATCGAGGCCACGGCGTTTCACCGGTTCGACAGCAAATATGATTATTGGCTGGAGGGGAAGGCGCGCCTGACGCCTGCCGAAATTCGCGGGATGCTGCTGTTCAACGATCCCGCCAAGGGCGATTGCGCCGCCTGCCACATCAGCCAGCCGAGCCCCGACGGTCTGCCGCCGCTGTTCACCGATACCGAATACGAGGCGCTTGGCGTGCCGCGCAACCGGCGGCTGGCGGTGAACCGCGATCCGCATTTCCACGATCTCGGGATGTGCGGGCCGCTGCGCACGGACCTTGCCCGGCAGACGCAATATTGCGGCATGTTCCTGACGCCGACGCTGCGCAATGTCGCGAAACGCGGGGTGTATTTCCACAACGGCGTCTATCATCGCCTGATCGACGTGCTGCGCTTCTATGCGCTTCGCGATACCGAGCCGGCCAGGGTCTATCCGCGCGATGGACACGGACACGTCATGAAATATAACGACCTGCCGCGCCGATACTGGGCCAATATCGACACCGCCGACGCGCCGTTCGAACGGAGGCCGGGCGAAAAGCCCGCGCTCACCGAAGCGGAAATGAACGACATCATCACGTTCCTGAGCACGCTCGACGATGGCTACACGGCGGATCGGACATCATCCTCGAACACCGCCAGCCCGCTGATCGGGGCGCAAAAGCATTGAATCCCGTCGCAAGCACAGGAATCGATTTCAACGCCGGTCCTGCGCGCGGAACCATCCGAGCGCATCGGGTCCGCTGCCCTTGACCAGCTTGGCCCAGCGCAGGTCGCGCAGCGGCTTGTCCTGCGCCTCGATCCACCAGAACTCCCGGACCACCAGCAATGTCCAGCGCGGGGCGGCGACATGGCGGACCCGGACCGTCTCGGTGGCGAAGGAATGGTTCGATCCGGTGAAGCTGTGACGCTCGCGCCGCCATTCGGTATCGCCGATCGTCCAGGCGGCGCGCTTCCTGCCCCCGGGCGACTGCGCGGACGCCTCGAGCAGATCGAAGGTGCGGAAGAACGAGCGGTCGGCGAAGCTCCTCATGCCTGCTTTCCTTCTTCGCTTCGGCACCTCTTGCCGACCCGCCGCAGGATGCCGTCGATCTCGATCCGCAATCGCAGGTCCACATGAGCGGCGAGGTCATCGAGCCTTTCCAGCGCGCGTCTTCGCAGCGCGGGTGGTCCATGAACCACGGCGACACCGCACGCCGCGACCGCCAGCCGATCGTCGGGATCGTTCATCAGCATGATGACGCGGGACCGGGCATCGCGCGGCAGACCCAGCTCGGTCAGCATCCCCAATATCGCATGGCGATGCCGGATGTTGGTGTTGAACGCAGCATCTTTGGCTTTCGACAGTTCCTCCAGCCGCTCGACCAGCGGGACACGCGCGCGGGCGCCGAAACGGCGCAGGCCGGCCTCCGCCGCGTGGCGACTGCCGTCATCGCCCAGCGCGGTGACAAGCTCGGGGATCGCCTCGACACGCCCGTATGCGGCGAGCGCATGGACCGCCCCGATCAGATGCGGCCGCACCGAGACGATCATGCGCAGCGTCTCGAACGCGGGTCCGTAGCGATTCCGGGCGAGCGCCTCGGCGGCGGCGTTCACCACCGCTTCCTCGCCGGCAAACTCGACCGGGTCCGCCGGGAACCGGGGGTGGTGCAGATAGTCGAGCAGGATATCGTTCGCGTGGCGGATCGCCCCGAGCGCGCGCGCGGCGAGCGCGCGGGGTTGCCAGATGCCGCTCGGCTCACGCTCCATCAGCAGCCTGCGGAGCGGCGCACGCGCTGCCGGCCCGAGCGCGAGCACGTCCTCGAACGCCTTTTCCCCGTCATGGAGGCTGCGCAGCCTGGCGACCACCGCTTCCGCGCGCTCGGAATCGACCGCGATCGATCTGGCTGCACGGTTCATGGGCACGCTCCCGCCTTCGTCATCATCGGCAGGAGTCATCAGCCACGGCGGCGTTTATGAAGGGAACTCCATCCCTTTGCGTCATGTTATAGGGATCAGCGATCAAACCGATCGCCGAGTCGACGCTGGCAAGGAGGCTACTGCAGAACAGACGCCAGGAGAACGTGAATCATCGGGCGATGGAGTCCGCCCGCACCAACCGCCCGATGGGCTGATGACTCCTGCCGAGCAGAACTTCCCGGTAGGAGTCCGATATGGATTTGCGCGCAGCGCACCCCTCGCCCGATAACGCCGACAGCATGTCACGCGCATCTTCTGGTGAGCGCGCGTTCCGGACCATCCTCTTCATGGACCAGCAGGCACGCGAGGAGGATGTGGCCGAGCCCGGCTGGTTCCGGGACCTCTATCTCGATCAGATCGTGGCGAACGCCACCAAAGACCGCGAGCAATATCGGCTTGCCGGCATCTTCCATCGCCCGTTGCGCGACCTGAACGACATCGCCTTCCGTCAGGCGATCGTGCGCGATCTGGAGCGCGCGCCGGTACGGACGGCGATCGCGGCGTTCGCCCGGGCGATGCAGCGGATGCGCGACGCGCTCGAAGCGGCGGAAAAGCATCGGCATCCCTTGCAGAAGCAGGCGCGGCGGCTCGAGGCGATCCGCCATTATTGCGAAGGCGTCGCCCGCTTCTCGGCGAACCTTGAGACCGAAAGCCCGGCGTCCGAAGGCCTGAAGCTCTGGCAGCATCATCTCGCCGCCTGCGCCGTATCAGCGCCCTTTCAGGAAATGAGGACGCGAGCGGCCGATGTCGCCCATGGTCTTGCCGCGATCCGCTTCACCGTGCTGGTCGAAGGCCTGCGCATCCTGATCGACCCGTTCGACGATCGCCCGGATTACGGCGCGATGATCGCCGACAATTATGCGCGTTTCGCGCAGAAGGGAGACGAGGCTTTCGCCTTCCGCGTTTCGGAGCAGCAGGAACTAAACCAGGTCGAGGGGCGCATCCTCGACGAAGTGGCGCGCGCCTTTGCCGGGCAATTCTCGGCGCTCGACGGGCTGATTACCGTCTATGGCGCCGATTTTACCGACCCGATCGTCACGCGCTTCGATCGTGAGATACAATTCTTCATGGCCTGGCTCGGCCATATCGCGCCGCTGCGGAAGAGCGGCCTCGCTTTCTGCCAGCCGGAGGTGACGCCCGCAAGGCAGGTGCATGTCGCCGGGGGCTTCGATCTCGCGCTCGCCTCGAAGCTCCATGCGAAAGGCGAGGTGATCGTCCCCAATGATTTCCACCTTGAAGGCACGGAGCGGATCATCGTCGTCTCCGGCCCCAATCAGGGCGGCAAGACCACCTTCGCGCGGATGTTCGGCCAGCTTCATCACCTCGCCTGCCTGGGTCTGCCGGTGCCGGGGACGTCGGCGCGCCTGCATCTGTTCGACCGCATCCTGACGCATTTCGAGCGCCCCGAGATGGCGAACAGCCCAAACGGCAAGCTTCAGGACGAACTGGTGCGGATGCGCGCGGTGCTGGATGCGGCGACACCTAACAGCATCGTCGTGATGAACGAGCTGTTCGCCTCGACCACCTTCCGCGACGCGATGGAGTTGAGCCGGAAGATCGCCCGGCGGCTGGTCGACCTCGACCTGCTGTGCGTCTGGGTGAGCTTCATCGACGGCCTCAGCGGGATGAGCGACACGATGGTCAGCATGGTGAGCGGTGTCGATCCCGACGATCCCGCGCGCCGGACGTTCCGGCTGGAGCGCAAGCCCGCCGACGGGCTCGCCTACGCCCATGCTATCGCTCGCAAATACGGCCTCGAACGCGAGCAGATCGAGAAGAGGCTGGCATCGTGAAGACCTGGCTGCTCTTCCCGGACCGCGACAGCGACTGGCGCTGGGTCTCCCGCGCGGCCGAGCTTCGCGCGATGCGGCGCACCGGCCGGCATGCGCATGGCCTTGAAGGCTTCAATCCCGACGCCGTGCTGCCCTGGAACCACGACGCGCTGGTGCAGGACCTTGGCCTTGCGACCTTGTTCGCCACGATGGCGGGCGAGGCGGACGACATATCCGTCACGGTGCGGCGCGAGCTTCTCACCGGCACGGCCAATGATCCGGAGACGATCCGCTACCGGCAGGCGATGCTCACCGACGCCATCGCCAATCCCGATATCGTGCGCGCGCTGCATGCGCTCGCGATCGAGGGGGCGGAGTTGCACCGCCGCCATTTCCTCAGCACGATATTGCGCGATTCCCCGGATATGGTGCTGCGCTGGGCGATCGACCTGCTGCGCGACACGCTCGGTTCGATCAGGACATTGCGCGAGACGGCGGCATCCGCCCGCAACCGCTTTCAGGCAGCCGGTTGGCGCCGCTTCTTCGCCGCGGTCGAGACGGACCTGAGCGAAAGCTATGTCGCCGGGCTTGCCCGCCAGCTCGATGAGCTTCGGATGCGCGACGGGATAGCGATGAGCGCCGCGCTGAAAGAGGGCAATGTCCCCGGCGACTATCGGCTCCATGAGCCGCCGGTCCGCCACGAGACATGGTGGCAAAGCCTGCTGCGTCGCTGGTTCCCTTCCTTCTTCCGCGAGGAGCTGGGGCCCTACAGCTTCGCGCTCGCGCCGAACGACGAATCCGGCCAGCGCGCCTTGCGGGATTTCACCAATCGCGGCGTGGCGGTCGCGGCCGAGGCGCTCGGCAGCGCGGCAAACGACCTGCGCGACTTCTTCGAGATGCTGCGCGCGGAAACCGCCTTCTACGTCGGCTGCGTGACGCTGCATGAAGCCCTCGTCGGCGCGGGCCTCCCGACATGCATCCCCGATGTGACTCCACTGGGCTCGCCCGCGACGCCCTCGCTCGATTGCGAGGGGCTATACGAGCCATCGCTCGGCCTGCATGCGCCGGGCAAGGTGGTCGGCAACGACGTCCACGCTAACGGACATAGCCTCATCGTCATCACCGGCGCGAACCAGGGCGGCAAGTCGACGCTGCTGCGCGCGATCGGCGTCGCCCAGATGATGGCGCAATGCGGGATGTTCGTTCCCGCCCGCGCCTTCGCCGCCAGCCTGTCCCCGGAGATCCTCACCCATTACAAGCGCGAGGAGGATGCCGCGCTGGTCAGCGGCAAGTTCGACGAGGAATTGGCCCGCATGAGCGCCATCGTCGATCATTTCCGTGCCGGCGCACTTGTCCTGCTCAACGAATCCTTCGCCTCCACGGCCGAGCGCGAAGGCTCCGACATCGCCGACGACGTGATCGAGGCGCTGCGGGCGAAGGACGGCCGCGTGGTGTTCGTCACCCACCTCTACGAATATGCCCATCGCGCCGCCGGGCGACATGACGGCAAGGCGCTGTTCCTGCGCGCCGACCGCGACGACGAAGGCCAGCGCTCGTTCAGGGTGCGCGAAGGCGAGCCGCTCCGCACCAGCTTCGGCGAGGATCTTTATCACAGGATCTTCGAGACCGGCTCCGGCCCATCGTCGTCCGCCGGCGAACGTGATTCATGAGATGGCGCGCGGGCCGATATTGTGAACCCGGGAACACATCCGCCTGATAGCAGCGTACGACATGGTCTGCCTTTGCTATCCCTCGTCGCGCTGGGGATCGTGTTCGGCGACATCGGGACCAGTCCGCTCTACGCCTTCAAGGTCGCGGTCCAGGCAAGCCTGACGGACCATGTCGCGCTCGACGAAGCGTCCATCGGCGTCGCGTCGCTGATCCTCTGGTCGCTCCTGATCATCGTCTCGTTCAAATATGCCCTGTTGATCCTGCGCGCCGACAATGAAGGCGAAGGCGGTGTGGTGGCGATGCTCGCCCTCCTCAATGTTCGACATGCCTCCCGGAGAAACTGGCGGGGGCACATGCTTATCATCGGCCTGGTCGGGGCCGCCCTTCTGTATGGGGACGGCGCGATCACCCCGGCCATCTCGGTGCTGAGCGCCATCGAGGGGCTCAAGACATACGCTCCCCACCTTGGCGCCGCGGTCGTGCCGCTCACCGTCATCATTCTCGTCGGCCTGTTTCTCGTCCAGCCGCTCGGCACGGGCGCGATCGGCCGGATCTTCGGTCCCATCATGGCGAGCTGGTTCGTGACGATCGCCGTTATCGGCATGATCGCGATCGTTCGCGTCCCCAAGGTCCTGATGGCGCTCAACCCCTGGTCGGCCGTGCGCTTCGCGTTGCACGCCCCGCCCGGCGTGGTCTTTGCTGTATTGGGCGCCGTCTTCCTCGCCGTCACGGGCGGCGAGGCGATGTATGCCGATCTTGGTCACTTCGGGCGCGGGCCGATCCGCCTCGCGTGGTTCGGCTTCGTCCTGCCGGCGCTGTTCGTGAACTATCTGGGGCAGGCGGCGGTGATCGTCGCCGATCCGGCGGCTATCCGGAATCCCTTCTATGCCCTTGCGCCGGGCTGGGCTCATTATCCGCTTGTTGCCCTTGCCACCCTCGCCACGGTCATCGCCTCGCAAGCGATCATCACCGGCGTGTTCTCGCTCACCCGCCAGAATATCCGGATGGGCTTCATGCCGCATCTGGAAGTCCGTCACACCGCCGGATCCGCGCGCGGACAGATTTACGTGCCGGCTGCCAACTGGCTCCTCGGCGCAACCACCCTGGCCGCGGTCATCCTGTTCCGGTCGTCGGACGCCCTCGCCGGCGCTTATGGCATCGCCGTCGCGGGATTGATGGCGATCTCGACGCTTCTTGCCACCCTGATCGCGCTCCGCTGGGGCTACAGCCGCTGGATCGTGCTGCCGGTCAATGGGCTGCTCATCATCGTCGACCTCGCATTCCTTGCCGCCAACAGCGTCAAGCTCAGGGAGGGTGGCTGGTTCCCGCTGCTCATCGCCGCGATCGTGGCGACGGTCATGCTGACCTGGCACCGCGGTGTCGAGCTGCTCGAAGCCGCGCGCGACCGCGAGCGCGAGAGTGAATCGGCATTTCTCGGCGATCTCGACAAACGCGCGGTTTGCCGGGTTCCGGGGACGGCCGCCTTCCTGAGCGCGTCGGAGGAACGCATTCCTCTCGCGTTGTCGCATCATTTACGGCACAACCGCGCGCTTCAGGAGCAGGTCCTGCTGGTCTCGATCACGACCAGCGAAATCCCGAAGGTCCCCGCCAGCGCGCGAACCAGCGTGAGAAGGATCAGGCCGGGGTTCGAACGCCTCATCCTTCGCCGCGGCTTCATGGAGCCGATCGATGTTCCAGGCGGATTGCGGGAAGCCGCGGCCGGGCTCACCGATGCCCGGCTCGACGACATCAGCTATTATGTCGGACACGAGACGGTGATCGCGGACCGCCGGACAAAGGGCATGGCGCACTGGCGCGAGGCGCTCTTCGTCTGGCTTCTCCGGAACACCGCGCCCACCGGCGCCTCGTTCGGGATTCCCACCCGGCAGGTCGTGGAAATCGGCATGGAGGTCCAGATCTGATGCGCGCCCGATCGCGCCGCGCCGGCAGGCCCGCGCCCGGCGTGCGAAGCCCCTTCTTTGCTATCCATCGGGCGCGTCATGCCCTTCGCGGGAGAATAGTCCGTGAATGAGATTTTCCATCGTTTCGCCCGTCGCTGCTCCGACGCGACCGCATCGCCGCGGGCATTCGCCGCCGCCGTCGCCGTTCTGGTGATCTGGGCGATCTCGGGACCCTTCTTCGACTATTCCGACACCTGGCAACTGACGATCAACACTGCCGCCTCGATCGTTCCCACGCTGATGGTGTTCCTCATCCAGAACGCGCAGAACCGCGACGCCCGCGCCATGCAGCTGAAGATCGACGAACTGCTTGCCGACGCGGAAGGCCCGGACTCGCGTTTCATCAACCTCGAAAACCTCTCCGATCGCGAGGTCGACCGGCTCGCGGAATTATTGCTCAGGCGCATGAGCGCCCGTCGCGATGACACGGCGTGATAGCCGGCGCGCGGTTCAGGCTTCCTCAGCTTGCGGCGGCGAGGCCGTTGAGGTCCCGGACCGCGCCGCGTGCCGCGCGGGTGGTCAATGCGAGCCCTGCAAGCTCCTTTTCCTGATTTGTGTCCGAACATTTTTGCATGTCGTTGAAGTCCGTGGACTCTCCCTCACCTGACACCCGGCATCGACCCCGATAAGCAAACCGAAGCCGGCCTCTCCTTGAAAATCAGCGCGCAGCGAAATATATCCCCCTAACCAGGGAGATATTTATGACCGACACCTTCACGACCCGAGAGGTAGCCGAACTGGCCAATGTATCAGTGCGCGCGATCGACAAGGCGGTCGAGGAGAATGTCCTGACCGGCATCCGCAGCGTGATGTCGCGCGGCAAGCGGCGACGGATACTCCCGCTTCACGCAGTGCCGTATGCTGCAATCGTAAAGCGCCTGCCGATGACCCTCGGGCGGGTTGAGAAGAGGAACCTGGCGCGGGCGCTCGCCTCCCGCTCCCCTGCCCTCATGACGAGCGAGGCGCTGGAGATCGCAACCGCTGTATCGGTGGATGTCCCTCGTCTGGTCGATCGTGACCTGGTGGAGCGGGCGGCAAATTATGCGCGGGCACGGGACGTCCATATCGAGGAGAACCCGGATATCCTCGGCGGCACGCCGGTCATCAGGGGAACGCGCCTCAGCGTCTATGCCATCCGCGGCAGGCTGGACGGTGGCGAGACCATCGATGCGATTATCGAGGATTACCCTGAGCTCGATCGCGAGGCAGTGGAAACGGCCCTCCTCTATGCGCGTACCCACCCACTCGTCGGACGTCCGGGCGGGCGGCCCTGGAAGAAGGCTGCGTGAGGCTCTTCATCGACGAGTGCCTCTCTCCCGCGCTCGCCCGGCACCTCAACCAATCCGGCACGCACGACGCCCTGCATCCGCGCGATTATGGGCGGCTGGGTGAGCGCGACGATGAGGTGCTCGCCCGTTGCCTCGCCGATGACCGGGTGATCGTTACCGAAAATGCCGTCGATTTCCGCAAGCTGGTTGCCCGGGAAGACATCCATCCAGGCCTGATCATCCTGCCCAATGTCCCCCGTAATCAGTCCCTGGCGCTGCTGCTCTCTGCGATTGCCCATCTCGAGGCACTCGGATCTCCCTCGGATGTGATCGTGAACCATGCGCTGGAAATCGATGCTGATGGCTCGGTCCGGCTGTACCCGCTTCCCCAGGCTGGCCAGTCCGGCCATGCGTGAGGCAATGCAAAGGCATCTGCGCCGCAGCCTCAGCTCGAGCGCATGAGCGCCCGTCGCGATGATACGGCGTGATAGCTGTCGCGCGGGTCAGGCCTCTTCACCTTGCGGCGGTGAGGCCCTTGAGGTCCCGGACCGCGCCGCGCGCCGCGCTGGTGGTCAAGGCGGCATAGGCTTGCAACGCCGTCGAGATCGGCCGGTCGCGGCCGGCCGGCGTCCAGGCGGAATCGCCCCGACGCACCATCGCCGCGCGGCGCGCGTCGAGGACCGCATCGGGAACCGCGAGACAGATGCCACGCGCCGGGATGTCGATCTCGATCCGGTCGCCGGTTTCCACCAGCGCGATCAGGCCGCCTTCCGCCGCCTCGGGCGAGACATGCCCGATCGACAGACCCGACGTGCCGCCGGAAAAGCGCCCGTCGGTGATCAGCGCGCATGATTTCCCCAGCCCCTTCGATTTGATGTAGCTGGTCGGGTAGAGCATCTCCTGCATGCCGGGTCCGCCCTTGGGTCCCTCGTAGCGGATGACCACGACATCCCCCGCGACAACCTGACCTGTCAGGATGCCGGTCACGGCCGCCTCCTGGCTCTCATAGACCCGGGCGCGCCCGACAAACTTGAGCAGCGACGGATCGACGCCCGCTGTCTTGACGATGCATCCGTCCTCCGCGAGATTGCCGGTCAGGACGGCAAGGCCGCCATCGCTGCTGAAGGCATGATCGGCATCGCGCACGGCGCCCGCCCCGCGATCGAGATCGAGCGTCTCGAACCGCCGTTCCTGCGAGAACGCCTGGGTGGTCGGAACCCCGCCTGGGGCCGCCGCATAGAAACGCTTCACCGAATCGCCGCCGGCGCGCCGCACATCCCAGCGATCGAGCGCCTCGCGCAGCGTCGATGCATGGACCGTCGCGACGCCGCCATCGATCAGGCCGATCCGCTCCAGCTCGCCAAGGATCGCCATGATGCCGCCGGCGCGATGCACGTCCTCGAGATGGACGTCCGGCGCCGAGGGCGCGACCTTGCATAAAACTGGCACACGCCGGGAGAGCCGGTCGATGTCGGCCATCGTGAAGGGGATGGCCCCTTCATGGGCGGCGGCGAGCAGATGCAGCACGGTGTTGGTCGAGCCGCCCATCGCGATGTCGAGCGTCATCGCATTCTCGAACGCCGCGAACGAAGCGATCGAACGCGGCAGGGCGCTCGCGTCATCCTCCTCATAATAGCGGCGGGCGAGATCGACGATCTGGCGCGCCGCCTCCACGAACAGCCCGCGTCAATCGGCATGGGTCGCCAGCATCGTGCCGTTTCCCGGCAGGGCGAGACCGAGCGCCTCCATCAGGCAGTTCATCGAATTGGCGGTGAACATGCCGGAGCAGGAGCCGCAGGTCGGGCAGGCCGAACGCTCGATCACCGCGACGTCCTCGTCGCTGACCGAGTCGTCGGCCGCGGCGACCATCGCATCTATGAGGTCGAGCGCCTTTTCCTTGCCGCCGAGCAGCACCTTGCCCGCCTCCATCGGACCGCCGGACACGAAGATCGCCGGAATGTTGAGGCGCAACGCGGCCATCAGCATCCCGGGGGTGATCTTGTCGCAGTTGGAGATGCACACCAGCGCGTCGGCGCAATGCGCATTGACCATATATTCGACCGAATCCGCGATCAGGTCACGCGACGGCAGGCTGTAGAGCATTCCCGAATGCCCCATGGCGATGCCGTCATCGATCGCAATCGTGTTGAACTCCTTGGCGACCCCGCCCGCCGCCTCGATCTCGCGCGCGACGAGCTGGCCCATGTCCTTCAGATGGACATGGCCCGGCACGAACTGCGTGAAGCTGTTGGCGACGGCGATGATCGGCTTGCCGAAATCCTCGTCCCTCATGCCCGTTGCCCGCCATAGCCCCCGCGCGCCGGCCATGTTGCGGCCATGGGTCGAGGTTCGCGATCGATAAGCGGGCATCGGGTCTCCTTTCGATTGTGATTTTGGACGGGGCGAGGATGCGGCCCGCGTCAGTCCGCGGCCTTGCCGGTGACGATGCCGAGCCGCTTCTTCGCCGGCGCGGGAGCGGAATAGCGCTCCAGCGCCTGGGCGAGCAGCGCAACCGCGCTTTCAGGCCCCTGCCATTCGAGACCGGACACCCACTTGCCGCTCTCCAGATCCTTGTAGTGGCTGAAGAAGTGCGCGATCTGATCGCGTTGCACCGGCGGCAGATCCTCGTAATGCGCGACGTCGCGATAATAGGGATGGAGCGCGTCGACCGGCACCGCGATGATCTTCTCGTCCTGCCCGTTCTCGTCCGACAGCATCAGCACGCCGATCGGGCGCGACCGGATCACCGCGCCCGGCACCACCGGCGTGTGGCAGATCACCAGCACGTCGATCGGATCGCCGTCCAGCGCCAGCGTATGCGGCACGAAGCCGTAATTGGCGGGATAGAACATCGCCGTATGCAGGAAACGATCGACGAACAGCGCGCCTGATTTCTTGTCCAGCTCATATTTCACCGGCTCGGTCGAGCCTTGCGGAATCTCGATCACGACGTTGATCTCGTGCGGCGGATTATTCCCGGCGCTGATCTCCTGGATATTCATGGATCATCCTTCTGGCATTCGTGACAGGGCAGGAGTCATCAGCCCGCTCGGGCGGTTGCGGGGAACCCCATCCCCGGTCGGTCAGGCGGCGTCGGCCTGATCGTCCGCAGACAGCTCGGCCTCGGTGGCGGAATGGTGCGACACGCCCTTCGGGCCGACGCTCCAATGCTCCAGATGCTTGTAGACGATCACCTTTTTCGCCAGCAGGTCGCCGTGGCGTCGGCAGAACAATTCCAGCCGGTCCCGCTCGCCGATCAGCTCGACGCACATCGTGAGGTGCGGATCGGACACTTCCACGCCATTCTCGCGGATCGCGCCGTGGTTGCTGTAGCCGTAGTGCGTATGGTGGGCGACGGCGTTGAGGATGCCGTCCTCCTTGGCGGTCGCGACCAGCACGCGATAGAGCGGCTTGGCCGACCAGAAGGAGCGCGCCCCGCCCCGGCCCACCTTGTCGGACGGCTTCATGTAGATCCGGATCATGCCGATCTCGGCGGGGGTCACTTCATGGGGATAGGACATGGATTCACTCTCTTCGTTGGGATTCAGGGGAAAGGGCAGGATCTCGCCGAAGGCGGCGAGCGGCGGCCGCGCGGCGCGTGCCTCGCGCAGCGTCAGGTCCGGCTCGACGAAGCCCTTGTCGTGCTTCGGCACCGCGATGCGCTGCGAGAGATAGATGCCGTTATGGCCGGAGCAGAGATAGGCGACGAAGCACGCCACCGCGATCGGCACGGCGTTGGTCGCGCCGAACAATTCGATGCCCATGATCGTGCAGGCGAGCGGCGTGTTGCTCGCGCCCGCGAACACCGCGACGAAGCCGATGCCGGCGAACAGATCGATCGGCGCGCCGAGCAGGCCGCCCAGCGCATTGCCCAAGGCCGCGCCGATGAAGAACAAGGGTGTCACCTCGCCGCCCTTGAAGCCCGCGCTCAGCGTCACCACCGTGAACACCAGCTTGAGCAGCCAGCTCCAGTGATCGACCGGCGCGGCGAAGAAGCCCGCGATCGTCGGCGCGCTGGGATCGGGCGACCAGACGCCGAGGCCGAGATAGTCGCGCGTGCCGAGCGCATAGACGAGGCCGATCACCGCGATGCCGCCCACGAACGGCCGCAGCGGGCCGAAGGGGATGAACCGCTTGAACAGCGCGCCCAGCTTATGGTTCGCCTCCGCGAACAGCAGGCTCGCCAGCCCGAACGCCACGCCCGCCAGCGCCGCCTTTGCCAGCAGCAAAGGCTCGGCCATCAGCGCGGCCCCGCCCCCTGCGACATAATCGATATGATAGGCGCCGTGGTGGATGCCCCACTGATGGCAGGTCCAGTCGCCGACGACGCCCGCAACGAGGCACGGCAGCAGGGCTGCATATTCGATCCGGCCGACCGCCAGCACCTCCAGCGCGAACACCGCGCCCGCCAGCGGCGTGCCGAACACCGCGCCGAACCCCGCCGCGATCCCCGCCATCAGGATGATGCGCACGCCGGATTCGTCGAGCCGGAAGATCCGCCCGGCCGCGCTGGCAAGGCTGCCGCCGAGCTGCACCGCCGTCCCTTCGCGTCCGGCCGATCCGCCGAGCAGATGCGTGACGACCGTGCCGATGAAGATCAGCGGCGCCATCCGCAGCGGCACGCCGCCGCCCGGCTCATGGATCTGGTCTACGATCAGGTTGTTGCCGCCCTCCACGCTCTTGCCCATCCAGTGATAGGCAAGGCCGATGACGAAGCCGCCGACCGGCAGCAGGAACAGCAGCCATGGATGCGCGAACCGCATGCGCGTCGCCACGTCGAGGCTCCACAGGAAGGCAGCGCAGAGCGAGCCGACCACCACCGCCATCGGCACGAGGATGATCGTCCAGCGCGCGACCGATACGGCGTGGTCGTGCTGGTTGCGCACGAAAGACGCCAGATTGAACTGATCGACCAGATTGGCGAATGACGCGCGCACGATTCCACCTCATGTTGCGTTGCCGCAAAAAGGTAGGAATCATCAGCCCGGATGGGCGGTTCGACTCTGGCGAGCCTGGCAGGAATCCATTGCCGGAGCGCGCCTATGCAGATGCCGTTGAACGCCGTCAATACTCTCAGACCCGACCCGCAACGATTTTGTGCGCCGCAATAGAAAGCCTGGAAAAGGTGTTGCCGATTTACATCGGCGATTGGCGCGCGCCGCGTGGAACCATGACGCAATATTCGAGTTGACCCATAAGCGGGACACACATAGTCTCGCATTACGGGGATGGAGTCCCCCAAAACCGCCCAACCCCGGGGCTGATGACTCCTACTGCACAAGAGGCGGTAGGAGCAGGATATGACGACATCCATTGCGCTGGAACGTCTGTTCAACACAATCGAGCTGTCGCGCGGCAAGGGCCGGCGCCGCGACAACGAACTCTGCCTGATGAGCTTCGTCGCCTTGCTCGCCGGTGAGCCGCATGGCGACGAGCCGAAGACGGCCTCTCCGTTCATCCGGAATTTCGCGGTCAGGCTCAACGATCATCTGCCCGACGACCAACGGCAACGCCTGAAATATTTCGCGCCGCGCATCCTCGGCACGCGGGACCATTGCGACAACCAGCGCGTCGAGCTGATGCGCGCGGCATTCGAGAACGAGATCGTTCCCCGCCTCGACGCCGATGGCGCAATGCGCTGGATGTCGCCTGCCGTCCTGGCGCGCGTGACCAGCTTCGCGGCGGAGCCGATCTCCGCGACCGCGCCCAAACTGTCCCTGATCGGCCGCCTTCGCTACGCGCCCGATCTCGAATATCGCCGCGCGGCGCTGGCCGCGGCCGACCTCCTGATCTTCTGCGTGCACCACGCGCCGGAAGTGGAGCAGCGCGACTGGTATCGGACAAAGATGATCGAGCTGCTCGACCGGATCTGCGACGTCGGGCGTCCGGCCGCGGCGCCGTTCAGCGTCGCGCGCGCGGAGAGCCTGCTCGAGGAGTCCCGCCGGGCGATTCCCCTGGTCGAGCGGATCACGCAAGCTTGCCGCGAAATCGCGGATCGCTTCGCCTCCCGCCGGGCCGAGGTTCTTCCCCCGGCCTCGACTCCTTATCAGATCGTCAAGCGCCCCATCACCGCCCGCAACTCGGAGTGGCAGGAGATATGGTCGATTTCGCCCGCGCCGATTGCACTGCACACGCGCGACGTCCGGCCTGTGCCTGCCCCGCAGAAGCGCAAGACGCCGTTGGCCTGACGATACTCGCCGGCGTTGCTTTCGGGCGGCGCCGGACATGGCTCTCGCCAGGCGCCCGCGACGAACGACCCGTTTCGCGGAAAGCGATAACGTGACGGCGTTTCTGGACGCTTATCGGCGTGCGCTGGAAGCAGGTGAATTGGCGGATGATCGCGATCAGGCGTCCGCTGTGGAGGCGCTTGAGCGGCTCTCGGTGGAACTGGCCTCGGAACCGCATGGTCTGATCGCCGGCCTTCTGCACCACGAATCCCCCTGCGGAATCTATCTTTGGGGATCGGTCGGCCGCGGCAAATCCATGCTCATGGACCTGCTCTTCGAAACGGTGCCGGCCGCCGCCAAGCGCCGCGTGCATTTCCATGCCTTCATGGAGGAGGTGCATGCCGAACTTCACGCCCAGCAGGCGCACGATCATCACGGCGATGCGATCGACGCGGTTGCCGCCGCCTTTCGCGGAAAGGCAAGGCTGCTCTGTCTCGACGAGCTGGAGATCATCGACATCACGGACGCGGTGATTGTCGGAAGGTTGTTCGAGGCCCTGTTCGCCACCGGGATGGTGATCGTCACGACATCGAACGATGCGCCGGACGATCTCTATCGCAATGGTCCCAATCGGGAGGCGCTGCGCCCATTCATAGCCGTTCTCAAGCTGCACATGCGCGTGGTTCGGATCGGCGGCTCGCTAGACCGACGCAACGGCGCGTTGCGCGGCGCCGCGACTTACTTGTGCCCGATCGACGAAGATACGACCGCCCGCTTCGATGCGGCGTGGCGGCACGCCCTGGGTGATCGCACCGAAACGCGGGCTGAAATCGTCACGCACGGGCGGCCGACCCGTTATGATCGTGTAGCTGGAACCCTTCTTCGGGTGACGTTCGAGGACGCCTGCGCGCGCCCGCTGAGCGCTGACGATCACAGTACCTTGGCCGCGCGCTTTGACCACGTGTTTCTTGAAGGCGTGCCGCGGCTAAGCACGGAGAGGCGCGATGAGGCACGGCGGCTCGTCACCCTGATCGACGCGCTGTATGAAGCGCGGGCAAGGCTGGTCGTCCTCGCCGAGGCGCCACCCGACCAGATATTCGCCGATCCGGCGCAGAACGATCATCAGAGAACCATATCGCGCCTGAAGGAGATGCGGGGCGCTGCATGGCCGCCGGAGCCGCATTCCGGCGCCACGTCCCGCGTGGACCCCGATCAGGCCCGCAGCGCCCTTGGGGCCCGTTAGCGATCGGCATGAGTTGACCACGCCGACCCGAAACCCCAATCTTGCTTACGGCAATGGATTCTGCCGGATCCTTCGGGATCGAACCGCCACGTGGCTGATGATTCCTGTCTGGTCGGCCGACACAGGCCAGGTGGAGTCATGCGCGGATGAGCGACGGGAGCAGCCCTGCCCCGCTTCGGATACGGGGGCTGAAGACGGTGATCGGGGAGCAGGTGATCCACGAGAATCTCGACCTCACCGTCGAGCGAGGCGAGGTGCTGGGGCTGGTCGGCGGGTCGGGCGCGGGAAAGTCCGTGCTGCTCAAGTCGATCATCGGCCTGCTGCCGCCCGCCGCCGGCGCGATCGAGGTGTTCGGCACCGACATCTATGCCGCCGACGAAACCGCGATCGCCGCGGTCAAGCGCCGCTGGGGTGTGCTGTTCCAGGCCAATGCGCTGTTCTCGACGTTGACCGTCCGGGAGAACATCCAGGTGCCGCTGCGCGAATATGCCGCGCTACCGCCGGACATGCTCGATGAGATCGCCGCGCTCAAGGCCCGCTTCGCGGGATTGCCGTCTGATGCCGTCGACAAATATCCCAACCAATTGTCGGGCGGATTGCAGAAGCGCGCCGGCGTCGCGCGTGCAATCGCGATGGACCCGGAACTGCTGTTGCTCGATGAGCCCACGTCCGGACTCGACCCGATCATGGCCGACCAGATCGATCGGTTGATCCGCGACCTTGCGACGAGCATGGGCCTGACCGTGGTGCTGGTGACGCACGATATCGACACGCTCTACGCCATCTGCGACCGCGTCGCGGCGCTCGTCGACCGGAAGATCATCGCAGTCGCGCCGATTCGCGAGCTGGAGCGGTTCGATCATCCGTGGCTGCGCGACTATCTGCTCGGGAAGCGCAGCCGCGCCGGCGTGATCGAGCCGGTGGGTGCGACATGACGAACGCCGCCGCCATCATGAGCAGAGAGGCGCTGGCCCGGTTCCGCGCGCCCTGGTCATTCCCTTCTTCCCCGATCGAGAAAGCGTTGCGGGAACGGGTGGAGCAACTGCTCGCCCGGCTGAAAGCGGACCGCTTCCAGCTCGCGGTCGTCGGCCAGTTCAAGCGGGGCAAGAGCTCGCTGCTCAACGCGCTGCTCGGCGCGCCCGTGCTGCCGACCGGCGTCGTCCCCCTCACCGCGATCCCGACGTTCATCCGCTCCGCCGACCAACCGCTGCTGACGGCCCGCTATATCGACGGCCGCGAAGAGAGCTGGCGCGAAGACTTGCCGGAATTGCAGGTGCGGCTGGCGTCGCTCGTGACGGAGACGCGCAATCCGCATAACAGGAAAGGGGTGGCACGGGTCGAGATCGCGCTCCCCTCGCCGCTTCTCGCCGATGGTCTGGTGCTGATCGACACGCCGGGGATCGGCTCGGCCGAGCGCCACAATAGCGAAACGGCGCGCGCCGCCCTGCCGGAATGCGACGCGGCGCTGCTGGTCCTCTCCCCCGATCCGCCGATCACCGAGGCCGAGATCGCCTATCTCGCCGAAGTCAGGGCAGCGGCGGAGATCATCGTCCCGGTGCTCAACAAGATCGATCTGGTCGAAGGCGAGGAACGCGGAGATGCGTTCAATTACCTGCGCAAGGCGCTGGAGCGGATCGGCATCGACGCGCCGATCAGCGTCACGGCATCCCGGCCGGGCGTGGAAACCGGCATTGCGGACCTTTCCTCGCGGATCGGGGCATTAGGCGGCGGCGAGCGGCGGCAATTGCTCGAACGCGCGATCGCGCGGAAGGTGCGCGCGGCGGCGCAGGAACTCGCCTTCCACAACGACGCAGCGCTCGCCGCGTTGCGCATGCCGCTCGATGATCTCGCCCGCAAGATGGCCGAGCTTCGCGACGCGGCGGCGGACATGCGGCAGGAACACGCCATCGCATCCGACCTCGGAGCGGGAGAACGACAGCGTCTGCTCAAGGCCATTGATGATGAGGCCGGACGATTGAAGCAACGGGCGACCGATACGCTCGCGACAGAAGCGGAGGCCGCACCCGACTTCAACCAGGTCGCCGATCGCACCCGCTCCTTCTTCGAGGGGGAATATCGGCGACTGTCGCAATGGGCGGTCGAACAGCTCGAAGCGGCGGCCGAACGCCAACGCTCGCGGCTCCTGCCGTTGCTCGACCTGATCCGGGCGCGCGCCGCCGACCTGCTGGGCATCGCGTTCCGACCACCGGACATCGATCTCGACGTCGGGATCGAGATCGACCTCGCGTGGCGCGACCGTCCGGCCGAGACCATGAACCCCTTGCCGGCAGGAGCGATCGACCGGCTGCTACCTGCGAGCCTGCGCCGCCAACGCGCCCGGGCGCGGCTCGAGCGCGAGATCGACCGGCTCGTCACGCTGAATAACGAGCATCTGCGCTGGACGCTCAATCGCCGCATCGACGAGGCGCTGCGCCGCTTCGATGCGCAGCTCGACCGCGAGCTGGAGGAAGCCTCCACCTCGGTGGTCGCGATGCTCGACGGCACGCTCGATCTCAGGCGCAATGCGGTCGCCTCGGTCGCGGAAGATCTCGTTGCGCGCGAGGATCATGCCGCCTTGCTGACGGAGATTCTGTCAGCCTGACGCTGCCGTCGCCTTCCACCGCGATTGCGCGGCGACGATCACGAACAACGGCACCGCCGCCAGCTCGGCCGCGACGCAGAAGATGACCGGGCGAACCACGCGAAACCGTAGCCCGCGGTGAACAGACCGAACGCGGTCGCGCGATGCTCCTGCCGCACCATCGGCGCCACCGCCGCCGGAATGATCGACTCATGGACGCCCATGCCGAGGCCCCACAAGGCGGCCCCCGCCAGCGCCATCCAGAAGCCGCCGAGGAACACCAAGGGCGCGAACCCCGCCGAAACGATGGTCAGGACGATCAGCACGGAAAAGCCGAGCCGGTCGAACAGGCGACCGAACAGCAGCGAGCCGCCGCCGCTCACCGCCATCGCGACCGCATAGAAGATCGCGATCAGCCGGCCGTCGACGATGCCGGCCTTGCTGAAATGGAAGGCGATCAGCGGATAGTCGGCGAACCCGATCGCGACCAGCGCGGCCCCGGCGAGATAGACCCAGAAGCGCCGGGGCAAGGCAGCGCCTTCCTCAGGTTCCGCAGGGGGTGCAAGCTGGGTCGGGTCCGGATAAGCAAGTCGGGCGATGATGATGACGGTGACGTTGAGCACCGCCGGCACCGCGAGCGCGGCGAAAGCGAGCCTGTAGTCGCCCGACAGGCCGAGCACGACCGAGACGGCCAGCGGCCCGAGCATCGCGCCGCACTGGTCCAGCGCCTCATGCACCCCGAATGCCCAGCCATGGCCTCCCGCATCCTGCGCCGCATAGGAAAGCATGACGTCGCGCGGCGGGTTGCGGATCGCCTTGCCGATGCGCTCCAGCACGATCAGCACCGCCGCCCATTCCCAGCGCGTGGTCAGCGCCAGCAGCGGCACCGAACTCATCTGGAGGACATAGCCCGCGATGGTGATCGGCCAGAATTGCCGCGTGGCGTCGGCCAGCCGGCCCGACACGAGCCGCAGGCCATAGCCGAGGAACTCGCCCAGTCCGGTGATGATCCCCACCGCCGTCCCCGTCGCGCCGAGGAAGGCCAGATACGGCCCGAGCACGCCACGCGCGCCTTCATAGGTGAAATCCGAGAACAGGCTCGCGATGCCGATGATCAGGACGAAGCGCAGGGCGATCCGGCTCCGGGCCGGGGATGCAGAACGCTCGGGCTGGCCTTGCTCCATGCGCGCCTCCTTCAACCGAGATAAAGCCACGCAAGCGCGGCCCCGCCGACCGCGATGCGATAGATTCCGAACCCCGTGAAATCGTGATGGGCGACGAAGCGGATCAGCAGCCGGATCGCGATCAGCGCGACGATGAAGGCCACCACGAAGCCGATCGCGATCGCCTCGATCTGCGCCACCTCCAGCGTCGCGCTCGCCTTGAGCAGGTCATAACCGGACGCGGCGAACATCGTGGGGATGGCGAGGAAGAAGGAGAACTCGGTGGCGGCGCGACGATCCGCGCCCAGCGCGACGCCGCCGAGGATGGTCGCCCCGGAACGCGAGACGCCCGGCACCAGCGACAGGAGCTGGCACAGCCCGATGCCGAAGGCGAGCCTGAGCGGCATGTCCTCCGCGATCCCCTCCGCGCTATCGCCCGGCCGGTCGAACCGCCTTTCGATCACAAGAATGGCGATGCCGCCGAGCAGCATCGCCCACACCACCGTATGAATCGAGAACAGCCTGCTCTTGATGAAGTCATGGGCGAGCGCCCCGACAACCAGCGACGGCGCCACCCCGAGGAAGATCGCCAGCGCGAAGCGATATGCCCTTGCATCGCCCCGCAGGATACCGCCCGCGACCCGGACAAGACGCTCGCGATAGGCCCAGCACATCGCGAGGATCGCCCCGAGCTGGATCACCACGTCGAGAACGTCGGCGTCAGCGATGCCGAAGATCGTGCCGGCCAGGATGAGGTGCCCGGTCGAGGAGACCGGAATGAACTCGGTCAGCCCCTCGACGACGCCGAGCAGCGCGGCATCCAGCCATCCGACGCTCATTCGCACACGCGCCCGATGCCCGACGCTCGCGCGGCGGAGGTGGACATTCGCTGGAGGGGAGATGATCGATCGGCAGCCAGGAGCGCGCTTCCCCAAGAAAGACGGGAAAATGCGCCGGGCACACTCCCACCGTCGTTGACGGTAGGAGTCATCAGCCTCCTTGCGGGGGCGGTTTCGGGGAACTCCATCCCCTGCCCGAATGGGCGCGATCGCCAACTCATAGCGCGATCGGAATCGGGTTCAAGCGTTTAACCCTGGAGGCCGTAAATCGCCGCACGATATTGACGTGGGCGACGTGAGACACCAATCTTGCGGGCGGTAATGGACTCTGCCTGATCCGGTCGGATCGAACTGCCACACGGCTGATGACTCCTATCAAAATCGCCAAAGCGGCCCTGACGGAGTCACGTCGAATGACGAACGCACGCAGCCCGGCACCCCGCCGGATCTCACGACCTGACAGCCCTGCGAAGCGGGAGATCCGTGAAGGCATTGGCCTGGGGACTGGAACAGGTCGCCGCGCGCGCCCGTCCCTCCCGCAGCAAGCACGACCGAGCGTGGCTCGGTTGAATGCTGGATAATTGCGCCCGATCGGCGTCCCACATAAAGCCTTCTGGCCTCGTCGACCCGTGCCCCCGGAGGCCTGTTCCTGGGCCAGTTTCCGGCACCCGGATCCCGCGTTGCGATCGCTCGCGCGCGCAACGATGCAATCAGACAAGGAGAAACAAATGACCGGCAATGCGCAGCTTTCCCTCGCCGGAAAAACCTCCGAATATCCGGTTCTGTCTGGCTCGGTCGGGCCGGACGTGGTCGATATCCGCAAGCTCTACGGCGCGACCGGCG
>JASGGR010000035.1:0-22253 GCA_047602705.1 Sphingomonas bacterium | reverse complement strand
TTCAGGAAGGCAACATCGGCCTGATGAAGGCGGTGGACAAGTTCGAGTATCGCCGGGGGTATAAATTCTCGACCTACGCGACGTGGTGGATCCGGCAGGCGATCACGCGCTCGATCGCCGATCAGGCGCGCACGATCCGCATCCCGGTGCACATGATCGAGACGATCAACAAGCTGGTCCGCACCAGCCGCCAGTTCCTGCACGAGCAGGGCCGCGAGCCGACGCCGGAGGAAATGGCCGAACGCCTCTCCATGCCGCTGGAGAAGGTGCGCAAGGTGATGAAGATCGCCAAGGAGCCGATCAGCCTCGAAACGCCGATCGGCGACGAGGAGGATTCGCACCTCGGCGATTTCATCGAGGACAAGAACGCCGTCATCCCGGTGGACGCCGCGATCCAGGCGAACCTGAAGGAGACGGTGACGCGCGTTCTCGCCAGCCTCACCCCGCGTGAGGAGCGCGTGCTGCGCATGCGCTTCGGCATCGGCATGAACACCGATCACACGCTGGAGGAAGTCGGCCAGCAGTTCAGCGTGACGCGCGAGCGTATCCGGCAGATCGAGGCGAAGGCGCTGCGCAAGCTGAAGCACCCCAGCCGCAGCCGGAAGATGCGCTCCTTCCTCGACCAGTAAGCCCCTGCCCTCGCCCCGGCCTCGCGCCGGGACGAGGAAAGCGGATCACGCCGCGATCACGCAATTCCGCCCGCTGTCCTTCGCGTGATAGAGCGCGCGGTCGGCACGGCGCAGCAGGTCGTCAAAGGCGGCGTCGCCGGGCAATGCCACCGTCACCCCGGCCGAGACGGTGATGCGCGCCAACTGGCCGGCGATCAGGAACGGGCCGCCCTCCACCGCGCGGCGCAGCCGGTCGGCCACCTTCACCGCGTCTTGCTGGTCGACCCCTTCCATAACGACGACGAACTCCTCGCCCCCGGTCCGCGCGACGATATCGCCGACGCGCGCGGTCTGCTCCAGCCTGCGCGCGACATGGACCAGCGCCTGATCGCCCGCCTCATGGCCGAGGGAATCGTTGATCGCCTTGAAATTGTCGAGATCGAGCACGGCCACCGCCACGCCCCGGCCGGCGACGGCGGGAAGGCCCAGCGCGAAAATCTCCTTGCCGCGCGCGATCAACGTGCGGCGGTTCGCCAGCCCGGTCAGGAAATCGGTGGACGCCGCAATCTCGAGCTGCCGCCGCATCCGGTCCGAACAGAGCAGCACGAAGGCGGTGGTGCCGATCGCGGGCAGCAATGCGAAGACGATCAGGGAAATCGTGTTCATCACCTCCGTTGCATCGGCGGCAGTGAAATTGCTCGGCAGGCTCAGCTCGACGAACGCCAGGCAACGGATCACGACGAACGCCATCACGATGCCGTAGATCAGCATAAGCATGGGCCGGCTGCGCGACCGGTCCTGCATGCGCATCCGGCGCATCAGCCACACCGAGCGCATCATGATGCCCAGCCATATGACCGCGACCATCACCACCCGCATCGTGAAATCGGGGTGGACGGCGGACAGCCAGAACACTCCGCCGGTGAGGATCGCCACCGGCACCAGGTCACGCGAGGAAGGCGCCTCGCCATAGAAACGCTGGAGTGCGCGATGATAGTGAACGAGCGCGAGCACCAGCGCGCAATTCGCCAACGTCACCATCAGGGACGCGGGCAGCAGCCGGGTTGTCGCGAACAGGCCGCATCCAGCCGCCACCAGCAGGGTGGCAAGCTGCCAGTTCCTCGTCGCCGGACGCAACCCCGGCGGCACGTCGCGCGAGACATTTGCCAGCACCAGCCCGTTCGCCAGCACCATGACGGTGACGGTGATGAAGACCGCGCGCATGTCCATCGATCAACCCCCGCCCTTCCGGCGCGGCGGCGGGAGGCCGGAATCGCCCGGCGCGCCCTCCACCCTCGCTTCGTGCGGAGCGCGCAAGCCATCCTCTACGCAGTTCTGACAGAGGCCCAGAAACACCCCCTCCATCACCTTTACTCAACAACTCTCCGGCCCGATTCCGGTTTCCGCACGCTTTTCCGAAAGTTAGTCGAAACGGCCAGCCGCCCTCGGATACCCCGGCGCGCGCGGCGCGTCCATCTCGCCGTTGCAGCCGGAGAGGATCGGGCGCGCCGACCGGATTCCGGCCCTAGCCTTCGTCGCCCATGCGCAGGGCCGCGATAAAGGCCTCCTGCGGAATCTGGACCGAGCCGTATTCGCGCATCCGCTTCTTGCCTTCCTTCTGCTTTTCCAGAAGCTTGCGCTTGCGCGTGATGTCGCCGCCATAGCATTTCGCGGTCACGTCCTTGCGCAGCGCCGCGATCGTCTCGCGCGCGATCACCTTGCCGCCGATCGCCGCCTGGATCGGGATCTTGAACAGGTGGCGCGGGATCAGGTCCTTGAGCCGCTCGCACATCCCGCGTCCGCGTGTCTCGGCGGATGCGCGGTGGACGATCATGGAAAGCGCGTCGACCGGCTCCGCATTCACGAGGATCGACATCTTCACGAGATCGCCCTCGCGATAGCCGATCTGGTGATAATCGAAGCTGGCATAGCCCCGGCTGATCGATTTCAGCCGATCGTAGAAGTCGAACACCACCTCGTTGAGCGGCAGCTCATACGTCACCTGCGCGCGGCCGCCGACATAGGTGAGGTTCTTCTGGATGCCGCGCCGGTCCTGACAAAGCTTCAGGATCGAGCCGAGATATTCGTCGGGCACGTAGATCGTCGCCTCGATCCACGGCTCGGCGATGGTCTCGATCTTGTTCGGATCGGGCATGTCGGCGGGGTTGTGCAATTCGATATGGCCGCCGCCATGGGTCAGCTCGATCTGATAGACCACGCTCGGCGCGGTGGTGATGAGATCGAGGTCATATTCGCGCGTCAGCCGCTCCTGAATGATCTCCAGATGCAGCAGGCCGAGGAAGCCGCAGCGGAAGCCGAAGCCCAATGCGGCGGAGGTCTCCATCTCGAAGCTGAACGAGGCGTCGTTGAGGCGCAGCTTGCTGATCGATTCGCGCAGTTTCTCGAAATCGTTGGCGTCGACCGGGAACAGCCCGCAGAACACCACCGGCTGCACTTCCTTGAAGCCGGGCAGCGCCGTCGCCGCAGGGCGCTTCGCGTCGGTCAGCGTGTCGCCGACGCGGGCCTGCGCCACGTCCTTGATCTGGGCGGTGATGAAGCCGATCTCGCCGGGGCCGAGGTCCGCCAGCTGCTCGATCTTCGGGCGGAAGCAGCCGACGCGATCGACCAGATGCTGCGTGCCGGCCTGCATGAACGTCACCTGCTGCCCCTTGCGCAGCACGCCGTCCACCACGCGCACGAGGATGACGACGCCAAGATACGGGTCATACCAGCTATCGACCAGCATCGCCTTCAGCGGCGCGTCCGGATCGCCCTTCGGCGCGGGGATTCGCTCCACCACCGCGTCGAGGATCTCGTCGATCCCGATGCCGGACTTGGCGGAGGCGAGGATCGCCTGCGAGGCGTCGAGGCCGATGATATCCTCGATCTCCGCCTTAACCTTCTCGGGATCGGCGGCGGGCAGGTCGATCTTGTTGATGACGGGCACGATCTCATGGTCGTGCTCGATCGACTGGTAGACGTTGGCGAGCGTCTGCGCCTCCACGCCCTGCGCCGCGTCCACTACCAGCAGCGCGCCCTCGCACGCGGCGAGGCTGCGCGACACCTCATAGGCGAAATCGACATGGCCCGGCGTGTCCATCAGGTTCAGGACATGGCCCTTCCACTCGAGCCGCACGGTCTGCGCCTTGATGGTGATGCCGCGCTCCTTCTCGATCTCCATGTTGTCGAGCACCTGCGCGGACATCTCGCGCTCGGACAAGCCGCCGGTGCGCTGGATCAGCCTGTCCGCCAGCGTGGACTTGCCATGATCGATATGCGCGATGATCGAGAAATTGCGGATGCGGTCGAGCGGCGTGGTCATAACGGTGCGCCTCTAGGAGTTGCTGCGACGGGCGTCAAAGGTGGCGCTGGCGTCGCGAGGCGGCTGGCGTTAGGATTATGGGAAGATTACGGGCCGCATAGTCATGGCTCGCCGCATAACATGCGGCAAAATGGGGAGTAATAGATGCTGGGGAAATTGACGTTGGCCGCCGCCGCATCGGCGATGGCCCTGTCCGCGTCGACCGCCGACGCGCAGAAGCTGGCCAAGCCGTCCGCCGGCCAGCGGCTTCAGGAGCAGACCGCGAACGACGTGCCGCATTGCATGCGCAAGATGGGCACGATCTCGATCGTCGACGGCGACGATCCCCGGCCGTGGACGCAATACAGCCTCGCCCCGCCGTCCAAGCTGCTGAAGGTGCTGGTGCAGCGTTCGGGCTGCTTCAACCTGGTCGATCGCGGCAGCGGGCTTCAGGCCGCGCAGCGCGAGCGCGACATCGGCGCCGATCTGGGTCTCCAGCGCCGCTCCAACGTGGGCCAGGGCCAGATCAAGGCGGCCGATTATGTGCTGGTGGCTGAAATCCAGGGCGCGAACCGCAACGTCTCCGGCGGCGGCGGCATCGGCGCGATCGGCGGGCTCATCGGCGGCCGCTTCGGCGCGCTGGCCGGCGGCCTCGGCAGCAAGAAGATGGAGGCGAACACCGTGCTTTCCATCACCAACGTGCGCACCACCGAAACGATCGCCACGTCCGAAGGCTATGCCGCGAAGAACAACCTGACGTTCGGCGCGGGCGGCGGCACCGGCTTCTTCGGCGGCGGCCTCGCGGCGGTCGGCGGCGGCTATGACAATACCGATATCGGCCGGATCGTCACCCTGTCGTTCATCCAGGCCTATTCGAAGATGGTGAACGAGCTGGGGCTGGTCCAGCCGGGTCAGGAAGGCACCGCCGAGGCCGCGCCGAAGAAGACCTATACGACCGAAGGCCCGGTCGCGATGCGCGCCAGCGCGCTCGCCACCGCCAAGGCGATCCGCACGCTGCCGCCCGGCGCGATCGTCTATCCCACGGGCAACAAGAACGGCCTGTGGTGGGAGGTCGCCGACGAGAACGACAATGTGGGCTGGGTGCTGAACACCAAGCTCGCCCCGTCGAGGTAAACGCGAAAGGGCCGGCTCCCACGGGGCCGGCCCTTTTCTCATTCCGTCATGATGCCGGCCGATCAGGCTCGGGCGCTAGGCCGCCTTGGCCGTCGCCCGCGCGATCGCGTCCAATACCGCTTCATAACGCGCCTCGCCCGATCCGCTGACGAGTTCCCAGCGCACCCCGCGCCGCTCCAGCTCCGCCTTCGACAGGTCGAAGAACCGCTGCCGCTGCTCCGCGCTGCCGAACATGCGGGTGCCGTCCTCGATCCACGGCAGGTCGATGTCGAACAGCAGGTAGAGGTCCGCCACATTGTTCCACCGCGCGAACCACGGGTCGCGGCGGCCGAACATCATGTCCGCCCACACCGCGCTCATCAGCGCATCGGTATCCACGATCACCGGGAAGCGCCCCGCGTCGCATGCCGCGCGCACCTGCATGTCCTGCGTGTTCGCGATCGTCACCAGATCGGACATGGTGAGATCCTCAACGCCGTAGCGCTCGCAATAGGTGCGGCCGAATTCGGCCACCACCGGCGTGCCGAACTCCCGCGCCAGCCGCGCGGTCGTGGTCGATTTGCCCGTGCTTTCCGGGCCGTGGAGGCAGACCGTGCGCAATGTCATGCGAGGGCCGGCCCACCTTCGGCGCGGCGCCAGTCGAACAGGCCCCAACAGGCCAGCGCCAGATAGATCACGTAAAGCCCCGCGAACAGATACAGCCCCTTCGCCAGATACAATGGCACGGAGGCAAGGTCCACGGCGATCCAGATCAGCCAGTTCTCGATTTTCCGCCGCGCCATCAGCAATTGCCCGGCCACGCTGGCGATGGCGATTCCCGCATCCCACCATGGATAGGATGCGTTGGTGAAACGGTGCATCGCCGCCCCCCACAGGATCGTCGCGGCGACGCCCCCCGCCGTCCATGCCAGGCGCGCGCGGCTGCTCATCCGCTCCACCGCCACCTCGCCCCGCTCCTCGCGCGAGCGGAGCCAGTTCAGCCAGCCGTAGACGTTGGCGGCGACGAAGAACCCCTGGAGCAACGCGTCGCTGTAGAGCCGCGCCTCGAACACGACGATGCCGATCAGCACGACCGATCCGATCGCGGTGGGGAAGGTCCATATGTTGCGCCGCGCCGCCAGGGCAACGCACGCCACCCCCAATATCGTCGCAATGGTTTCGAGCATCGACATCGCCAGCGCGATAAGCGGCTTGCCCTCTTCCGCCAAGCGGTTAGCATCCGCCCCGACAAGGAGAGACGCCATATGCGCCACGTCGCCGTGATCGGCTCGGGGCCTGCGGGCTATTACACCGCGGAGGCCTGCCAGAAACAGTTCGGCGAGGAGGTGCGTGTCGACATCATCGACCGCCTTCCCGTGCCCTACGGCCTGATCCGCACCGGGGTGGCGCCCGATCATCAGTCGATCAAGGCCGTCTCCCGTCGCTACGAGGCGACCGCGCTCAGCGACAATGTGCGTTTCGTCGGCAATATCTCGGTCGGGCGCGACATTTCGGTGGAGGAATTGCTCTCGCTCTACGATGCGGTGGTGCTGGCGACGGGCGCGCCCAACGATCGCCCGCTCGGCATTCCTGGGGACGACCTGCCCGGCGTGGTCGGATCGGCGGCATTCGTCGGCTGGTATAACGGCCATCCCGATTTCGCCGATCTCGCCCCCTCGCTCGACGGGCCGGGCGCGGTGATCGTCGGGGCGGGCAATGTCGCGCTCGACGTGGCGCGCATCCTGGCCAAGACGGAGGAGGAATTCGCCGGCTCCGATATCGTCGCCCATGCGCTCGACGCGCTGAAGCCGCACGGCATCCGCGACATCACCATCCTGGCGCGGCGCGGGCCGCACGAGATCGCGATGACGCCGAAGGAACTGGGCGAGCTGGGTCATCTCGCCCGCGCCGCGCCGCGCGTGGAACCGGCCGACCTGCCGCCCGCGGAAGCCGATGCCGCGCTGGAGCCGGGCCTGCGCAAATCGGTGAGCCATTTGCGCGCCTTCGCGGAGAAGCAGCCCGACGCGCCGCTCTCCATCCATTTCGATTTCTTCGCCATGCCGGTCGCGATCGAAGGCGACGGCAAGGTGGAGCGCGTGATCGTGGAGCGCACGCGGCTGGACGATCAGGGGCGCGCCGTCGGCACCGGCGAAACCTATGCAATCCCCGCCGGGCTGGTGGTGAGCTGCATCGGTTATCGCACCCCGCCGATCGAGGGCGTGCCCTACGATTCGAAACGCGGTCGATTCGCCAATGAGGAAGGGCGGATCGCGCCCGGCCTTTATGCGGTCGGCTGGGCGCGGCGCGGGCCGACGGGCACCATCGGCACCAACCGGCCGGACGGCTTCCTGATCGCGGACCAGATCGCCGCCGACACGCCCGAAGACAGCGGCAAGCAGGGCCGCGCCGGGCTGGATGCGCTTCTCTCCCGGCGCGATGTGGATATCGTGACGTTCCGGGACTGGCAGGGGATCGAGCGCGCCGAGATCGCCAATGCCCGCGACGGCGCGCCGCGCGAGAAATTCACCTCGCTCGCCGCGATGCTCGCCGCGCGCGCGCCGATGTGAATAGGTGCTTGCGCACCGCGAATCCGCTGGTTATAGGCGCGCCTCCAGCGATCGGTAGGCCTCCCGAAAAACGGGCCGTTGACCGATAGATTGCTCCGTGTCGGGGAGTAGCTCAGCCTGGTAGAGCACTGCCTTCGGGAGGCAGGGGCCGGAGGTTCGAATCCTCTCTCCCCGACCATTTATTCGTTCAAAATAATCCATATATTTCAATCGCTTACGATGGGCTCACGGAGGAGCAAATGGCCCCCTGAAGCAGATTCTCGTCAAGCTGTTGAATTTATTGTTTTAATATCGAACATTGAAGTTCGAATCCGGATTGGGTTTCTCAACCAAGCAAACCCATGAATCCGAAAGCTTGTGCATCGGGGATGAAGGCGCTTCCTACGGCGAGTTACGGGCCGACTGTTGACCGGCAGGTTTCGACCGGCAATTCGGAATAGCCGCCGCTCTTCAGCAGCGCCACGCAGCGGCGATGGCTGTCGACACAGCTTAGTTGTCGGCCTGCATTTCTTTTCGCCGGGCGGCATATCGGACCGTCGCAAATCTGGTCTTGGCGACGGTCTGGCAGATCTCGTCGCAGCGCCGACAAACGACAGAGTCGATCTTCGACTTCTTCAGGGACGGTGTTTAATGATAAAGTTGGCGCTCCTCCGCTTGGTGACGAGGATACCGAGAATGCGTTTGCAACGCCTACCTGCTTCTCCGGCCCTGCGGTCGCTCGTTTCCGCTTTTGAGGAGCGCACCGCGCATTTCGGAGAAGCGAACCTGACGCATCCGCTGCCTGCGCGGCCGGACCTGTTTATCGAAATCTATCTAGCCGAGCAGTATCGCGCATCCCATGACAATCAAGAATTCACGATATCGCCTGAGGTGTCCCTGGTCGGACCGCACGGAGTCGGGACCACTCGACTGCTGATGTCCGGCGAGGTGAAAGCGTTCTCGATCCGCCTGCAGCCCGGCGCGATCCATCGCCTGATCGGCCTCGACATGAGGCATATCGCCAATGAGGGAGTCGCGATGGCCGATGTGTTCGGCCAGATCACCACCGGCTTGCGTGATGCCGTGTTCAGCGCGACCGACTTCCCTGCGCGCGTCACCGCCGCTGAGCGCTGGTTCGGCGGGATGTGGAACGATCTCCGGCCAGTCGACCGGATCGACATGGCGGCACGCCTGCTCCTGCGATCGGGCGGCCAAACCCGCATCGATGCCCTCTCGGATTGGGCTGGCCTGAGCGAGCGGCAGTTCAATCGGCGGTTCTCGAGACAGGTAGGCCTCGCGCCCAAACACTATGCGCGCACGGCGCGCCTAAGCGCGTTATTGGACGCGCGACGACGTCGCCCTACGGCGCGATGGACCGACCTCGCCTACGCCGCCGGCTATGCCGATCAGGCCCATTTCGTACGGGAATGCCGCGACCTCACCGGCGCGTCGCCATTGCCCTTTTTCGCCGATTGGACGCGGATCGGCGCGACCTGACCCCCGCTTCGTCCCTTGGCTAGGAATCCCGTAAGAGCTCTAACCGGTGCGGTGCCGGCAATCGGAACTACAGCGAGGTTCACGGCGATGGTCGCGCCGAGGCCCCACCACCAGGCGCGATGGACGCTTCGCCGGACCACGAGATCGAAGAGGGCACCCATGCCGATATAGAGGACGATCATGCCCAGGATGCCAAGCGGTCCCCAAGGTCCCAGCAACGGCATCGGCAACAGACGACCGAAAGCCGGGGCGATGAGATTGACGGCGGCGCAGTGCATTAGCCTTGGATGCCAGTCGGCGCGCCGCCTGAACCCGATCGCGGCGGCGACGAGTGCGCCGAACAAGACAACACCAGCGATGTTGAGCACCAGGAAGATGTTCGTCGGAAAGAAGAACGGGACGGCGCCGCGCTGGATGGCCATCGCCGTTACGGCGATCCCAAGCGGGATCATGGCCGTCGTCAGCGCCGCGCCTAGCCAGCCGAGCCGGCGATGAAGCGCGACCGAGCCTTTGTCGACCAGCCATGACTGGACAAGATAGAGGAGAGTCCATCCGCCAAAGGCCATGCCATGCAGATGCACCTGGATAGGCAGCATGGCTACACTCACCCGCCCCGAGGCAAAATTGAGACTAAAGCCACATACGACCGTCGCCACGAGGAGCACCGCCATCCATAGGAAGAAGCGGCGCTCGGCGCTGTGCGCGTTCCGCGGCGATACAATGGCTGCCTGCGTCACCTATGACCCTTCGATCGATGGACAGACGGCGATGTTAGCGCGGCGACTCCAGCACCTCTTGAAGATTTCAGACATGGCGCGCACGCGCAGCGCTTGCGCAGGCGGCGAAGGTTTCCCAAGAGGGGGATACGACACCGACGTTTCGCGTTTGAATAATATGGTGCGTTGCCCGCCATGAAGCCGAAGCCCGCTTAAATTGGTGCGTTAGCAATGGCCGCTTCGTCCCAGACTTGGGGTTAGCACCAGCCTCCTGATCTCCGCGAATGGCGACTCCAAAACGGTCTGGTGGCTGAACGACTGAGGTTCGGTCGCATCCCCTACTGGTAGGTTGCGCCGAAAGCGGCCCAGCCGCTTCGGGGCCGAACCGGTCAGGCAGCTTTTCGGCGTGGCGGCGGCGATAGCAGACATGTTCGACTGAAGCGCTCGGTCGATAGCTCACGACCCAATCTTTGCCATTTGGATATCAACGACCGTCGCCCAAAACCGCTTGATGCAACAAAATGAGCAATTTTGTTGCGCACAAATTGTATTTATTTTCAGTAACTTAATCTTGCTCATTTCCTGGCAGTTCGTCGATGGTCGAGCGCCGAGCGGTAGGCACCACAAAGGAAGGATTTTGCTGGTAGGGCGGATAGCCTCACCCGAGCCACACGGACCCATCTACTTGATCCGCGTGTGCGAAAAGATTGACCGACGATCGCCGACCGCCTAGCTATTATTCCGGAGGGGGAATGCTAGCTATAAGTTACATGGGCACTAAGCGCCCGCTAGCTCCGTTAGTCGCGGACTTGGCGGCGGATTGTCAACCCGGCCCCTGCTTGGACCTTTTCGCTGGCATGTGCGCGGTCGGCCAGAGTCTGGCACCATCTCGCCAAATTTGGTCGAATGACCTGCAAGCGTTCGCTTCCTTAGTTGCAAAATGCCAGTTTTGTTCGACCCAAGACGCACCTGAGCCTAGGTCAATCGAGATACTTCTTGGTGATATCTTCGATCGCCACTTGAGCACTATGGAGCGCGAGCATTCTGTCGAGCTATCCTCGGAGCGTGACGCGCTAGCTTCCGAGGATGCTGGCTCTCTCCTTGCGACATTCGAGACGCGCATTTTTGTCGCTAATCGCATTCAGAGCGGAGCTGGATCGCGCCATAAGCTGTTCTTTGAGCGATACGCGGGCACATACTTTGGCGTACGGCAGTCTGCAGAGATCGACAGCATTCGATATGCGATCGATGTTGCCACTGACGAAGGCGACCTCCGAGACTGGTGCCTCGTCGCCCTCTGTTCGGCGGTTTCGAGATGTGCAAGCACCACTGGCCATTTCGCTCAGCCCCTGACGCCCAAGCCCAATAATATAGGCAAAATGGTCAACCAGCGCCGTCGATCGGTGTGGCACGAGTTTCTAGATGCGTTGGGCCGACTAGCCGCTATCGGATCTCAGGCTTGGCGAACTGGCAACCGTACGTTTCAAGCGGACGCGCTGTCGCTGTTACGCGGTAGAGAAAGGCTCGCTGATGTGCGGCTCGTTTACGCCGATCCTCCGTACACCTCGGACCAGTATTCTCGATATTACCACATATACGAAACGCTGATTCTTTATGATTATCCGGCAGCACGTGGGCGAGGTCTTTACCGGGATGATCGGGCCGTATCGAGCTTCAGCCATGCAACGAAAGTCAGCGCCTCCATCGAACGTCTGATCGCCTCCGTTCACGCCATCGGTGCCGATTTGATCCTGAGCTATCCGTCGAATGGCCTTCTGCCAAACTCGAAAGCGCAGATAACGAGCATGTTCCGGCAGCATTACGGGCACGATCCCGATGTGGTCCCTCTAGCTCACAGTCATTCTACTATGGGCGCGTCTAAAGGGACCGCGACGCATCAAGTGGTTGAGCTTCTATACCGAGCGAGGGCGCATAATGTCGCAGTCTAAGAAACAAGCGCTCAAAATGATATGTCCAGAGGATATCGCGCCGAACCCGGAAAATCCTCGATTGATATTCCGCCAGGAGGAGATGGAGAGCCTGATGCTCTCGATCGACCGGTATGGAATTCAGGTTCCGGTTACGGTCTATGAGGATAACGGCTCGTACTTCCTCATTGATGGCGAACGCCGTTGGCGCTGCGCCAACAAACTAGGGCTCAGAGCGATTCCCGCGATCGTTCAGGACAAGCCGTCGGAGCTAGAGAACCTAGTCTTGATGTATAATATCCACGCTCTGCGCGAGCAGTGGGATTATTATACGATCGCGTCAAAACTGGAACGAGTGATCGATCTCTATCACTCTGCCCATGACGCATACCCTAATGAGATCATACTGTCAGAAATGACTGGGTTGACACGAGGCGCAATCCGTCGTTGCCAGCTGCTCATTAATTTGCCGGTTCGCTTTAAGGACATGCTACTTAAAGAGCTTGAGAAACCCAAGCTCCAGCAAAAATTATCCGAGGATTTCTTCATTGAGATGGAGAAGTCTCTTCGCACTGTGATTAAGCGCATTCCAGAATACGAATCAAAAATAGACAACATCCGGGATGCTCTTGTAACAAAGTTTGAAAAAGGAAAAATCTCTGCGGTAACGGATTTCAGGCAACTTTCGAAGATCGCTACTGCGCTCGATAATCTTGATATCGAGCGAGGAAATACCAAGAGGATCATCGATAAGATTTTCGATCCCAGTAATAATGTTACGATCCGCGAAGCCTACGAGCAATCAGTCGCATTCGAGTACGAGGAGAGAAAGTACTTTCGATATGTCGAGGACATTGACGGTTTTCTTTCAGAAGTTCTCACCGAAGATAAAGTCGAGGAACTGGATGGGGACCTCCTCGATAGCTTGCGACGGTTGCAGGCGACTCTAGCCAAGTTGCTGGAGGATTGAGCCGTGGCTGAAGGCATCACCTCCGCAAATGCTTTCCTCCGTGATGCGGTGAAGAGCTATCTCATTACAACCTATGATCATCCGCCGATAAAGTTGGATGAGGAAATCGATCCAAACCTAGGTTGGCGGCCTTCGCTAAACTCACCGATCAACAACCACTTGATGGTGATTGAAGCATCCGAAAAGGTCTATCCTTTGATCTTCCGCATGCGTCGGGCAGAAATGGCGGAAGTTCAGTCACCCATAGCCGTATATTGTGTATGCCCCGAAGAGGCATATCTCCAAAATCAGAAGGATGCTCAGGACCTAGAGAAGCATGGCTTCGGACTCTTCACCGTTAATGGCGAAGGCCAAGCCATCAAGAAGTTTGCGGCGATACCGATCGCGCAGCACATAACTGAAAACGACTACGCGGCAGACGTAAAGCGCCTGCCACCCAAAATCAGGCGAATGGCGAAGGCCTCGTTTGAGACTTATCGGGGCAACAGCCCGGCTGGGGTGGCCAGTCTATCCGAGATCGTAGAGGGAGTCATTCTCAAGGCTGCGAAAGAAGCTGCCAAGAAGGGCTGGATGTCAACCTCGGAAGCCTCCAGTGGGCTGGCAGCCGTCGTCGACAAGATGAAAGCTAAGCCCCAGTTCAACGGTGCGAACGCAGCACTGAGCAGTGCCCAAGCATTCATTTCGCGGTACAGAAATGCCAGCCACCACTTTCCTAAGAACAGTAAACAGGCGCATTTGAAGTATCGGGATTGTCGTCACGGATTTCTCGATGGGCTACGCCACATACAAGCCCTACACGACGCGATGAAGGCTGCAGGCCTAACTGGATCGGTGTAGGGGCGCTTTTTTGGAGCCGGATTTCCCTTTCGAATTTGTCGTGCCTGGGACCCCTGTGTCGCTCCAGCGCGCCAACCCAAAAGCTCGGCGCGAATGGAAAGAGCTTGTGAGGGAGTCGGGCGCCGCCAAGCTGCCGGAAATGCATTTTGCGACCGACCAGCGGCTCGCAATCACGCTGTATTACTACCCGGAAGATCGGATGACCGGTGACGTCGATAACATCGTCAAGCTGACCCTCGATGCCATGTGTAAGCAGATATATCTGGATGACGAGCAGGTCGAACGAGTGGTAGTGCAAAAGTTCGAGCGGGACCGCATCTTTGCATTCCGCGATCCTTCTCCCACGCTCGCCGCCTGCATGTTGGGCGAAAAGCCGGCCCTGTATATCCGGGTGTCGACGGACCCCCATGAGGACTTGGCCACATGAGCTCAAATCAGACAGAGGCAGAAGTTCTGGCGGCGACGGTCCGGCAACTCCGGGAGCAAGGTTATGACGTGGTGGTTGAGCCTAGCCCCTCCCTTTTGCCAGAAAGTTTGAAGGGCTGGCGGCCTGATGCCATCGCGCTTGGCCGCGAACCGCGACTGATTGTGGAAATCGCGAGCGAAAGCACGAAGGCGGCCGAGCGCATCGCTGCGCTGCAGACCGCGCTAAAGGCAGAGCCAGACTGGAAGCTTCACCTCGTATTGAACCGGGCCTCGGGCTCTCCTGCTATCGAGCGCGTCTCCGATGCGGAGATCAGCGCCTTTCTTGACAACGCGCTCACCGTCATTGGTGTCGATACGCGCGCGGCTCTTTTAATGGCTTGGGCAGCCTTCGAGGCGCTAAGCCGCGCTCGCCGACCAGTTGCCTTTGTCCGCCCTCAGTCGCCAGGCAGGCTGATTGAGCAGTTAGCATCGCGCGGAGAAATCGGTCCCGCAGACGCGACATTTCTGCGAGCGATGGCTGACCAAAGAAACCGATTTATTCATGGCGGCTTGACCCAGGCCGTCTCTGAAAATGACGTCCGGCGGTTCATTGATCTCCTGAACGAAATTCGGAAGCCGTCCTGGCGCCACGGGCCGTAAGCGCTTCGAGACGCCCCCATCGCAAATTTATCTCTGCAACCTATTGCTCATTCTGTTGCACCCGGTGACGTGCTCCCCTGAAACTCCTCCAGTTTGAGGTAGAGTCCGCCTTCGTGAGGAGACGGACGTGAAGAAGAGCAGGTTCACCGAGGAGCAGATCATCGCGATCCTGCGTGAGCAGGAGGCGGGGATGAAGACCGCCGATGTGTGCCGGAAGCACGGGATCAGCAGCCCGACCTTCTACGCGTGGAAGGCTAAGTATGGCGGCATGGACGTGTCCCAGGCGCGCAAGCTGAAGGTGCTCGAGGAGGAGAACGCCCGGCTCAAGCGGCTGCTGGCGGACGCGATGCTGGACAATGCGGTGCTGAAAGAGGTTGCGGCAAAAAACTGGTGAGGCCTGCCGTTCAGCGCAAGGCCGTCGAGCACGTTCGCGGGCTCTTCGGCCTCAGCGAGCGTCGGGCCTGTGCCATCCTGGCGGTGGATCGGACGTCGATGCGCTATGCGCATCGGCGATCTGATGATGGCGACCTTCGGTCGCGATTACGCGAGATCGCGGCCGAGCGTCGTCGCTTCGGCTACCGCCGGCTGGGGATCATGCTGGCCCGGGAGGGGCTGGTCATGAACCACAAAAAGCTGCTGCGGCTGTATCGCGAGGAGAACTTGCGCGTCAGGCGACGACGCGGTCGCAAGCGAGCGATGGGGACGCGGGCGCCGATGGCGCTTCCGCAGGGACCGAACCAGCGGTGGAGCCTGGACTTCGTCAGCGACACGTTGATCTGCAGCCGCCGCATCCGCATCCTCGCGGTGGTCGACGACTTCACGCGAGAATGCCTGGCGCTGGTGGTAGACACCTCGCTGTCGGGCGCTCGGGTCGCGCGCGAGCTCGACGCGATCATCGCCGTTCGCGGCAAGCCGCTGATGATCGTGAGCGACAATGGGACGGAGCTGACCAGCCTGGCGATCCTGAAATGGACGCAGGATCGCCGGATCGAGTGGCATTACATCGCGCCCGGCAAGCCGCAGCAGAACGGCTACGTCGAGAGCTTCAACGGTCGCTTGCGCGACGAATGCCTCAACGAGACGTTGTTCGCCTCGCTCTCGCACGCCCGCTCGGTGCTGAGCGCCTGGCGCGACGATTACAACCATGTGCGACCGCACAGCGGGATAGGCGGGCTGACGCCCGCCGATGCTGTCAGGCGGCTTGCGCCACATCGCCCCGAGGGGCACCCTATCAACCCCGGACTCTACTTATGAGTGGAGGAGAAAAGGGGAGCACGTCACCGGGCGATGGCCGCTTCCTCGGTATCGGAACGCAAAGCCGCCTGATCGCAAAGTCCCCAGCCTCTGCCGTTCCTCGCGCCGCAGCGAGCGAGATGAACGAATGGCGGTTTTTGGGGTCGGGAGCGCCGGCGCCGAATGACCGAAATGGGGGCGCGCCAAAGAGACGGAAGCTCGGCAGATCCTAGCCTACCATCATCGAGCAGACCTACCTTCGCGCAGCAATATCTCGGATGGAGTTTGCGGTCGCCTTGTGATCCGTGCGCGCAGCTCGGCTGCCAATTCTCGAAATGACGAATCGGTCTCAGCGGACGGGGTTTGACGCAGCATCTCCTGATGCTCGACCTCAGTTGATCGCCCTCGCTGGTACATGTCTTGGGCGCGCCCGCTGTCCAGATTGTCGATATCGAGTTTCTTGGGCATTCCGAAGTTCACAACCTTCCATCAATGCGACTCATCTGAGTCATCTTTGCCGTAACCGCCTCCCGCTTCTCGCCGAGCCTTTGCTCGGTCCATGTCGAGAAGAACGGAGAAGAAGCCAGTAAGATTCTCCAGCATCTGCCGGCTATCTTCCGCCGTCAGCTTCCGATCCGTCCGCTCCTGGAAAAGCTTACGGGCATCCTCGATCAATTCATCCGAGAAGCGGCGGCTGTGGCGCTGGGTATATGTATCAGAGGTTGGCACGTCGTTCCCAGCTGGTCGATTTGCGTCCCTCGGCCCAATCGGCATAGTCGCTCACCTCCTTCATGCGGCTTTCAGCCAGCCGTGTTCATCCCGACGAATCTCGTCGAACCTTACCACAAGATCACTATTCGGCGCCTCGCACAAAGTTCGATAAGACGTTAGGAAGGCCGACCATCTCCGCGCTTCGCTGGAACAAGATATCGACAATCGCGATCGGGGTTTCGTCACCTCGCCGCGCGTCTACTCCGCCAGCGGATTCGGCAAATCCTCGAAGCCCTTGCGCAGTGCGGCCGACCAGCCGCGCGAGATGTGCTGGAATTCCTCGTCATCCGCCTCGATCCGGGTGCGGACGCGGAAATCCAGCGCGTCGCGCTCGATCACCGTCAGGTCCAGCGGCATGCCGACCGACAGGTTGGAGCGCAGCGTGGAATCCATCGACACCAGCACCGCCTTGGTCGCATCCTCCAGGCTGGTGTCGCGGCGGACGATGCGGTCGAGGATCGGCTTGCCGTATTTATGCTCGCCGATCTGGAAGAAGGGCGTGTCCTCCGTCGCCTCGATGAAATTGCCGGCGGAATAGATCATGTAGAGGCGCGGCTTGCCGCCCTTGCGCTGGCCGGCGATCAGGATCGAGGCGTCCGCCGCCGCCCCCTGCATCTCGATCGTGCTGCGATAGCGCCCCTGCATCGCGCTCATCGCCTCGCCCACCAGTTGCGCGACGCGGTGCATCGTCGCGCAGTTGAGGATCGTTTCCACATCGGGATCGACCGCCGAATCCTTGATCGCGCGGCTCAGCATCGTCTTCACGCCCTGCGTGATCGAAAGATTGCCCGAACACATCATCGCGATCGCCCGGTCGCCCGGCTCGCCATAAGTGAAGGTCTTGCGGAAGCGCGCGATATTGTCGACGCCCGCATTGGTGCGGGTATCGGACAGCATGACCAGCCCCCGGTCCACGCGCACCGCCACACAATAGGTCATCGCCCGTCCGGCTCCCCGATCCCGCCCCGGTCAGATCCGGGCGGCGGACGACCGGGCCAATCCTTGCTGCTGCTGTTGCCGCTGCAACTGCTGCTCCTCCAGCCCCTCTTCCGCTTGCGCAATCCGCACGTCCGCGTCAATCCAGATACCGCCGGACACGGTGACGGAGCCACGGATCGGCGCCGCCGCATCGGCATCCAGCCCGCTCGCCACGCGAAGATAATTCTCCGTGACGCACATGCGATTGGAGGGATCGAAGCCGACCCAGCCAAGCTCCGGCACCAGAGCCTCCGCCCAGCCATGGGTTTCGTGCAACACATCGCCTTCGTCGGCGAGCAGATAGCCGGAGACGTAGCGCGCCGGTATCCCCATCTCCCGCGCGCCCGCGATGAAGATCTGGGCATGATCCTGACAGACGCCCGCCCCCAGCGCCAACGCCTCCGCTGCCGTGGTCGTCGCGGTCGTGACGCCGGGGCGATAGGCCACCGCATCCGCGACCGCGGCGGAGAGCGCATGGAGCCGGGCGAGCGGCCCTTCCCCTTCCGCCGCCTGCGCCATCCCGGCGATCGCGGGCGAGGTTTGCGTCAGCGGCGTCGAGCGCAGGAAATAATGCGCGTTCACCTGCTCGTTCAGCCTGCCGATGACGCCGTGCGTCTCCTGCGTCTCCACCAGCCCTTCCGCGACCACCACGGCATTGTCGAGCTGGTCGTGGCGAATCCACACCGCCTCCATCTCGCCGAAGCTGTTGCGGCGGAAGTTGCGGACGGGGGCGTCATTCACGCTCACCTGCCAGTCGAGCACCGTCTGGCACGGCGTGTCCACCGGCATCAGCTTCAGCAGCATCGCCACCCGCCCGGCGGATGCCTCGTAACGATAGACCGTCTGGTGGCGGACAAGCAGCTTCATGGAACGCGCGTCCTTCTTTCAGCCGAAATGATAGGTGCGGGCTATGTCCCCGCCCAGCCGGTTCGTCATCTTCAGGCCGCCCTGCACCGTCTCGTGCAAGCCCGCGCGGAAGATCTCGCCGCTGTCGAGCCGGCCCAGATCGGACACCATCTTCCCGATCGTCTCATGGCATTGCCCCCGCGCGTCGTGCCAGGCCGCCAGCCGCTCCAGCCGATAGGCAAGCTGGCCGTAGCAATAGGCCACGCTGCGCGGGAACATGCGGTTGAGCATCAGGAAATCGGTGATCTGCCACGGCGTGTAGCTGCCGCCATAGACATGGTGATAGGCCCGCGCGCCCGACAGCGCGTAGAGCACGGAAGTCCATTGATAATGGTCCCGCCCGCCGCCGACCACCTCGGTTTCGGGGAGCAGCACGTAATATTTTACGTCGAGCAGCCGCAACGTCATCTGCGCGCGCTCCAGCGCCGAGCCAGCGCTCAGGAAATCATGGCCCTCGTTGCGCAACTGCCCGCTGTCCACCGCGCCGCGAAAGGTCATCGCGCGGGTCTTCACCCAGTCGATCAGCGCCGGAAGCTGGCGGCGCGCTTCCGCCACGTCATAGCTGTCGAGCTGGCGCCAGCCCTCGTTCAACGCCTCCCACATGTCCTGCGTCAGCATCGTGCGCGCCGATTTGGCGGCGGCGCGCGCCCTGAGCAGGCAGGAGCGGATCGAGGAGGGATTGGCGGGATCGAGCATCAGGAAGCCGATCGCATCGCTTTCCGTGATCGGCACCTCCTCGGGGAAATGATCCTCCGCGCCCGACGCGCGCACCACCGATCGCCATTCGTCGCGATGATGCGCGCCGGGCAGGATCGTCATGCGCTGCCCCATGGTCAGCAGGCGGGCGGTGGCCTCGGCGCGCACCATGTAGCGCGCCATCCAGAACAGATTCTCGGCGGTCCGGCTCAGCATCGCGCGTCAGTCCTGCAATATCCAGGTGTCCTTCACCCCGCCGCCCTGGCTGGAATTCACCACCAGCGACCCTTCGGTCAGCGCCACGCGGGTCAGCCCGCCCGGCACCAGCCTGATCTGCTTGCCGACGAGGCAATAAGGGCGGAAATCCGCGTGCCGCCCGACCACCGCCGCCGGGCCGAGCGTCGGCACGGTGGACAGGTCCAGGGTCGGCTGCGCGATGAACTCGCCCGGATTGGCCCGGATGCGCTCCGCATAGGCGGCCACCTCGTCGCGGGTCGCCTTGGGACCGATCAGCATCCCGTAGCCGCCCGATCCATGGACTTCCTTCGCGACCAGATCGTGCAGATTCTCCAGCACATGGGCGCAATCGTCCGGCTTCGCGCATTGCCATGTCGGGATGTTGTCCAGGATCGGCCGCTCGCCCAGATAGAAGCGGATCATCTCCGGCACGTAGACATAGACGGCCTTGTCGTCCGCGATCCCCGCCCCCGGCGCGGAGGCGAGCGTCACCCCGCCGTTGCGATAGACGCTGAAGATCCCGGGGATGCCGAGCAGGCTGTCCGGCCTGAACGCCAGCGGATCGAGATATTCGTCGTCGATCCGGCGATAGATCACGTCCACCGCCTTCGGGCCGTAGGTGGTCTTCATCCACACCCGGTCCTCGTCCACGAACAGGTCCGCCGGCTCCACCAGCTCCACGCCCATCAGGTCGGCGAGGAAGCTGTGCTCGTAATAGGCGCTGTTGAGCGATCCCGGCGTCAGCACCACCACCACCGGATCGCCCTTGCACGCGGGCGGCGCGACCTCCTTCAGACTCTTGAGCAGCTCCGCCGGATAGGTATCGACCGGCGCCACCAGCCCCTGTCCGAACAATTCGGGGAACATGCGCGTCATGATCTCCCGGTTCTCCAGCATATAGGAGACGCCGGAAGGCGTGCGGCAATTATCCTCCAGCACCTCGAAACTGTCCGGCCCGGTCCGCACGATATCGATGCCGACGATGTGGCTGTAAACCTTCCCCGGCGGCGTGAAGCCCGCCATCTCCGCCAGATAGGCGCGGTTCCGGTAGATGATGTCGGCTGGCATGATCCCCGCTCGCACGATCTCCCCCCGGTGATAGACGTCGTGGAGGAAGGCGTTGAGCGCCCGCGCCCGCTGCCGGATGCCGCGATCGAGCACCCGCCATTCCTGCGCGGTGAAGATGCGCGGCAGCAGATCGAAGGGGATCAGCCGCTCCGGGTCCCCGCCCTCGCCATAGACGGCGAAGGTGATGCCGATCCGCCGGAATATCGCCTCCGCCTCATCCATCCTGCGATTGAGCCCGGCGATCCCGGTTCGCTCCACCCAGTTGCGCACTTCCGCATAACAGGAGCGGATCGAGCCATCAGGCTCAAACATCTCATGGAAGGGCAAGCGTTTCTCCTCCCTCGGCCGTCTGGCCGCTTGTGCGTTGCAACATTAAGGCGACGCGCCGAAAGAAACGCAAGCACAAAAAATCGGGGATCGATTATTTGAAAATCACGCCAGCTCGCGTTTTATAGTCATTTTATTATGCGCCGTGCGCGGAACGGCGATCCCGCGCCCATCCGGGCGGAGACACCGGCCCTTAAGGAAATCGCGCTAGGCCCGGCGCATGGCCGCGCCGACACCACGCAAGCTTCAGGGGATACAGGCCCTGCGCGGCGTGGCCGCCCTCGCGGTGGTGGCCTATCATGCCGCGCGGCATGTCTCTCAGGTCGCGGGCGCGTCGGCGCTGACCATGGTGACGCAGCCGGGCCATGCGGGGGTGGACCTGTTCTTCGTCCTCTCCGGCTTCATCATCCTTCACGTCCACAAGGGCGATATCGGCCATCCGGCGGCGATCCGCCGCTATGCGTGGCAGCGCTTCGCCCGGCTGATGCCGATCTATTGGGTGGCGCTGGCCGCGACGGCGGCGATGATGCTGCCCAACCATGGCGAGGAGGTGACGGCCGCGCGCGTCGCGCTTTCCGCCAGCCTGCTGCCGACCGCGTGGGACCCGCTGCTGGGCGTCGCCTGGACCTTGCAGCACGAGATGCTGTTCTACTGCGCCTTCGCCCTGCTGATCCTCAATCGCGCGCTTGGCCTGACATGCCTCGCCTTATGGCTGGGCTGGGGGATCGCGCAGGCGGCGGGAGTGACCGCCGGGCCGGGGATTCCGCGCCTGACGAGCCTGTTCAACCTGCAATTCCTGTTCGGCATGATCGCGGCGATCGCCGTGGGTGCGGGGTGGATGAGGCATGGCGGCCGGATCGCGTTCGCCGCCGCCGCCACGCTGCTGACGGTCGGCGCATTGGAGGCGACCGGCCGGATCGACGGCTATGGCGATCTCGCCCGCTTCGCCTATGGCATCCCCTCCGCCCTGCTGGTCGCGGGGCTGGCAAGCTGGGAGCAGGCGAAGCCGCGATCGGTGCCGGGGTCGCTGGCGGCGCTCGGCGAGGCGTCTTACAGCCTCTACCTCTTCCACCTCATGGGCATCGGCATCGCCTGGCAGGTGTGGAGCCGGTGCGGCATCGATACGGCGGCGCACAGGCTTTCATGCTTCGCCGTCCTCGTCGCCGGCGCGCTGGGGCTCAGCCTCGCCGCGCATTATCTGGTGGAAGCGCCGCTGCTGCGCCGCCTGCGCGGCCGGGTCCGCCGCCCGCGATATGAGGCCAATATCCCGACGATCGCGCTGCGGGATTAGGAGCGCGCGCCCTGCCCGCTCCCGATCATTCGTCCCGGTTGTCTCCGGCATTGCCCGAAAACTGCCCGGCCGCCATGCCACCGGCCTCGCCGGTCGCGAGCTGCGCGCGCAGGTTCGCCAGCACCGTCGGCGGCAGCGGGGCGAGCGGGGCCGCCGGCTTGCCGG
>JASGGR010000034.1:0-22284 GCA_047602705.1 Sphingomonas bacterium | reverse complement strand
GCCATGGCGCTGTCGGGCGGCGAGCGGCGGCGCGCGGAGATCGCGCGCGCGCTGGCGGCGGACCCGACGATCATGCTGCTCGACGAGCCGTTCGCGGGCATCGACCCCATCTCCATCGCCGACATCCGCGATCTCGTGAAGGATCTGAAGCGGCGCGACATCGGCGTGCTCATCACCGACCATAATGTGCGCGAGACGCTCGATATCGTCGACCGCGCCTATATCATCTACGACGGCCGCGTGCTGTTCACCGGGTCGCCGGAGGAACTGGTCGCCGACGCCAACGTGCGGCGGCTGTATCTCGGCGAGGGATTCTCGCTGTGATGTTTCGGCTCGGCTTCGCCTCGCGCGCGGCGCCGGCGCGCTCCTCCACCGGGCCTTTCATAAGATACCGCCGTTGGGAGGCCGGGTGGAGGAGCGGACCGGCGCCGCAATCCGAATAATGTCGCTCGCACCCCGCCTCGATCTGCGCCAGTCGCAATCGCTGGTGATGACGCCGCAGCTCCAGCAGGCGATCAAGCTGCTGGCGCTCTCCAACCTGGAGATCGAGGGCGTCATCGCCGAGGAGCTGGAGAAGAACCCGCTGCTGGAGGCCTCCGCCCCCGCCGACGACGCGCCGGTCGTCGAGCGCGAGCCGGCCGAAGCGCCGCGCGAGGAGCCGGCCGGCGCGGACGAGCTTGTGATGAGCGGCGAGGCGGCTGGCGAATCGCTCGACGTGGATATCGCCGCCGAACGCTTCGACGACGCGCCCGCCGATTCGATCGGGCTGGGCGGCACCGGCGGCGGCCTTTCGGGCGAGGATGCCCCCGACCTCGACGCCTTCGCGGAAGCCGAGCCGAATCTGGCCGATCATCTCGCCGCGCAGGCCGGCCATGTCCTGTCGGGCGTGGACCTGATCGTCGCCGAGCATTTGATCGACCTGATCGACGAGACGGGCTATCTCACCGCCAACCCGATCGACGTGGCCAACCGGCTCGGCGTGCCGCTGGCGCTGGTCGAGCGGGTGCTGGGCGTGATCCAGACGTTCGATCCCACCGGCGTCGGCGCGCGCGATCTCGCCGAATGTATCGCGCTTCAGGCGAAGGAGGCGGATCGCTACGATCCGTGCATGGCGCGGCTGATCGAGCATCTCGACCTGCTGGCGCGCGGCGAGATCGCCCGCCTCAAGCGAATCTGCCAGGTCGATGACGAGGACATGGCGGACATGATCCGCGAGCTGCGCGGCTATGATCCCAAGCCCGGCTGCCGCTACGGCGGGGAACCGGCGCAGGCGGTGGTGCCGGACCTGTTCATCACCCGCACCGCCGCCGGCTGGTCGATCGAGCTGAACAATGCGACACTTCCGCGCGTGCTGGTCAACCGGCGCTATTACGGGGAGCTTGCGCGGGGGCCGCAGGACAAGGCGTCGAAGGCGTGGCTCAGCGATTGCCTCGCCAGCGCGAACTGGCTCATCAAGGCGCTCGACCAGCGCCAGCGCACGATTATCCGTGTCGCCACCGAGATCGTGAAGCAGCAGGAAGCCTTTTTCCTGAAAGGCGTGGCGCATCTCCGCCCGCTCACGCTACGGCAGGTGGCGGAGGCGATCGAGATGCACGAATCGACCGTCAGCCGAGTCACCAGCAACAAATATCTGAGCTGCGCGCGCGGGCAGTTCGAGCTGAAATATTTCTTCACCTCCGCGATCCAGGCCGCGGACGGCGGCGATGCCGTGTCCGCCAAGGCGGTGAAATCCGCGATCCGCGCGCTGATCCAGAACGAGGGCGCGAAGGTGCTGTCGGACGACACGTTGGTGGAGCTTCTCAACGCGAGGGGCTTCGACATCGCGCGGCGCACGGTCGCCAAATATCGCGAGGCGATGGGAATCGGCAGCTCGGTGCAGCGCCGCCGGCAGAAGGCGCTGGAAGGGGTGGGCTAGAGGCCTCCCCTCCCATCGTCATGCCCGGCTCGACCCGGCATCCAGAATCACAAGCGATGGCATTTGCGGCTCTGGATGCTGACTTTCGTCAGCATGACGAGGCGTGTGGCGAGCGTCACGCCACCGCCTCGCGCAGCCATGACGTCACCGCCTGGATTCGCGGCGTCGCCTGCCCGTCGGCGTGCATCACCAGCCAGAAGGCGCGGGTGAGCGTGACGTGCGGCAGAACCGGCACCAGCCGCGCGTCGCTCGCCGCGATGAAGTCGGGCAGGATGCCGATCGCCGCGCCCGCCGCGATCATGCGATGCTGCACATTGATGCTGGTGCTGCGCAGCCGCGCGGAAAGGCCGTCGTGCACCTCCGACAGATAATCCAGCTCGGGCGCATGAAGGTGCTCGGGCACATAACCCGCCAGCACATGCCGCTCCAGCGCGGCGGGCGTCTCCGGCGCGCCCGCCGCCGCGAGATAGCCGGGCGTGGCGTAGAGCCGCAGCCGATAATCCACCAGCCGCTGCGCGATCAGTTGCCGGTTGCGCGGCCGGGCGAGCATCACCGCGATATCCGCCTCGCGCTTCGACGGGTCGAGCAGGCCGGACGCGGTGATGAGATCGAGCCGGATGCGCGGATGCGCCACCGCGAAGCCCGGCAGACGCGGCGCCAGCACATGCGTCGCCAGCCCCTCCGCCACGCTCAGGCGGACATGACCCGCGACGCCTTGCGCCGCCTCCCCCTCGGTCGCGGCGGCGATGGCGGCGTCGATCGTTTCGGCGTGATGGAGCAGCGCCTGCCCGGCTTCCGACAGGCGGCGCTCACCCGCCACCGTCTCGAACAGAGGCGCGCCGATCGCGCCCTCCAGCCGCGCGAGCCTGCGTCCCACGGTGGTGGCGTCCACGCCCAGCGCCCGCGCCGCCGCCGCGATCCGCCCGGCATGCGCGACGGCGAGGAAGATGCGCAGATCGTCCCAGTTTCTCATCAGTCTGTCCGATCCTGCAAAAATGCACTGTGCCTCGGCAAATTAAGCGGGTTGAGTGCATATTTGCCGCACGGCTACAACCCCGACCGATACGAATCCGACGGAGAGGCACCATGCGCATCATCGATCATCATATCGCCGGCCATACCGGCGGCGGCGCTGGGCGCGCCGGCGACGTGTTCGATCCCAATACCGGCAAGGTGCAGGCGCGGGTGAATCTCGGCACGAAGGCCGATCTCGATCGCGCCGTCGCCGCCGCGCAGGCCGCGCAGCCCGGCTGGGCCGCCACCAACCCGCAGCGCCGCGCCCGCGTGATGTTCCGCTTCAAGGAATTGGTCGAGGCGAACATGCAGGGCCTCGCCGAACTGCTTGCGTCCGAGCACGGCAAGGTGGTCGCCGATGCGAAGGGCGATATCCAGCGCGGTCTGGAAGTGGTGGAATTCGCCTGCGGCATCCCGCACGTGCTCAAGGGCGAATATACGCAGGGGGCCGGCCCCGGCATCGACGTCTATTCGATGCGCCAGCCGCTCGGCATCGGCGCTGGCATCACGCCGTTCAACTTCCCCGCGATGATTCCGCTGTGGATGGGCGCGGTAGCGACCGCGTGCGGCAACGCCTTCATCCTCAAGCCCTCCGAGCGCGATCCCTCGCTGCCGGTGCGGCTTTCCGAACTGTTCCTCGAGGCCGGAATGCCGGAGGGAATCTTCCAGGTCGTCCATGGCGACAAGGAGATGGTGGACGCGATCCTCGACCATCCGGCGATCTCGGCGGTGAGCTTCGTCGGCTCCTCCGACATCGCGCATTACGTCTACCGATGTGGCGTGGACGCAGGCAAGCGCGTGCAGGCGATGGGCGGCGCCAAGAACCACGGCATCGTCATGCCCGACGCCGATCTCGATCAGGTGGTGGCGGACCTTGCCGGCGCGGCCTTCGGCTCGGCGGGCGAGCGCTGCATGGCGCTGCCGGTGGTGGTGCCGGTCGGCGACAGGACGGCGGATGCGCTGCGCGAGAAGCTGATCCCGGCGATCGATGCGCTCCGGGTGGGCGTCTCCACCGATGCCGAGGCGCATTACGGCCCGGTCGTCACCGCGCAGCATCGCGCGCGAATCGAGCAATGGATCCAGACCGGCGTGGACGAAGGCGCGGAACTGGTGGTCGACGGGCGCGGCTTCAAGCTTCAGGGCCATGAGGAAGGCTTCTTCATCGGCCCGACCCTGTTCGATCGCGTCACCCCGCAGATGTCCGCCTATAAGGAGGAGATATTCGGCCCCGTCCTCCAGATCGTCCGCGCGCCCGATTTCGAGACGGCGCTACGTTTGCCGAGCGATCACCAGTACGGCAACGGCGTCGCGATCTTCACCCGCAACGGCCATGCCGCGCGCGAGTTCGCCGCGCGGGTGAACGTCGGCATGGTCGGCATCAACGTGCCGATCCCGGTGCCGGTGGCTTATCACACCTTCGGCGGCTGGAAGCGTTCGGCGTTCGGCGACACCAACCAGCATGGCATGGAGGGCGTGAAGTTCTGGACCAAGGTGAAGACCGTGACGCAACGCTGGCCGGACGGCTCGCCCGATGGCGGCAACGCATTCGTCATCCCGACGATGGGGTGACTTGATTGGCCCACTCTTCTACCGTCATGCTGACGAAAGTCAGCATCCAGAGCCAAAGGCATCGCCGCCAGCAACTCTGGATGCCGGGTCAAGCCCGGCATGACGTTCATGGCGGGGGCATTCGTTCGAATCCAAAATCCTCGGCCAGATCGCGCCACAGCGGATTATCCTTCTCGATCAGCGCCAGCTTCCAGGCGCGCCGTCAGTTCTTGAGCTGCTTTTCGCGCAGGATGGCGGATTCCATCACCTCGTGCGATTCGAACCAGACGAGGCGGCTGACATGGTAACGCTTGGTGAAACCGTCGATTTCACCGGCGCGATGCTGATGGATGCGCGCGAGCAGATTCGACGTGACGCCAATGTAGATTGTGCCATTACGATCGCTCGCGTTGATATAGACCGTCGGCTGCCTATCCATGTCATCCATCCCCTCCGCCCCCGGATTTGACGGAAAATCGAAGCAATGACCAACCAGTTCGACCTCACCGACGAGCAGCGCGAGATCCAGGATCTCGCGCGCCGCTTCACCGCCGAGCGCATCACGCCTTTCGCGGGCGAGTGGGACGAGAAGCAGCATTACCCGGTCGATGTATGGAAAGCGGCGGGGGAGCTTGGCTTCGGCGCGATCTATGTTGGCGAGGAATCCGGCGGGATCGGCCTCGGGCGGCTGGAGGCGGCGCTCATCATGGAGGCGATGGCCTATGGCTGCCCCGCGACCAGCGCCTATGTCTCGATCCACAATATGGCGACATGGATGATAGACCGCTTCGGCGACAAGGCGCTGAAGGATCGCTTCCTCCCCGATCTGGTCGGCATGAACCGGATCGCCAGCTATTGCCTGACCGAGCCAGGCTCTGGCTCCGACGCCGCCGCGCTCAAGACGAATGCGCGGCGGGAGGGCGATCATTACGTCATCAACGGCACCAAGCAGTTCATCTCCGGCGCGGGCTATAACGACGTCTATGTCTGCATGGTGCGCACCGGCGAGGAGAAATCGAAGGGCATCTCCTGTCTGTTGGTCGAGAAGGGCACGCCGGGCCTGTCGTTCGGCGCGCCGGAGAAGAAGCTCGGCTGGAACGCCTCGCCCACCGCGCAGGTGATCTTCGAGGATTGCCGCGTGCCGGTGGAGAATCGCGTCGGCGCGGAGGGCGATGGCTTCCGCTTCGCGATGGCGGGGCTGGACGGCGGGCGGCTCAACATCGGCGCCTGCTCGCTCGGCGGGGCGCAGCGCTGCCTCGACGAGGCGGTGAAATATACGAAGGAGCGGCAGCAGTTCGGCCAGTCGATCGCCGATTTCCAGAACACCCAGTTCACGCTCGCCGACATGGCGACCGATCTGGAGGCGGCGCGCGCGTTGCTCTATCTCGCGGCGGCGAAGGTCAACGCCAACGCGCCGGACAAGTCGCGCTTCTCGGCAATGGCGAAGCGGCTGGCGACCGACAACGGATCGAGCATCGTCGATCGCGCGCTCCAGCTCCACGGCGGCTACGGCTATCTCCGCGACTATCCGATCGAGCGGTTCTGGCGCGACCTGCGCGTCCATTCGATCCTGGAGGGGACCAATCAGGTGATGCGGATGATCGTCGGGCGGGAGCTGACGCGGCAATGACCCAGGACCTGATCGTAGAGACCGACGGCGCGGTCGGCCGCATCCGGCTCAATCGCCCCAAGGCGCTCCACGCGCTCAACACCGTGATGTGCGAGGCCGTATTGACGGCGCTGGAGGCATGGCGCGGCGACGATGCGGTGCGCGTCGTCACGATCGACCATGCGCCGTCGCCGGATGGCGATCCCAAAGGCGCGCGCGGCTTCTGCGCGGGCGGCGATATCCGCATGCTGGCGGAGAGCGGAGCGAAGGACGGGGCGGAGGCGCGCGCCTTCTTCCACACCGAATATCGCATGAACCACCGGCTGTTCACCTACGCCAAGGATATCGTGGCGTTCATGGACGGGATCACGATGGGCGGCGGCGTCGGCATCTCGCAACCGTGCCGCTATCGCGTCGCGACGGAGAACACGCGGCTCGCCATGCCGGAGACGGGGATCGGGCTGTTCCCGGACGTGGGCGGCGGCTGGTATCTCTCGCGCCTGCCGGGGCGGATCGGGCAGTATCTGGCGCTGACCGGGCACCGGCTCGACGGCGCGGAGTGCCTCGCGCTCGGACTCGCCACGCACTACCTGCCGGCCGAGCGTCTGCCGGAAGCCAAGGCGCGGATCGCGGAAGGTCCGCGCGCGGTGCTCAAGGCGCTGTCGGCCCCGGCGCCCGAAGCCGCGATCCTCGCGCGCCGCACGGAAATCGACCGGCTGTTCGCCTCGGACCGGCTGGAGGATATCTTCGCCGCGCTCGCCGCGGACGACAGCGACTTCGCGCGCGAGACGCTGGCGACCCTCAGGACCAAATCGCCGCAGACGATGAAGGTCAGCCTCAAACTGCTGCTCGACGGCAGGGCGATGCCGACCTTCGAGGACGAGATGCGGCAGGAATATGCGGTCGGCAGCCGCGTCGTGCAGCGCCACGATTTCCTCGAAGGCGTGCGCGCGGTGATCGTCGACAAGGACAATGCGCCGAAATGGAACCCGCCGACGCCGGAGGGGGTGAGCGACCATCTGATCGACCAGATCTTCGCGCCGCTGCCCGATGCCGAGGCGTGGACGCCGCAATGACGGAGACAAGACAGATGCCCGATTACGCCAATATCCTCGTCGAGCAGCGCGGGCCGGTGACGCTCGTCACGCTCAACCGCCCGCAGGCGCTGAACGCGCTCAATTCGGACGTGCTGGCCGACCTGTCCGCCGCGTTCGGCGCTTATGACAAGGACGAGGGCCAGCGCTGCCTCGTCCTCACCGGCGCTGGCGAGAAGGCGTTCGCGGCGGGGGCGGACATCAAGCAGATGGCCGACATGGCGGCGGCCGATTTCTTCCTGGCAGATTTCTTCGCCGGCTGGCAGACCGGGGTGGTGGCGACGCGCAAGCCGTGGATCGCGGCGGTCAACGGCTTCGCGCTCGGCGGCGGGTGCGAGCTGGCGATGATGGCGGATTTCATCATCGCCGCAGACACCGCGAAATTCGGCCAGCCGGAAATCAAGCTCGGCGTCGCCCCCGGCATGGGCGGGTCGCAGCGGCTGACGCGCGCGATCGGCAAGGCAAAGGCGATGGAGATGTGCCTCACCGGCCGCATGATGGGCGCGGAGGAAGCGGAGCGCGCCGGGCTGGTCGCCCGCGTCGTGCCGCTCGCCTCGTTGGTGGAGGATGCGCTCAAGACAGCGGAGACGATCGCGTCGATGCCGCCGATGGCCGCGATGGTGAACAAGGAACTGGTCAACACCGCGTTCGAGACGTTCCTCGCGCAGGGCATCGTCACCGAGCGCCGCCTGTTCCAGATCCTCACCGCCACCGAGGACAAGGCAGAGGGCATGTCCGCCTTCATCGAGAAACGCACAGGCGTTTGGAAGGGCCGGTAACTCCCCGCCATTTCGGGCGTTGAGGCAGGATAGAGGAAGCGGAAGATGGCGCGCGTCGGTTTCATCGGGCTGGGCAACATGGGCGGCGGGATGGCCGCCAATCTCGCGAAGAACGGGCATGACGTCCGCGCCTTCGATCTCTCGCCGGAGGCGCTGGAGCGAGCGAAGGCCGCCGGCTGCCTGCCGGTCGATTCGGCGCGCGAGGCGGCGGAAGGAGCGGAGGCGATCGTCACCATGCTGCCGGCCGGCGCGCATGTGGAGCAGGTCTATGGCGAAAGCGTGCTCGATGCGGCCCAGCCTTCGGCGATCCTGATCGATTGCTCCACGATCGATGTCGCGACCGCCAGGCGCGTCGCGGAGCAGGCGGCGGCCAGGGGCCTGACGGCGGTGGATGCCCCCGTATCCGGCGGGATCGGCGCGGCCAATGCGGGCACGCTCACCTTCATGGTCGGCGGATCGGCGCAGGCGTTCGAGCGCGCCCGCGATTTCCTGTCCGACATGGGCAAGGCGGTGATCCATGCCGGCGCGAACGGCGCGGGACAGGCGGCGAAGATCTGCAACAACATGATCCTCGGCGCGGAGATGATCGCCACCTGCGAGGCGTTCCTGCTCGCGCGGAAACTTGGATTGGAAGCGCAGGCGTTCTTCGACATCGCCAGCGTCTCCTCCGGCCAGAGCTGGTCGATGACGAGCTATTGCCCCGTTCCCGGCGTCGGGCCGGAAACGCCGGCCGACCATGACTATCAGGGCGGGTTCGCCGCCGCGCTGATGCTCAAGGATCTGCGGCTGGCGATGGAGGCGGCCGGCGGCGTCGGCGCGGAAGTGCCGATGGGCGCGCGGGCGCGCGAGCTTTACGAGGCCTATGCCGGCGCGGGCAATGGCGCGCGCGATTTCTCCGGCATCATCAACATGCTGGACGGCAAGCCATGAGCGTCGCCTTCCGCCGCGAGAGCGACGAGGATCACAAGGAGCCGCGCTTCGAACTGCCGCTGCCGCCGGGGCCGAACCTCGTAACCCCGCGCGGGCGCGCGCTGATCGACGAGCGCATCGCGGAGCTGGAAGCAGCGCAGGACGGCGCGGACGAAGCGCGCCGCGAGGAGATCGCGCGCGATCTGCGCTATTGGCAGACGCGCCGCGTAACCGCGATCCTCGCGCCTTCGCCTCCGGCCGACGAAGTGGCGTTCGGCAGCCGCGTGCGCTTCACCCTCAACGGCGAGGAGCGCGCGATCGAGATCGTCGGGGACGACGAGGCCGATCCGACGGCGGGCAAGGTCGCCTTCTCCGCACCCCTCGCCCGCGCGCTGATCGGGGCGGGCGAGGGCGATGTGGTGCCGTTCGCCGGCCGCGCCGACGCGATCGAGGTTCTGGCGGTGCAGCCGGCCTTTTAGGCTCCTGCCGCCACCCCCCTCGTGCCGGGATGCCCGGCCTTGCCTCCGTTCGCCCCCTTGCCGCCGGCCGTCGCCGCGCTACACAGCTACGCCAAACGGGGAATGAGGGGCACGGATGGCGACGACCATGGATCAAGGGGACCACCCCGCCGCGCCCTCCGCCGCGGACATCCGCCTCGTCATCTCCGCCTCCGCGCTCGGCACCGTCTTCGAATGGTATGATTTCTTCATCTACGGCACGCTTGCCGCATCGGGGATCATCGGGCGCACCTTCTTCCCCGCCGGCAACGAGATGCTGCAGACCCTGCTCGCCTGGGCGGGCTTCGCGGTCGGCTTCGGCTTCCGGCCGATTGGCGCGGTGCTGTTCGGCTATCTCGGCGACCGGCTGGGGCGGAAATACACCTTCCTCGTCACCATCTCGCTGATGGGCATCGCGACGGCCGGCGTGGGGCTGGTGCCCTCCTACGACGCGATCGGCATGGCCGCGCCGATCCTGGTGCTGCTGCTGCGCATCGCGCAGGGGCTGGCGCTGGGCGGGGAATATGGCGGCGCGGCGATCTATGTCGCCGAACATTCCCCGCCGGGGCGATCGGGCTTCTACACCAGCTTCATCCAGGCCGGCGTGATCGGCGGCTTCATCCTGAGCCTGGCGGCGATCCTCTTCTTCAAGGCCGTGTTCGCGGGCGTGTGGGAAGGCTGGGGCTGGCGCGCGCCGTTCCTCTTTTCGGTCGCCCTGCTCGCCATCTCGCTGTGGATGCGGCTGAAGCTTTCCGAAAGCCCGGTGTTCAAGGCGATGCGCGAGGCGGGCGAGCGCGCGAAGAACCCGCTGGTGGAGAGCTTCACCTATCCCGGCAACCTGAAGCGGATGCTGGTGGCGCTGTTCGGCATCGCGGCCGGGCTGACGGTGATCTGGTATACCGCGATGTTCTCCGTCCTCTCCTTCCTCCAGACGACGATGCGGCTGGAGGAAACGGCGGCGCAGCTCATCACCGGCGTCGGCGCGCTGATGGGCGTAGCGTGGTTCGTGCTGTTCGGCTGGCTTTCGGATCTCGTGGGGCGCAAGAAGCCGATCGTCATCGGCTATGTGATGACGCTGATCCTGCTCTTCCCGATCTTCCAGGTGATGGGCGCGGCCGCCAATCCCGGGCTGGCGCATGCCGCGAAGCGCGCGCCCGTGGTGGTTTCCGGGCCGCAATGCGCTTATTCCCCCTTCGCCGCGAAACAGGTGGACGAGTGCGCGAAGCTGCTGGATTATTTCTCGAAAAAGGGCGTCGCCTATACCAAGCAGACCACCCCGGCGACGAGCGTGTCGATCGGCGGGGAGCCGGTTGCGGATCATTCCCCCGAAGCGCTGGACAAGGCATTGGCGGACGCCGGCTACGATCTGAGGCGCGTTCGGCCCGGCGCGGGGAACATCGCGCTGATCCTGATCGCGATCCTCGCCATCACCGCGCTTTCCGGCATCACCTACGGCCCCGTGGCTGCCTTGCTGTCGGAGATGTTCCCGCCGGCGATCCGATACAGCTCGCTGTCGATCCCCTATCACCTGGGGACGGGATATTTCGGCGGATTCCTGCCTTTCATCAGCCAGTATATCGTCGCGCGCACGGGCAATCCCTTCGCGGGGCTGTGGTATACGTGGATCATCACCGCGATCGCGCTGGTCGTCACGGTGATCTGGCTGAAGGAAGACCGGCGCGGGCATATCGTCAGCTAGGATTGCGCGGCCGGGGCGGCTAACCGGAGCGCATGAACCACGCCCCCTCCCGCCTGCGGCTCGACGCCGCCGCCCTGCTCCACAACTGGCGCCTGCTCGATGCGATGAGCGGCGGGGCGGCCTGCGGCGCGGCGGTGAAGGCGGACGGCTACGGCCTCGGCGCGCGGGAGGTGGCGCGGCGGCTGGCGAATGCGGGGTGCCGCGATTTCTTCGTCGCGACCTGGGCGGAGGCGCGGGCGCTGGTGGATACCGGCGTGTCCGTCTCCGTCTTCCACGGCGTCCGCGCGGAGGACATGGTGCTGGCGGGCCTGCGCAACGCCCGGCCGGTGCTCAACACACCCGCGCAGGTGCAGCGCTGGAAAGCGGCGGGCGGCGGCGCGTGCGACGTCATGGTGGACACCGGCATGAACCGCCTCGGCCTCTCGCCGGAGGAGGCCGTGTCCGGCCTGCTCGACGGCCTGCACATCGACACGCTGATGAGCCACCTCGCATCGGCCGAGGAGGATAGCGCGCTCAACGCCGTCCAGCGCGCGCGCTTCGCGGAACTGGCGGGCAGGACGCAGGCGCGGCGGATGAGCCTCGCCAATTCCGCCGGGATCGCGCTGGGGAGCGGCTATCATTTCGATCTCGTCCGCCCCGGCCTCGCGCTTTACGGCGGCGTGCCGTGCGCCGCCTTGTCCGGCATCCGCCAGGTCGCGACGCCCGAGGCGCAGGTGCTGCAACGCCGCCGCGTGCCCGCCGGCGAGACGGTGGGCTATAACGCCACATGGACGGCGCCGGCGGACACCGAGGTAGCGATTCTCAATATCGGCTATGCCGACGGCTATTGGCGCGGCTTTTCCGGCAAGGGCCATGCGATGGCGAGCGGGCGCAGGCTGCCGGTGCTGGGCCGCGTCTCGATGGACCTGCTGGCGGTCGATTGCACCGGCACGGGCGTGGCGGAAGGCGACTGGCTCGCGATCGATTACGCGCTGCCCGAAGCGGCGGCGATCAGCGGCATGTCGCAATATGAACTGCTGACCGGGCTGGGTGCGCGATTCGATCGGCTATGGGGGTGATCCGGATTTCCAAGACCCACAATCGCTGGCCTTGTGCGCCATGGTCCGTTCGTGGCAGCTTGCGCGCTGGGTTTTGGAAGGCGCCTGCCATGGATCTTCGGCCGCTTGTCGGATGCCTGCTCCTCGGCGGGTCGCTCCTCCCCACTTCGGCGATGGCGGCCTGGAAGGCGGGCAATGCGGAAGTCGCGGCCGCCGTCAGGGACGATCGCATCGCCGGGGCACTGAAGGCGGTGGACGCGATCGATCGAGCGGCGGTCACCGACGATCACGCCGCCTTTGCCGCCTTGCTCGCCGACGATCTGGCCGTGAACAATCCGCAAAACGGCGTTTCCGTGCGGGGCGCGACCGGGCGGCGCAGCGCCGCTGGCCAGATCAGCTATGCGCGCTATGACCGGGTGATCGAATATGCCGGCGTCCGGGGCGGCATGGTCCTCCTGATGGGCGAGGAGATCGTGCTGCCTAAAACGCCGGCCGGGGTTTCCGCGCACGGGATACACCGCCGCTTCACCGACCTCTGGAAGCCGGTCGATGGAGGCTGGAAGCTCACCGCGAGGCAAGCGACGATTATCTCGCGCCCCTGAGCCGGTCGCGCCTCACCGCTCCACGCACATGGCGATGCCCATGCCGCCGCCGATGCACAAGGTGGCAAGGCCCTTCTTCGCGTCGCGGCGCTGCATCTCGTAGAGCAGGGTGGTCAGCACGCGCGCGCCGGATGCGCCGATCGGGTGGCCGATGGCGATCGCGCCGCCGTTGACGTTCACCTTCGCCGGATCGAAGCCGAGCGCCTTGCCGACCGACAGCGCCTGCGCCGCGAACGCTTCGTTCGCCTCGATCAGGTCGAGGTCGGCGATCGTCCAGCCGGCCTTTTCCAGCGCGCGCTTCGTCGCGGGCACCGGGCCGATTCCCATGATCGAGGGATCGACGCCCGCCGACGCCCAGGACTTGATCGTGGCGAGGATCGGCGCGCCGCGCTTCTCCGCCTCCGCGCGACTCATCACCACCAGCGCCGCCGCGCCGTCGTTGAGGCCGCTCGCATTGGCGGCGGTGACGCTGCCGTCCTTCTTGAAGGCGGGGCGCACGCCGGAGACGCTCTCCAGCGTCACGCCGCTGCGGATATATTCGTCGGCATCGACGATCGTGTCGCCCTTGCGGCCCTTGATCGTGACGGGCGCGATCTCGTCGGCGAAGCGGCCGGCGGCGCGCGCGGCCTCCGCCTTGTTCTGGCTGGCGACGGCGAAGGCGTCCTGCTCCTCGCGCGTCACCTGATATTCGGTCGCGAGATTCTCCGCCGTGATGCCCATGTGATAGCCGTTGAAGGCGTCGGTCAGCCCGTCCTTTATCATCGTGTCGACCAGTTCGAGCGCGCCCATCTTCTGGCCCGCGCGCAGCGCCTGCGCGTGGTTGGAGAGCGACATGCTCTCCTGCCCGCCCGCGACGACGATCGTCGCGTCGCCCGTCTGCACCGCCTGCGCCGCGAGGGCGACGGCGCGCAGGCCGGAGCCGCACACCTGGTTGACGCCCCATGCCGGCACCTCCTTCGGCACGCCCGCTGCCATCGAGGCCTGACGCGCCGGGTTCTGCCCCTGCGCGGCGGTGAGCACCTGGCCGAGGATCACCTCGCTCACTTCGTCGCCGGCAACGCCTGCCTGCGCCAGCGCGGCCTCGATCGCGATGCGGCCAAGCTCGTGCGCGGGCGTGGCGGCGAAAGCGCCGAGGAAACTGCCCACGGGCGTGCGCTTGGCGGCGGTGATGACGACTTCGGTCATGGCGGATGCTCCTGCGTTGCGATCTTGCATATCACCTAGCCCTTGCTGCACTGCGAAGCCAGTCCCGCAACGGCTCCCATAATTGCCGGCGCGCGCTGGAGCCGACGATCATGCCGACATGGCCCGCGCCCAGGTCGCGCCGGTCGGCAAGCCCGGCCGCGGTGGCGGCGGGGACGATCCGGTCGGTGAGGGAAACGAATTCTACCGCGGGGCAATCGACCCGCGCCGGGCCGACGGCCGCGCCCCCGACTCGCCATGCGCCCTTGCCGGGCAGGTCGTCCCGCACGAAGCGCTCGAACAACTCCTCGCCCGCGGCATAGGTCAAGGGTTCGCCGGCATTGGCCCAATCCTCCAGCGCGACGAATTGCGCGGCCTTGTCCTCCGCCATGGTCGCGAACGCCTCGAACTTGGCGATGGTGCGCGCGGGATCGAGCCGCCAGAAGCCGGTTTGCAGCACCTCCATCGGCACCAGCCCCAATTGGCGGCAGCTTGGCGCGGCCGTCTCCCACAAGGCGAGGATGTCGGCCGCCGCCGCGCCATAGCCGGAGAACCGCCACGGCGCCGCGATCGTCGCCAGCGCCGCCACCTCCATCCGGCACGCCGCCGCCAGCGCCATCGTGCCGCCCAAGCAATAGCCGACGAGCAGGGGCGGCTCCGGCAGCTTCGCCAGCAGCGGCTCCAGCACCCGCTCGACATGCCCGGCCACGTCCATCTCGCGGTCGCGCGGGTCATTCGCGCCCCAATCGACCAGCCATGCGTGGAAGCCCTGCTCCGCCATCCAGCGCACCAGCGAGGCCTGTGGCGTAAGGTCCAGCACGAAGGGCGGGTTGATGAGCGAGGGGACGAACACCACCGACCGCCCCTCCCCCCCATAATCGCGCAGCCGCGCGCGGCGCTTGCGGAAGCGACTCGGCGCAAGGCGGCGGGGGCGGCCGCGATCGATCTCCTGATAGCGTTTCAGGCCTTCCAGCACGGCGGCGGCGCGATCGGGCGATGTTGCGGTTTCGCTGCGCAGCATGTCCAGGAACAGGGGCAAGGGCCTCGGCCCGTGTTGCGGTGCGGCAGATTGTGCTCTATCGCGACGAGAGGCCATGGCGGGAGCTTTCGATGAAGAAGCAACATTCGGGCGAGGGTGCGGTCGTCATCAAGAAATACGCGAACCGGCGCCTCTATAATACCGAAAGCTCATCCTACATCACGCTCGACCATCTCGCGCAGATGACGCGCGAGGGCCGCGAGTTCCGCGTGGTGGACGCCAAGACGGACGAGGACATCACCCACAATGTCCTGACCCAGATCATCATGGAGGAGGAGAGCCGGGGGCAGACGATGCTGCCGGTGAATTTCCTGCGTCAGCTCATCGCCATGTACGGCGATTCGATGCAGGCGATGGTGCCCGCCTATCTGGAAGCGTCGATGGAGAGCTTCCGCCGCAACCAGGCGCAGTTCAAGTCCGCCGTGGAAGGGGCCTTCGCCAACTCCCCTTTCGCGGAAATGGCCAAGCGCAACATGGCGATGTTCGAGGCCGCCGCCAGCGCCTTCAAGCCCGGCCGCGCCGAAGCGCCCGCCTCCGCCGCCGGCAAGCCCGCCGCCAGCAAGGACGACGAGATCGCCGCGCTGAAGGCGGAACTGGCGCGGCTGCAGGACAAGGTGGAGAAGCTGGGCCACTGAACGGCCCCGGCCGAAGGCGCCGACATTTCCGTCATTCTCTGGATGCCGGGTCAGGCCCGGCATGTCGATGGCCCCTACAGGCAAGCCTCCAGGAACGCCTGATCGAATCCGAACTGCTTGGCCTTCTCGATCGTATAGGGGCGCAGGCCCATCGCGCGATATTCGCCGAGGATCTTCCCGTCGGCGGTTTCGTCCAGATATTCGAACTTGAACAATTCCTGCGTCACGATCACCGGGCCTTCCATCCCGATCACCTCGGTGACGTTGGTGACACGGCGCGAGCCGTCGCGCAGGCGCTTCACCTGGATGATCATGTCCACCGAATCGGCGATCTGGCGGCTGATCGCCTCCTTCGGCACCTTGATGTCGGACATCATCACCATATTCTCCATACGCGCCAGCGCCTCGCGCGGGCTGTTGCTGTGGAGCGTGCACATCGATCCGTCGTGGCCGGTGTTCATCGCGGCGAGCATGTCGAAACATTCCGCGCCACGGATTTCGCCGAGGATGATGCGATCCGGGCGCATGCGCAGCGCGTTCTTCACGAGGTCGCGGATCGAGATCTCGCCCTGCCCCTCGAGGTTCGCGGGCCGCGTTTCCAGCGGCAGCCAGTGCGGCTGCTGAAGCCGCAATTCGGCCGCGTCCTCGATCGTCAGCACGCGCTCGCCGGGGTCGATCATCTTCGACAGGGCGTTGAGCATCGTCGTCTTGCCCGAGCCGGTGCCGCCGGAGATGACGATGTTGAACCGGCACGCGCCCGCGATCTTCAGCGCGGTCGCCATCTTCGGGCTCATCGATCCGAATCCCGCCATCATGTCGAGCGTGATCGGCTTGGCCGAGAATTTGCGGATCGAGATGGCGGTGCCGCGCAGCGATAGCGGCGGCACGATCACGTTGACGCGGCTGCCGTCCTTCAGGCGGGCGTCCGCCAGCGGCGTCGTCTGGTCCACGCGGCGGCCGACCGAATTACAGATGCGCTGCGCGATCTGGAACAGATGCTCCTCGTCGCGGAACTGTATCCGGGCCAGTTCCAGCTTGCCCTTGCGCTCGACGAAGGTCTGCTCCGGGCCGTTGACCATGATGTCCGACACTTCCGGGTCGGCCAGCAATTCCTCCAGCGGGCCGAGGCCGAGAAGCTCGTCCACCAGCACCTTTTCCAGCGCGAATTGCTCGCGGCGGTTGAGGGTGAGCTTCAGCTCGGCCAGCACCTCGCCGATGATCGGGCGGAATTCCTCCGCCAGCTCGTCCTTGCCGAGCGTCGCCGCCGCTTCCGGGTCTACGCGCTCCAGCAGGCGGGGCAGCACCTGTTCCTTGATCGTGTGGATCGACGCCTCGAAGCCGTCGACCTTGCTCGATCCGGCCTCCCCGCTGGCGTTCTGGCGATCCTGAAGCCGCTGCATCGCATCGATCTGCGAGGCGGGCACGGTCGATTCCGGCTCGATGGCCAGCGGGATCGTATCGATCGGCGGGAATTGCTCGCCGCCTTCCGGCCGGACGGCCCCGCCCTGCATCGGGCGCGCGACGCCGAAGCCCCCCGATCGCCCGCCTGCCGTGCCGATCCCATTGCGACGCCCGAACGCGCTCATAACCTGTCAGTCCTCACGATTTGGGAGGATCAGGTAAGCGGGAAGATTTTATATTTGCCTAACCGCGCACTTCTCGCGCGCGCAGCGCCTGCTTGCGCTCCACCGCCCAGGCATAGCCCCCCTCCCCGCCGTCGGCGCGGCGCGCGCGGTGGCAGGGGATGACCACCGCGACCGGATTCGCCCCGCAGGCCGTGCCCGCCGCGCGCGTCGCGCCGGGGTTGCCGGCCAGCGCCGCAAGCTCGGCATAGGATCGCGTCTCACCCGGCGGGATATCGCGCAGCGCCTGCCAGATCGCCTCCTGAAAGGCGGTGCCGCGCACGTCCAGCGGCAGATCGTGATCGCGCTCCGGCGATTCGACCACCGCCACCACCTGCGCCGCCAGCGCCGCCAGCGCCTCGCCCGCCCGCTCGATCCGCGCGCGGGGGAAGCGGGCGGCAAGCGCCGCCTCGTCCTCGTCGAAGGACACCCGGCACAGCCCCCTGCCGGTCGCCGCGACCAGCAGGGGGCCGAGGCTGGTGGGCGCGATCGTCCAGCGGATCGTCTCCCCCTCCCCGCCGCGCGCCCATGCGCCGGGCGCCATGCCCAGCCGCTTCGCGCCATGCGCATAGAAGCGGCTGGGCGCGGAATAGCCGGCCTCATAGATGGCGGGCGTCACGCGCGCCTCGCCGCTCAGCGCGTCGGCGGCGCGGCGCGCCTTCAGGCCGCGCGCATAGACGGCGGGCGTCACCCCGGTCGCGCGCTTGAACAGGCGGTGGAAATGGTGCGGCGCATAGCCGACGCGCGCCGCCAGCAGGTCGAGCGGGATCGCATCCTCGCTTTCCTCGATCGCGGCCACCGCCTGCGCCACCGCCACGCGGTCGCGCGCGGCCTCTTCGGGCTTGCAGCGCAGGCAGGCGCGGAAACCCGCCCGCACCGCCGCCGCGCCATCGGGGAAGAAGCGCACATTCTCCCGCTTCGGGTGGCGCGCGGGGCAGCTCGGGCGGCAATAGATGCCGGTGGTGCGGACCGCGACGACGAACCGCCCGTCCGCGTTGCGATCGCGCGCGGAGAAGGCTGCCCATGCCGCATCGGAGTCGATGGCGTCTGTCATGTGCCTGATGTAGTCGCTCGGGAAAGCGGCGGCATCCCGTCGCTTGCGATCAAAAGGAGAGAAGGATGGGCGAGCTGGTGCTGGTCGATATCGCGGACGGCGTGGCGACGGTGACGCTCAACCGGCCGGAGGCGATGAACGCGCTGTCGATCGGCGTGCGCCGCGCGCTGCATGATGCGATGCGGGCGGTGGACGCCGACGATTCCGTCCGCGCGGTGGTGCTCACCGGGGCCGGCACGCGCGCCTTCACCGCCGGGCTGGATCTCAAGGAGCTTGGCGCGCAGGGCCTCGGCGCGGCCAATGCCACCGACGCATCCGACAATCCGGTGAAGGCGATCGAATCGTGCCGCAAGCCGGTGATCGGCGCGATCAACGGCGTCGCCATCACCGGCGGGTTCGAGGTCGCGCTCGCCTGCGACATATTGATCGCCAGCGAGAATGCCCGATTCGCGGACACCCATGCCCGCGTCGGCGTGATGCCCGGCTGGGGGCTGAGCCAGAAGCTCTCCCGCCTGATCGGCATCTCCCGCGCGAAGGAACTGTCCCTCACCGGCAATTTCCTCGACGCCCCCACAGCAAAAAATTGGGGGCTGGTGAACCGGGTCGTGCCGGCGGAGGAGTTGCTTCCCGCCGCGCGCAAGCTTGCCGCCGACATCGCTTCCGCCGATGCCGACTTCATCGCCGCCTACAAGAAGCTGATCGACGACGGCTACGCGCTCCCCTTCGGCGAGGCGATGGCGCTGGAGCACCGCGTCTCCTCCGCCGCCAACGCGCGCGTCACCCCCGAGGCGGTGGAGGCGCGGCGCGCGGCGGTGCAGGCCCGCGGCCGGGCGCAATAAGCGCTGGCGCGCGCGATATCCCGCCTTATGATTCCTTCCGGGGAACTTAGGGGGGAGGATGAGGCCGATGATCCGGCGGCTTGTACTGGCGCTCGCGGCGCTGGGCATCGGGGGCGCGTCAGCCGCGCAGGCGGAATGGATGGAGGCCCGCTCACGCCACTTCATCCTTTATGGCGATACCAGCGAGAAATCGCTGCGCGCGCAGGCGGTGGCGCTGGAGCGGCTCGACCATTCGCTTCGCTTCTTCATGGAAAAGGAGGACCCGCCCGAAAGCGCCTCCAACCCGCTCGTCGTGTTCCTGACGCGCGATTCGGACGTCCGGAAATTCGCCGGCAACAATGATGTGGCGGGGCTTTACCGTCCACGCGTCGGCGGAGCGGTGGCGTTCAGCGCCGGCTTTGCCGGGGGCGATCAGGATTTCCCGCGCATCGTGCTGTTCCACGAATATGCGCACCATTTCATGTATGCCAACTATCTGGTCGCTTTCCCGGGATGGTTTGCGGAAGGGTTCGCCGAATTCGCCTCGACATTGCGGCTGGGAGAGGATCGCGCAACGATCGGCGTTCCAGCGAACCATCGCGCCTATGGCATCTATAACGGCGCAAAGATGCCGGTGCATCTGATGTTCAACCCCGCCACATGGGAACAGCGGCATGGCGGGCTGGATGTCCAGACCTTCTACGGGCGCGGCTGGCTGCTCACCCATTACCTTTTCTTCCACGCCGAACGCTTCAAGCAGTTCACGGCCTATGTAGCGAACATCAACAATGGCCGCCCCTCACCGGCCGCGGCGAAGGACGCTTTCGGCGACCTGCGCGCGCTCGATCGCGAGGTGGACGCCTATCTCTCCCGCAACCGCATTCCCGGCATGTATATCCCCTATGGCGACGGGCCGCCACCGGAAGTGGCCGTGCGCACGCTTTCGCCCGGCGAAGCGGCCATGATCCGCTTCAGGATGGAATCGACCAACGGGGTCGATTCGAAATCCGCCGTGGCGCTCTATCAGCGCGCCGCGCCGGTCGCCGCGCGTTTCCCGGACGATCCGGTGGCGCAGGGCTGGTTCGCGGAAATCGCGCACGACGCCGGCGAGGCGGAGATGGCGGAGCAGGCGGCCGACCGCGCGATCGCGCGCGATCCGAAATCGGTGCAGGGCCTGCTCTACAAGGCGCAACTGCAGATGGAGAAGCTGGCGCGGGAGAAGAATCGCGACACCGCCGCATGGCAAAAGGCGCGCAGCCCGATCATCATCGCCAACCGGCTCGATCCCAACAATGCCGCGCCGCTCTGGGCTTTCTGGCAGAGCTTCGCCGCAGAAGGCATCCCGCCCACCAAATCGGCACTCGCCGGCCTCTATCGCGCGCAGGAACTGTCGCCGCAGGCGTCGGAGGTGCGCTTCGCCGCCGCCGCCGCGCATGTCCATGCTGGCGAGGAGGATATGGCGCGGATGCTGCTGCGTCCGCTCGCCTACGATCCGCATGCTCCGGCCGACAATCCGGCGGCGCGGATGCTCGCCGCGCTCGATGCCGGGCAGAAAGGGGATGCCGCGCTGTCCGCCGCCGCGGGCGCGCCGGTGCTGAAAGACGCCGGCCCCGCGCGGCCGTAGGGCGCCTTACCCGCCGTTGGCGTGGAACAGCGCCAGCGTGCGGTCCTTCGCCAGATCGGCGGACGGCTCGTGATAATCCTTGCGCCGGTCCGAGTTGAAGCCGTGGCCGGCCTCGTAGACATGCACCTCCGCCTTCGGCCATGCCCTGGCGATCAACTTCTCGACGCCTTCCATCGGGATGCCCGAATCGTAGCGGCCGAAATGGGCGACCACCGGCACCTTCGGTTCCTCGTCCGCCGCGCCGGGGACCAGGCTACCATAATAAGCGGAGGCCGCCGCCACGCCGCGCATCCGCGTCGCGGCGAACCAGGCGATCGAGCCGCCATAGCAATAGCCCACCACGAACACCGGCCCTCGCGCCGCCAGCACATCGACGCAGGTCTGCACGTCGGCGAGGCTCTGGTCGAACGGATGCGCCTCGCGCGCCAGCCGCACGCCCTCGGCCAGCCCGGCGGGATCATAGCCGGCCTCGAATCCGGGATGCTCGCGATCGAACAGGGCGGGCGCGAGCACCTCATATCCGTCGGCGGCATATTCCTCCGCCATGTCGCGGATATGCTCGGTGACGCCGAAAATCTCCTGCACCAGCACCACGCCGCCGCGACGTTCTCCTTGCGGGAGAGCGTGATAGACCGCGCTCTGCGCGCCGTCGTCCATCTTCATCCGGGTGAACCCGCCCATTCCCGTCTTCCTTTCGGCTGCCGTATCGCCCGCAATATTACGCAAGGATTGCATCGCCGCGACCCCTTTGCTACGCGCGCCGTCAACCCAAGCGTATAGGTGCGGCAAGCGCGCCATCCGTTCGCTCGGGGCCAACCCGTGTCGACGACGAGGAAAGCGAATCGCGTGGAGAGTTCCAGCGGTATTCAAGGGGGCAGCATCCAGGCGAGTCTGGGCGGTCGTTATGCGACGGCCCTGTTCGATCTGGCGGCGGAGTCCAAAACGATCGAAACGGTCGAGGCGAGCCTCGGCAAGGTGCGCGCTGCGCTCGATCAATCGGATGATTTCAAGGCGCTGACCACGTCTCCGGTCGTCGCGCGCGACGCGGCGGCGAAGGCCGTGCTCGCCACCGCGGCCGAGCTTGGCGTCGATCCGACGACGACGAATTTCCTCGGCGTGCTGGCGCAGAATCGCCGGCTGGGGGAGCTGCCGGCGATCATCCGCGCCTTCCGCATGCTCGCCGCGCGCCATCGCGGCGAGGTTTCGGCCGACGTCACCAGCGCCCACCCGCTTTCCGACGATCAGGTCGCCGAGCTGAAGCAGCAGCTCCGGCAGCGTGTCGGCCGCGAGGTTTCGGTTGAATTGCACGTCGATCCCGCGCTGCTGGGCGGGCTTGTCGTCCGCATCGGTTCCCAGATGATCGATTCGTCGATCCGCACCCGTTTGAACACTCTCGCGCACGCGATGAAAGGCTGACTCCATGGATATCCGCGCCGCAGAAATCTCCAAGGTCATCAAGGACCAGATCGCCAATTTCGGCACCGAAGCGCAGGTTTCGGAAACCGGCCAGGTGCTGTCGGTCGGCGACGGCATCGCGCGCATCTACGGCCTGGACAACGTCCAGGCGGGCGAGATGGTCGAGTTCGCCAATGGCGTGCAGGGCATGG
>JASGGR010000033.1:0-22958 GCA_047602705.1 Sphingomonas bacterium | reverse complement strand
CCGAAGTGAAGGCCGCCGCCGACGAGACCCGCGTCACCGCGCCTGCCGACGGAGAGGTCGGCAAGCGCCTCGCCCAGCCGGGCGAGCTGGTGCCGCAGGGATTTCCGGTGTTCGTCCTCACCGACGTGGCGCATCCCTGGGTGACGCTGAACCTGCGCGAGGATCAGTTGCACGGCCTTGCGCGCGGCAAGGAGATCGCGGGCACGATCCCCGCGCTCGACGGGCGGCGCGCGCGCTTCCGCGTCACCTATCTCGCGCCGGCGGGGGATTTCGCGACATGGCGCGCGACGCGCCAATCGAGCGGTTTCGACATCAAGAGCTTCGAGGTGCGCGTGGAGCCGGTCACGCCGGTCGAAGGGCTGAGGCCGGGGATGACCGTGCTGTTCGACTGGCCGGCATAGCCGCCGTGTTCGGCAGCGCGTTCCGCCGGGAAATGCTGTTCCTGCGCGGCAGCTTCTGGGATCTGGCGCTGGTGACATGGGTGCCGCTCGCGCTGATGGCGCTGGTCGCGATCCAGCTTTCGGCGGGCGTGATGCGGGGCCTGCCGATCGCGGTGGTCGATCAGGACGGCACCGCCGTCTCGCGCGAACTGACGCGGCGGCTGGACGCGACGCCGGGCCTGAAGGTCGCCGCGCGCCCGGCGGACATGGCGGCGGCGGAGCATCTGGTGCGGTCGAACCGCGCTTATGCCGTGGTGCTGATCCCGGCGGATACGGAGCGCGACGTGCTGCGCGGCGGCACCGCCAGCATCACCACCTTCTACAATGCCAGCTATTCCACGCCGGCCGGGTCCGCCCTGCGCGATATCGGCGATACGGTGCAGGGCTATGCCGCGACGCTGGCGCGCGAGCAGAGCGCGGCCATCGTCGGCCCCGGCAAGGTGCGCGCGCCGCCGGTTTCCGCACAGACCAGCATCATGTTCAACCCGCAGCGCAGCTATGAACTGCAACTGGTGGCGCTCCTCCACCCGGCCTTGCTCCACCTGATCTTCATGGTCGCGGCGGTGAGCGCGCTTGGGCGCGAATTGCGAGACGGCACGATCGGCGCGTGGATCGGCGATGTCCCGCGCGGACAGGCCGCGATGGCGGTGGCGGGGAAGCTCGCGCCCTATCTCGCGATCTTCACCCTCTGGGGCGTGCTGGCGATCCTCTATCTGGCGGACGTTCGCGGCTGGCCGGTCACGGGAAGCATGACGATGCTGATCGCGGGCTATGTCGCCATGTATCTCGCTTATGCCGGCGTCACCCTGCTGATCCTGGGCCTGACGCTCTCGATGGGAAAGGCGCTGTCGGCGGCGGGGCTTTATGCGGGCGCGTCCTTCGCCTTCGCTGGCGCGATCTTCCCGATCGAATCCGCTTCCGCCTTCGCGAAGGTGTGGAGCGCGCTGCTGCCTTATTCCACCTTCGCCAGGCTGCTGGCCGAGCAATGGATCATGGCCGCGCCGGCCATGCAATCCCTGCCGCTGGTTGCGGCGATGCTCGCCTTCCTGCTGGTGGGCGGCGGCATCGGCCTGCCGCGCTATATTGCGGCGGCGCGGCGGCCCGATACATGGGGGCGGCGATGATCGGGCGCGCCTTCCTCGCCACCTTCCGCGCGATCTTCGCGGATTCCTCGGTGGCGATGCTGCTGATCGGGGCGAGCATCCTCTATGCCTTCTTCTACCCCAGCGCCTATTCGGGCGAGGTGCCGGAACGGATGGCAATCGCGCTGGTCGACATGGACCACAGCGGCACCAGCCGCGCGCTCGGCCAACGGCTGGAGGCGGTGCAGCAGGCCGTGGTGGCGGCTCGCCCGCCTTCCCCGGCCGCGGCGTTGCGCGCGCTTAGCGAGCGTCGGGTAAGCGCGATCGTGGTGATTCCGGACGGCTTCGAGCGGCGCATCCTTTCCGGGCGGCAGGGCGTGGTGGCGCTCTACGGCAACGGGGCCTACCTGCTGCGCGCCTCAACCGCGCTCGCAGGCGTGGGCGCCGCGCTCGGGGTGATCGGGCGAGAAGCGGCGACCGCGCAGGCGATGGCGCAGGGCCCGCCCGCCGCGCCGCCGCTCGCGATGATCCAGCGGCCGCTGTTCAACACGCGCGAAGGCTATGGCAGCACCGTCTTTCCGGGCGTCGCCTTCCTCATCATCCAGCAGACATTGCTGATGGGCCTCGCGATGCTGGCCGCCACGATGCACGAGGCGCAAGGGCCGCTCAGCCTCTCCACGCGCAGCCTGCTCGGCGTGGCGCTGGCCTTTTTCGTGATCGGCTGCGCGGAGATCGCCTGGTTCACCGGCTTCATCTTCTGGCTTCAGGATTATCCCCGCGCGGCGGCCAGCCCGCTGGCGCTGCTCGTCGCGGCGGCGCTGTTCGTCTCCGCCACCGTGGCGGGCGCGCTGGCGCTGGGCAGCTTCTTCCGCACGCGCGAGCGGCCGGTGCAATTGTGGATCGTCACTTCCGTGCCGATCTTCTTCCTCTCCGGCCTGTCGTGGCCGCACGAGGCGACGCCGCAGTGGCTGACATGGCTCGCCCGCCTGCTGCCCACCACGCCGGGCATCCGGCTGATGGTGGGCATCAACCAGATGGGCGCGAGTCTCGGCGAGCAGGGCGGCGAGCTGCTGAACCTCGCGGCGCTGACCCTGATCTACGGCGCGGTGGCGATCTGGCGCTATCGTCCCCGCGCGGCGTTGTCCTGATCGCATTTGGACCGTAACAGCCTCCCTTATGGCTGAGACGATCGATATCGACACGCTGGCGGCCGCGTCCCTCTCGGTGGAGCGCGCATCGGCCGCGCTTCGCGACGCGCAGCGGCCGGACGGGCATTGGGTGTTCGAGCTGGAAGCCGATTGCACGATTCCGGCCGAATATATCCTGCTGCGCCACTATCTCGGCGAGCCGGTGGACGCGGCCCTCGAGGCGAAGATCGCGCGCTACCTGCGCCGCATCCAGTCCGCCGCGCATGACGGATGGAGCCTGTTCCACGAAGGCGGCTTCGACATCAGCGCCAGCGTGAAGGCCTATTTCGCGCTCAAGATGATCGGCGACGATATCGACGCGCCGCACATGGCCCGCGCGCGCGCCGCGATTCATGCGGCGGGCGGGGCGGAGGCGAGCAACGTCTTCACCCGCATCCAGCTCGCGCTCTACGATGCCGGGCCGTGGTCCGCCGTGCCGACCATGCCCCCGGAACTGATCCTGCTGCCGCGCTGGTTCCCGATCCACCTCTCCAAGATGAGCTATTGGGCGCGCACCGTGGTCGTGCCGCTGCTGGTGCTGTGCGCGCTGAAGCCGGTCGCCCGCAACAAGCGCGGCGTGAAGGTGGACGAGCTGTACACCGGCAAACCGGCGCGCCTCGGCACGCAGGCGGCGGACCCGAAATGGCTGTGGACCAAGGGGTTCAACACGCTCGATGTCGTGCTGAAGCGCGCCGATGGCCTCTGGCCGGAAAAGCTCCGCAAGCGCGCGATCGACACCTGCGTCGCATGGGTGACGGAGCGGCTGAACGGCGAGGATGGGCTGGGCGCCATCTATCCGGCGATGGCGAACAGCGTGATGATGTTCGACCTCCTCGGCTATGCGGAGGACCACCCCGCCCGCGCGATCGCGCGAAAGTCGGTCGAGAACCTCCTCGTGATCCATGAGGACGAGGCCTATTGCCAGCCCTGCGTGTCCCCCATCTGGGACACCGCGCTCGCGGCGCACGCGATGATGGAGGCCGGAGGCGAGGACAATATCGCCCGCGCGGGGGCCGCGCTCGACTGGCTCAAGCCCCGGCAGGTGCTCGACGTGGAGGGCGATTGGGCGGAGGAGCGTCCCGGCGTGCGCCCCGGCGGCTGGGCCTTTCAGTATAACAACGCGCATTACCCGGATCTCGACGACACCGCCGTGGTGGTGATGGCGATGGACCGTGCCGCCGTTCCCGATCGCATGCCGGTCGATCGCGGCGTGGAATGGACGGTCGGGCTGCAATCGCGCAACGGCGGCTGGGGCGCGTTCGATGCCGACAACGACTATGATTATCTGAACAACCTGCCCTTCGCCGATCACGGCGCGTTGCTCGATCCGCCGACCGCCGACGTGTCCGCGCGCTGCGTGTCGATGCTGGCGCAGATCGGCGAGCGGCGCGATTCCCCGCGCATGGCCGCCGGACTCGAATATCTCCGCCGCGAGCAGGAGCCGGACGGAAGCTGGTTCGGCCGCTGGGGGGTGAACTATATCTACGGCACATGGTCCGTCCTGTGCGCGCTCAACGCCGCCGGGCTGGAGCCGGACGAGCCGATGGTGGCGCGCGCGGCGGAATGGCTGAAGGCGATCCAGAACCCGGACGGCGGCTGGGGCGAGGATTGCAACAGCTACGACCTGAACCGCACCGGCCACACCCCCGCCCCCTCCACCGCCTCCCAGACGGCATGGGCGCTGCTCGGCCTGATGGCCGCGCAGGAGGTGGATAGCGAGGCGGTGCGGCGCGGCGTCGAATGGCTGGCGCGCCATCAGGACGCGGACGGGCTTTGGGGGCAGGAGCATTACACCGGCGGCGGCTTCCCGCGCGTCTTCTACCTGCGCTACCACGGCTATCCGAAATATTTCCCGCTGTGGGCGATGGCGCGCTACCGCAACCTCAAACGCTCGAACAGCAAGCGCGTATCGGTCGGGATGTGAGGCTGATAGTCGCCTGCGGGCTGAAGCGTGAGGCGCGGATCATCACGCGCGCCTGCCCGGATGCGGTGGCGGTGATCGGCGGCGGCGTGGCGGCGCAGCTAGAGGCACGGCTGGAGGCTGCGGCGAACGGGTTCGCGGGCGTCCTGCTGTCGTGCGGCATCGCCGGCGCGCTCTCGCCGGAACTGAAGGCGGGCGATGTGGTGATCGACGGGGACGGGGCGGCGCTCGCGACCTTGCGGTGCGCCCTGCCCGATGCCGTCGTGGGACGGATCGTCGGCGGCGACGCGATCCTCGCCAGCGCGGCGGCGAAACGCGCGCTGCGCGACGCGACGGGCGGCGTTGCGGTCGATATGGAGAGTCATGTCGCCATGCGGGTCGCCCGGCGGCACGGGCTGCCATTCGCGGCTGTCCGCGTGATCTCCGATGGCGCGGCGGACGACCTGCCGCCCGCCGCGCTGGTCGGGATGCGGCCCGACGGCGGGATGGCGCTCGGCGCGGTGCTGGCGTCGCTGGCGCGCAATCCGCGTCAGTTGGCAGCGTTGATCCACACCGGGCGGCAGGCGGATCGGGCGTTTGCCGGGTTGAAGTCGGCGATGGAGGCGGTCAGCCGGATAACCGACTGACGACAGCCCTCACGCCACCTTCTGCACGCGCTTGAACCCTTCCGGGTCGGCTTCCTTGATCTTCGCCAGCTCACGCTCGACGTGGCTGGAATAGACGTCCTCGGCCTTGCGCGCCTTCGACAGGTCCACGTCGGGCGCCATAGGCCCCTCGGTCTTCACGCCCTTGCGCCCGATGCCGAACATCTTGAGCGGGTGGCGGATCGCGTCGGTGGCGGCGGTGCCCTCGAAGCCGCAATGCGTCATGCAGTTCGAGCATTTCTCGTACTTGCCGACGCCGTACTGCTCCCAGTCGGTGCCCTCCATCAATTCCCTGAAGGTCGCGACATAGCCTTCGCCGAGCAGATAACACGGCTTCTGCCAGCCGAAGATCGTGCGCAGCGGCATCGACCATGGCGTGCATTCATAGGTCTGGTTGCCCGCGAGGAAATCGAGGAACAGGGGCGAGTTGGTGAAGGTCCAGTCCTTCCCGCCATGGCCGCGCGCGAACACGTCGCGGAAGAATTTCTTCGTGCGCTCGCGGTTCAGGAAATGCTCCTGATCGGCCGCGCGCTCATAGGCATAGCCGGGCGAGATGGTGATCTCGACGCCCAGCGCCTCCATCTCGTCGAAATAGGCCGCCAGCCGCGCCGGGTCCGCCCCGTCGAACACGGTGCAGTTCACCTGCACGCGGAAGCCCTTCGCCTTGGCGAGCTTTATCGCCTCGACCGCGATGTCGTAGGTGCCCTTCTGATCGACGGCGTGGTCGTGCATCTCCTTGTCGCCGTCGAGATGGATCGACCAGGTGAAGAAGGGCGACGGCTCATATTCGTCGATCTTCTTCTTCAGCAGCAGCGCGTTGGTGCACAGGATCACGAACTTCTTCTTCGCGATATAGCCCTTCACGATGCGGGCCATGTCCTTGTGCAGCAGCGGCTCCCCGCCCGCGATCGAGACGGCGGGCGCGCCGCATTCGTCGATCGCCTCCATGCACTGCTCATAGCTCATGCGCTGGTTGAGGATCGCATCCGGATAATCGATCTTGCCGCAGCCGGGGCAGGCAAGATTGCAGCGGAACAAGGGCTCCAGCATCAGGACGAGCGGATATTTGCCGCCCTTGATATGCTGACGGAGCGTATAGGCGCCGATGCGCGCCACCTGCGAAAGCGGAAGACTCATGGGAGCGCTCCTTACATGATTCCGCGCCTTTCGCCACCTCGCCCCGGCATGGATTTGCCGCGATGCAGCGCTCCGGAGATTGCAACGGGCCGCGGGGTGGACGATATATCCCGCCGCACAACGGAGTTCCCCTGGTATGCGTGGCCTGTTCCCTGCCGCCCTTGCGCCCCTCGTTCTGGCAGGCGCGGCGCTTCCCCTCCCCTCGGCGGCGCAAGCCGCAGATCCGGCGGCGGTGGTTCAGGCGCTCGACACCGGGCTGATCTCGATCATGAAGGCGAAGGGCACGAAACAGGCGCGCGCGGCGGCGATCGCGCCGGTGGTCGATCGCGTCTATGACCTGCCGCTGATGACGCGGCTGATGGTGGGCACGGACTGGAACGGCATCGCGCCCGCCGAACAGCAGAACCTGGTCGCCGCCGTGCGCCGGATGACGATCGCGCAATATGCCGCCAATTTCGATAGCTGGTCCGGCGAGAGCTTCACCATCACCCCCAATGTGGAGGCGCGCGGCGGCGACCGGCTGGTGCGCACCACGCTCAACCAGCCGGGCAAGGCCGGCGTGCCGATCAGCTATCGCCTGCGCCAGAGCGGGGGCGGCTGGAAGATCATCGACGTCTTCTATCGCAACTCGATCAGCCAGATCGCGACGCGACGCGCCGATTTCGCGAGCGTGCTGGCGAAGGGCGGCGCGAAGGCGCTGGTCGCGCATCTGGACACCATCGCCGCGAAGGGCGGCTGATTGGCATATCTCCTCGCGCTGCCAGCGGCGATGTTGGCTGCCGCCCCGGCACAGACTGTCGAGCCGACGCCTCCCCCATCGCTGGTCGAGGCGCCGTCCGCCGCGCCGGAGCTGCGCGATCCGCTGGACGATCCCGCCGCCAACCCCGCTCCGGCTCCAGCGGTCGAGGCGCCTCCCGTCGCATCCGAATTGCGCGATCCGCTCGCCGATCCGGCCTCCACCGCCGCCCCGGTGGTGGAGGCGCCGAAACTCCGGCATCGCCACGCCAAAGGCGATCCGCTGGAGGGCTTCAACCGTTCGATGTTCGGCATCCACCAGAAGCTGGACAAGGCGCTCTATCGCCCTGCGGCGATGGGCTACAAGCATGTGGTGCCGAAACTGGCGCGATCGGGGCTGCGCAACTTCTTCGTCAACCTGACGGAGCCGATCGTCTTCGTGAACTATCTGCTGCAGTTGAAGCCGGGGAAGGCGGCGCGCACGCTGGCGCGCTTCGCGGTCAACAGCACGATCGGCGTGGCGGGATTCGGCGATGTCGCCAAGACGCGCGATTTCCGCCTGCCGCACGTCGACAACAGCTTCGGCAACACGCTGGCGCGCTATGGCATAGGGCCGGGGCCGTATATCTTCCTTCCCTTCGTCGGGCCGACCACGCTGCGCGACATATTGGGCGGGCCGGTGGACGCGGCGGTGCTGCCGGTCGCGATCGGCAATCCGTTCGACCGCTGGGAATATCAGCTCTCCAGCACCTTGCTCACCGGGCTGGACCTGCGCGCGGAGAGCGACGACGAGCTGCGCGCGCTGTTCGACGGCGCGGTCGATCCCTATGCCACCCTGCGCTCCGTCTTCCTGCAAAACCGCGCCGCCGAGGTCGAGGCGATCCACCCGCACAGGCACAAGGCCGAGGGCGGCGAGCTGGGCGATCCGCTGACCGATCCGGGCGCAAGCACAACGCCCACGCCCTCCGAAACCCCCGAATTGCGCGACCCGCTCGCCGATCCGGCGGAGGTTCCCGCGCCCAAGGCGGACACATCTTCGGCCGTCATGCCGGGCCTGATCCGGCATCCAGAGCCGCAAATGTCCCCGCCTGTTGCTCTGGATTCCGGATCAGGCCCGGCATGACGGCATAGGGAGGGCTATTCCTTTCCCGCCTTCCGCGGCGGGCCAAGCAGCGCCGGCTCGAAGATCAGCGCGCAGATCAATGTCCAGATCAGCGAGATCATCAGGATCTTGCCCATGCTCGCCGTCCCCGGATGGTCCGAAAGCCACAGGCTGCCGAACGCCGTGCCGGTGGCGAGCGCGCTGAACAGCACCGCGCGCGCGAGGCTCGATTGCAGCAGGCCGGTCGCTCCCGCCCGCCACGCCATCACGAAATAGATGTGGAAGGCCACGCCCACGCCGAACAGCAGGGGGAAAGCGATGATGTTCGCGAAATTCACCGGCTGGCCGATCAGCACGCAGCTTCCCAATGTCAGGAAGATCGAAAGCACGACGGGCGCGAGCGTGAACGCCACCTCCCGCGCATCGCGCAGCACCGCGAACAGCAACAGGCTCACCAGCACGAAGGCGATCACGCCGGCCTGCACGAACGCTCGCGCCACGGTGCTCGCCGCCGCCTGCGTGGCGACCGGCAGGCCGGAGATGGCGGGCGTCACCTTCGCGACCGCCGCGCGGAACCTCGCGATCACGCGATTGTCGTTGGCGTCGCCACGCGGGGTGAGTTGCAGGCGGACGCGGCCGTCCGGCGTCTCCCAGTCGCGCTTCAGCTCCGGCGGCAAATCCGCCCGCGTCACCGGCCCGGCCTGAAGCGCGAGCCGCATCTGGTCAAGCATCACGCCCAATGGGCGGGAGAACATCGCATCCACCTGCGCGCGCTTCGCGGGCGTGGCGCGCGCGAGCTTCTCGAACGCCGCCGCCAGCCGCTGCGCGTCATCGCCGCCGGCCGCGCGCAATTTCGCGGCGGTGCCGGTCAGCGCGGCGACACGCTCGGCATCGGTGGGCGCGGGCGCGATGTCGAAGGGGTTGAGCGTCACGTCGAGCAGCAGCGAGGCATCCTGCACCAGCGCCAGCTTCGCAGGCTGGTCCTCCGGCACGAAGCTGTCGAGCGAGACGACGCGCTCCACCTCCGGCAACGCGGACAGCTTCTTCGCCAGCGCCTCGCCCGCCGCGCGGTTGGGCGCGAGCACATCGATCACATTGGGCGTGCGATCGGGATCGCGCGTCAGATCGGCCAGCGCGCGCATCGCGGTCGCATCCGGATCGCGCAGGTGGAGCGGGTTGAAGTCGAAGCTCACCCACGGCAGCAGCGCGATGCTGGCCAGCAGGGCCGCGACGAACGACCACAGCACCGCCCCGCGCCGCCGCTCCAGCAGGCGATCGACCGGCGCCAGCGCCGCGAACCCCACTTCCCCGCGCGGCGCATCGGGCCGGAACAGCAGCACCAGCGCGGGCAGCAATGTGACGCTCAGCGCCAGCGCCACCACCATGCCGAGTCCGGCGATCACGCCAAGCTCCGCGATGCCGATATATTCGGTCGGCAGGAATGCGCCGAAGCCGAGGAAGATCGCGCCCGCCGCCAGGGTAAGCGGCGCGCCGAGCGCTGCCGCCGCCTGCCGCAGGGCGGCATCCGGCGCGGCCCCTTCCACGCGCTCGGCATTGTAGCGCACGCAGATCTGGATGCCGAAATCCACGCCCAAACCCACGAACAAGGGGATGAACGCCACGGAGATCAGGTTGAACCGTCCGACCGCCAGCAGCCCGATCGCCATGGTGACGATCAGCCCGGCGACGATCGCGATCAGGATCGCCGCCACCAGCCGCGCCGAGCGTGTCGCGAACCACAGCGTCGCCAGCATCGCCGCCAGCATCACCGCGCCGACCAGCCCGATATTCTCGCGCAGGGTGGCGAATTCCTCGTCGGCGAGCGGCACCTCGCCGGTCAGTTGCACCCGCACGCCATGCGCCGCATCCAGCCCCAGCGCGGAGGCCGCCGCGCGCGCCGCTTCGCTCGCCGCCTCGCCCGGCATCAGCGCGCCGTGATCGAGCACGGGCATGCGCGACGATCAGCCGCCGCTTCGGCGGGGCCAGCGCGCCGCCGTCGCCCGCGAACAGGGTCTGCCATGAGAAATGCGCTGGCCTGCCCGCCAGCGCCGCCTCCGTCGCCAGCGCCATCGCGCGCATCGGCTTGCCGATCCGGTCGAGCTTCACCTGTCCCGCCGCCACGCCGTCCAGCATGTTCGACAGCGCATCGCCCACGCCGCGCAGGGAGGGATCGGCGGCGAGCGGCCCCAGCATCGGCTGCGCGGCGATCAGCGCGGCGGTGGCGTCGCGCACGTCCTTACCGGAGCCGAACAGCAGCCCCTCGCGCGCGAGGAAATCGCCGCCGTCGGGGCGGGTGACGCGGCGGAAATGCGCCTTGTCCTCAGCCAGCCTCGCCGCCAGCCGCGCCGCGCCGTCCTCCGCCAGCTCAGGCGTGTCGCCATCGACGATCAGCAACATCCCGTCGCTCAGTTGCGGGAAAGCGGCCTCCATCGCCCGCTCCTGCTTGCGCCAGTCGACATCGGGGGAGATCAGCGCGGCGGTGTCGGTGGTCATCGCGAAGCGGCTCGCGACGACGAGCAGCGCCGCCGCCGTCAGCACCAGCGCGATCAGGATCGTCCACCATGGCCTGCGGATGCTGGCCGCGACGATTGCGGGAACGGGGGAACGCATCGTCAGCTTTTCGCCGGCGGGCCCTTGGCCCCGAGAAAATAGCGCAGGTTCAGCCGGATCGCTTTCCCGGCGCCGTCGAAATGGAAACGCGCTTCGGAGAATTTCGGCGGACCGAGCCCGATCTTCGCATCGTTCGAGAAGCCCACGCCCTCCTTCGGGATGCCGAACAGCGCGCGATCGACCTTGCCGTTATGATTCTCGTCCAGGAACGCCTGCGCGGCATAATCGCCGGCAGGCAGGCCGCTCACCACCACCCGCGTCGTGCCGAGCCGGGCGGGAGCCTCGCCCGAATACGGGCAATCGTCCTTCAGGAATTTCGCCTCCGGGCAGATATCGACATGCACCACGCCCTTCGCGACGCGGACGTTGCCGACCTCGATCGTCAGCACGCCCGGCGCGGGCGCGGCCCCCGTCAACAGCGGCAACAGAAGGAGCGCGCGCTTCATTGCGCCTTCGCCAGCGCCGGCTCATTCCACCGGAGGGTTTTGAGGACGGTTTGGGTGATGTGGTCGGCATCGAGGCCGGCCTGGGCATATTGCGCTTCGGGCTTGTCGTGGTCCTGGAACGCGTCCGGCAGGCGCATGGTGCGCAGCCTGAGCCCGGCGTCGATCAGCCCCGCGTCCGACGCCAGCGTCAGCACATGCGCGCCCAAGCCCCCGATCGCGCCCTCCTCGATCGTCACCGCCACCTCGTGCGTCGACAGCAGACGCCGGATCAGTTCCTCGTCCAGCGGCTTGGCGAACCTCAGGTCCGCCACCGTCGTGGAAAGCCCCTTCGCCTCCAGCGCGTCCGCCGCCTTCAGCGCCTCCGCCAGCCGCGTGCCCAGCGACAGGATCGCCACCGTCTTGCCCTCGCGCACGATCCGCCCCTTGCCGATCGCGAGCCGCTCCGGCGTCGCGGGCAGCGCCACGCCCGTGCCGTTGCCGCGCGGATAGCGCACCGCGATCGGGCCCGAATCATGCTCCACGCAGGTGTGGACCATATGCACCAGCTCCGCCTCGTCCGCCGCCGCCATCACCACGAAGTTCGGCAGCGAGGCCAGATAGGTGATGTCGAAGCTGCCGGCATGCGTCGCCCCGTCCGCGCCGACCAGCCCCGCGCGGTCGATCGCGAAGCGCACGGGCAGGTTCTGGATCGCCACGTCATGCACCACCTGATCGTAGGCGCGCTGCAGGAAGGTCGAGTAGATCGCGCAGAACGGCCGCATCCCCTGCGCGGCAAGCCCCGCCGCGAAGGTGACGGCATGCTGCTCGGCGATGCCGACGTCGAACGCGCGGTCCGGGTGACGCTTCGCGAACCGGTCCACCCCGGTGCCCGACGGCATGGCGGCGGTGATCGCCACGATCCGCGGGTCCCGGTCCGCCTCGTCGGCCAAGGCCTCGCCGAACACATTCTGGTAGGCGGGCGGCCCCGGCGGCGCCTTCGCCTGCGCGCCGGTGATCACGTCGAACTTCTGCACCCCGTGATATTTGTCCGCCGCTGCCTCCGCCGGCGCATAGCCCTTGCCCTTCTGCGTCACGACATGGACGAGGATCGGCCCCTCCGCCGCGTCGCGCACATTCTCCAGCACCGGGATCAGATGCTCGAGATTATGCCCGTCGATCGGGCCGACATAATAGAAGCCCAGCTCCTCGAACAACGTGCCGCCCATCGTCAGCCCGCGCGCGAACTCGTCGGTCTTGCGCGCGGCATGGTGGAACGGGCGCGGCAGCTTGCGCGCGAACCGCTTCATCAGCTCGCGCACCGACAGGAACTCCCGGCTCGACACGATCCGCGACAGATAGGCAGACAGGCCCCCAACCGGCGGCGCGATCGACATGTCGTTGTCGTTCAGGATCACCACCAGCCGGTTGCCGGCGGCTTCCGCATTGTTCATCGCCTCATAGGCCATGCCCGCCGACATCGCCCCGTCCCCGATCACCGCGATCGCCTTGCCCGGCGCGCCCGACAGCCTGTTCGCGATCGCGAACCCCAGCGCCGCCGAGATCGAGGTCGAGCTGTGCGCCGCCCCGAACGGGTCGTATTCGCTCTCGGAACGCTTCGTGAAGCCCGAAAGCCCCCCGCCCTGCCTGAGCGTGCGGATGCGGTCGCGCCGCCCGGTCAGGATCTTGTGCGGATAGCATTGGTGGCCCACGTCCCACACCAGCCGGTCGCGCGGCGTGTCGAACACGTAATGGAGCGCCGTCGTCAGCTCCACCACGCCCAGGCCCGACCCAAGGTGCCCACCCGTCTGACCAACCGCCGAAATCACCTCCGCACGCAACTCGTCCGACACCTGACGCAGCTGCTCAGGCGCCAGACCACGCAAGTCCAAAGGCGTCGATATCGTGTCCAATAACGGGGTGAATGGCGGCTCGTTCGTCATGATCGGTTTTCCTCGCCTCCGGCGATGATCTTGTTATGTGGCGCGGTTTTGGCAAGACCAAGGCCGCGCGCTTCCCCCGCCTGCCAGATCAGCAAGGTCGGCAACCCGATGGCGAGATCGCGCGCGCGCTTCGCCAGCGCCAGCGCCAGCGCGCTTTCCGGCGGCAGGCCGAAGATCGGCCCGGCCAGCGCATAGGCCGCCTCCTGCACCCCCAGGGCGCCGGGGATGAGGAAGGCGACGCTGCGCAGCGTGAAGATCAGGCTTTCCAGCGACAGCATGTCCCAGATGGAGATCGGCACGCCCATCAGGCGCAGCACCAGCCACGCACCCGCCCCGCTCGCCACCCACCCCGCGAGGTTGAAGCCGAAGGCGAGCGCCACGCGCGACCGCTCGGCATAGATGCGCGCCAGCTCCACGCGGATATCGGCGATGGCGGCGACCGATCCGGGCAAGACCCGCCCCGCGATCCGCGCGGTGATATCCAGCGCGGACCTTTGAGCGGAGAAGAAGAAGACGATGATCGCGATCATCACCCCCGTGCCGCCCAAGATCATCGGCCGCAGCTCCGCCGCCGCGCCATGCGCCAGCAGCGAGACCATCAGCGCGAGGCCGAACAGGGTGTAGACGAGCTGCGCCGCCATCTCGGTCGTCATGTCGACCACGAGAGAGGCATAGACGCGCGCCTGCCCCATCCCGGCGGCGGTGAGCGTCCGCGTGCCGAGCACGATCCCGCCAAGCTGCGAGAAGGGCAGCAGGTCAGACACCGCTTCCCGCACCATCCGCGCCCAGGAGAACGACCGGAGCCGCCCCAACCCTTCGCCGGAAGCCGCCGCCAGCCATGCCGCGCCCAGCAGCACGAACGTGCCGAGCGACCACAGGCAGAAAAGCGCGAAGCCGCCCGCCCCGATCCGGCGCGCGATGCCCAGCACGTCGGCGAAGCCGGCCGCGCCGAACGTCCATACCGCCACTCCAAGGCCGATGATCGTGGCCAGCAACAGGCCGGCGCGGGCGGAGAGTTTCAGCCAGCCTCTCCCGCAGGCGCCCTGGGCCTGGGCGCGAACTTCAGGATCAGCCGGATCATCGCTGGCACGAATTTCGGGCGGATCAGGCGTTTGTCATACGGCTCAAGCCGCCGGTCGTTCTCGGACAGGCAGATCGCCGCCAACTCCGGGAAGGTCACTTCGACGCCCAGCTCCTTCGAGCCGTTGAGCGTGAAATTGTTCTCCTGCGCCTTGGTGTTGTCGCCCATGCCCTTGGCCATGTCGATCCGTTCCCAGATCAGGAACAGCCACACCACGATCACCTTCGCCTCGAAATAGGGCCTGCGCCACCACGGCATGTTGCGCCGCCACCATGCCACCCAGTTGACGAAGAACAGGATGTGCCGCCCCTCCTCGCGCATCACCGGCTCGAACGTGTCGATCAACTCGGGCGGGAAGAAGCCGGTGTCCTTCGCCAGCTTGAACAGGCCGAAGCCGAAGAAGCTGTCGATGCACTCCGAATAGCCGGAGCGCATGAAGGCCCATTCGGCGTCCTTCGGGGTCTTGTATTCCGGTTCCGGCTTGAGCTGGATGCCATAGGATTGCACCATGTCGGCGAGCACCACCTTGTGCCGCCGCTCCTCGAACGCGTCCATCTGCACCGCCGAGCGCAGTAAAGGCTCGCGCACCGTTTCGCTGAAGGTCTTGACGAACAGGCCGGTGCGCCCCTCGGTCTGCACCGCCATGTCCCAGATCGGCAGCGAGACGATCTTGTCGCGCGTCTCCGGCTCCAGCTCCGGCCAGTCGATCAGCGCGGGGCGATAGGGATCGTGGGTATCGAGGATCATCCGGCTGAACAGCATCAGATGCTCCGGCGAACCGAGCCTCACCTTGCCCTGCGGCAAGGGGGCGGACTGATCGAACTGGTCCCAGTCGGGCACGAGGTTCACGAAACGAAGCTCCTCATACGAAATCGGCGAAACGGCCGAGCGCGATTCCGTCGCGCGCGATCGCGGTTTTCGCAAGCGCGTCGGTCAACGCGGCCAGCTCGCCGGGATAATCATAGCCCGGCGCTGAGCCGGGATAAGGCCCGGTCGCCGGATGGGTATAGATTTCGGTCAAACCATCCGGCAACCGCCCGATCAGCCCGCGCACCCGCGCGGGCGTCATCGCGCCGGACCAGGCGAGGCCGAACACCTGGTCGGGCACCGTCATGCCCCCGCTTCGCATCCGCGCCCGCACGCGCTTCGCCCATAACGTCTCGATCCGCGGGCCGGACGGCACCGGCTCGATCGCACGGAGCGGCGCGCGCGGCTCCACCGGCGCGCGGACGGAACGCATCCCGTAGCGCCGCCCGACCTTCAGGATCGTCGCGGCGATCGTTGGGTGGAGGTGGAAATGCTTGTGCGCGTTGACGTGATCGAGCGGCAGGCCGGTCGCGGCGAAGCGCGCGAATTGCGCATCCACCTCCGCCTCCAGTTGCCGCCGCGCGGAGGGGGAGGCGAAGATCGCGAGCGCCGCACGCGCCATGTCGGTGCGGAAATATCCGTCCCTGCCCACCAATGCGGGAAGCTGCTCCGGCGGCAGGACCGGCCGCCCCTCGACCAGCACTACGTGCAGCCCCACGCCCAGCGTCGGCATCCGCTGCGCCCGCGCCACGGCGTCGGCGAAGGCGTCGCCCGCCACCATCAGGCTGGCGGCGGTGAGGATACCCTCGCGATGCGCGCGCTCGACCGCCTCGTTCACCTGCCGCGAGGCGCCGAAATCGTCGGCGGTTACGATCAGGCGGCGCAAGGCGATCAGGCGGCTTCCTTCCGACGGCGCAGGAAATCGAAGAACTCGACGCCCTCGCGCAGGCGGCGCTTCATCATGCTCCAGTCGGTCAGCATCTCGCCGACGATCGCCCCGATCTTGCGCGGGCGGAAATAGAAGCGCTTGTAGAATTCCTCGACCTTGTCGAAGATCACATTGGCCGGCAGGTGCGGATAGGAAAGCTGCGCGATCTGGTTGCCGCCGTCGGTCAGCAGGTGGTCGCCGCCGTCGAACCAGCCGTTCTCCACCGCCTGATTGTAGAGGAAGGTGCCGGGATAGGGCGCGGCGAGGCTGACCTGGATCGTATAGGGGTTCAGCTCGATCGCGTAGCGGATCGTCTCCTCGATCGTCTCCAGCGTCTCGCCCGGCAGGCCGAGGATGAAGGTGCCGTGGATCGTCAGGCCCAAAGCGTGCGCGTCCTTCGTGAATTGCCGCGCGACATCGGTGCGCAGGCCCTTCTTGATATTGTGCAGGATCTTCTGGTTGCCGCTCTCATAGCCGACCAGCAGCACGCGGCAGCCACCTTCCTTCATCGCCTTCAGCACCGGCTGCGGCACGTTGGCCTTGGCGTTGCAGCCCCATGTTACGCGGAAGCCGGGCTTGCCGAAGCCGAGCTTGCCCAGCTCGCCCGACAGCTCGACGACGAAATCATGCGCGTCGGCGAGCGTGTCGTCGTCGAAGAAGATCTCGTTCACCTCGGGCATTTCGCTCAGGATATACTTCACCTCCTCGATCACCTTCGGCACCGTGCGATGGCGATAATTGTGGCCCGATATGGTCTGCGGCCACAGGCAGAAGGTGCAGCGGCTCTTGCAGCCGCGCCCGGTGTAGAATGAGACGTAGGGGTGGCGCTGGTAGCCGCCATAATATTTCGACGTGTCGAGATCGCGCTTGTAGATCGGCGAGACCATGGGCAGCACGTCCATGTCCTCGATCTGCGCGCGATCCTTGTTGCGGATGAACTCCCCGCCCGGCGCGCGCCACGTGATGCCGTCGACCTGCGCCAGCGGCATGCCGTTGGCGATATCGACGATCGTGAAGTCATATTCCTCGCGCGCGACGAAATCGATGTCCGGGCTGGCGGCGAGGCTCTTGTCCGGCTCGACCGCCACCTTCGCGCCGACGAAGCCGATCAGGATGTCCGGGTTGCGCTGCTTGATGAGGGCGGCGGTGCGGATATCCTGATTGAAGCTGGGGGTGGAGGTGTGGAGGATCACCAGATCGCGGTCGTCGAACTCATGCGCGATATCCTCCCACGACAGGTCGTGCGCGGGGGCGTCGATCAGCTTCGACCCTTCGACCATCGCGGCGGGCTGCGCGAGCCATGTGGGATACCAGAAGCTCTTCACCTCGCGCTTCATCTGGTAACGCGCGCCCGCGCCGCCGTCATAGCCGTCGAACGAAGGGGCTTGCAGGAACAAAGTGCGCATCATGACGTGAGTTTCTCCACCTGGGTTTCGACCCGGCCGTTGCCCGCCATATGAAGCCGCGTTCCGCGCCAATCAACAGAGCGGGCGAGGAAGGAGGCGACAAAAATCGCGAAGCCGAGGCAATCGCGCAGGGGAATCAACAGGTAAGACGCCGGACGCGCGCCCGCGATCCGGTCCGCCGTCCATGCGGTGAAGAGCCGCGCGGCGAGCGCGAAGGCCGCGACCGGAGTCGCGAGTCCCGGCGCGAAGGGAATCGCCAGCAGCGCGAGCGGCAGCGGATAGCCGATCACGGAGGCCGCATAGGCCGCCTCCGGCACCAGCCCGCGCACCGTCGCCGCCCAGCGCAATTCGTGCCGCCACAGCGCCGCGAGGCTCGTCTCGTCGCAGGCATGGACCACCAGCATCGGCGGCACCGCGACGGTGAGGCCCAGTTCCTCCACGGCGGCACCGATCGCATGATCGTCCGCCAGCACGTCGGCGAAGCGCGCGAAGCCGCCGATCGCGTCCAGCGTCTCGCGGCGGAGCGCGATGGTCGAGCCCATGCACGGCCGCGCCATCCCCAGCGCGACGCCGAACACCGCGCCGGGCAGGAATTGCCAGTTCAGCCCCGCCGCCGCGACGCGCGACCAGAAGCCCGCGTCCCCGCGCCCGGCATAGAGGCACGTCACCGCCCCCACGCCCGGCGCATCGAGCGCGGCGAGCAGGCGCGCGAGATAATCGGGCGCGACCGCGATATCGCTGTCGCTCAGCACGATCACCTCGTGCCGCGCATGCGCCGCGATGTTGACGAGGTTCGAGACCTTGCCGCTCGCGCCATGGCTGGCGGGATCGAGCACGAGTTCCGCCCCGGCGATCCTCTCCACCACCCCGATCGCCGGATCGTCCGCGCGCTGCACGCCGCACAGCATCTGCACCGACCCGCGATGCTTCTGGACGAGGAAGGTGGAGAGATTGTCGGCCAGCCGAGGCTCCGCGCCGTGCAGCGGCTTGAGCAGGGTCACGCCCTCATCGCGCATCGGCGCATCGGGCGGCGCGGCGAAATAGCGGCGCAGCACCCACGCCGCCGCCAGCATGTAGAGCGCCCCCGCCCCGCTCAGGAGCATCAGCGCGCCGCCTGTGATCGCCACCCATTGCACATCGCCGCTCTATCGCCTCGCCGCCCCGCTGTGTAGGGCGGGGCGGTGCAGCAAGGTTCCGGCGACATCACCCTCGTGACCGGCGTGTCCGGCTTCGTCGGCTCGGCGGTGGCGCGCGCGCTGGCGGCGGAGGGACGCGCGGTGCGCGGTCTGGTCCGCGCCTCCAGCCCGCAGGCGAACCTCAAGGACTTCCCCGGCGCGCTCGTGGAGGGCGACCTGCGCGATCCCGCGAGCGTGGTGGCGGCGATGCGCGGAGTGCGCCACCTGTTCCACGTCGCGGCGGACTATCGTCTCTGGGCGCCCGACCCGGAGGAGATCGTCCGCAACAACCGCGCCAGCACCGAGAACGTGATGCGCGCCGCGCTCACCGCCGGGGTGGAGCGCGTGGTCTACACCTCCAGCGTCGCCACGCTGAAGCCCAACAACAACGCCCCCGCCGACGAAAGCCGCGCCGCCACGCCGGATCAGGCGGTGGGCGTCTACAAGCGCAGCAAGGTGATCGCCGAGCGGCTGGTGGAGGCGATGGTGCGGGACGAGGGGCTGCCCGCCGTGATCGTCCAGCCCTCCACCCCGATCGGTCCGCGCGACGTGAAGCCCACGCCGACGGGCCGCATCATCGTGGAGGCGGCGAACGGCCGGATGCCCGCCTTCCTCGATTCCGGGCTGAACCTCGTCCATGTCGATGATGTCGCTGCCGGGCATTTGCTGGCGCTGGAGCATGGGCGGATCGGGGAACGCTATATCCTCGGCGGGCAGGACGTGATGCTGGGCGAGATGCTGGGCGAGATCGCCGCCATCATGGGCCGCAAGCCGCCCACGATCCGCATCCCCCGCGCGCCCTTGTTCCCGCTGGCATGGGCCAACGAGCAATTCGCGCGGGCGACCGGGCGGACGCCGTTCCTGACGCTCGATTCGCTGCGCATGGCGAAGCATCGCATGTTCTTCACCTCAGCGAAGGCGGAGGAAGAACTCGGCTATCGCGCGCGGCCACATCGTGAGGCGCTGGAGGATGCGATCCGCTGGTTCCGCGCGGCGGGGATGATCCGGTGATCGCCCCCGTCCTGGCTCTCATCGCGCTTGCCGTGTGGCTGGTGCTGGTGTTCGCGCACCATGGCTTCTGGCTCACCCGCGAGCGTGACACGCGCGACCTGCCGCCGGAGCCAGCGCACTGGCCGGAGGTGGCGGCGATCGTCCCCGCGCGCGACGAGGCGGACGTGATCGCGCGCTCCATCGGCAGCCTCGCCGCGCAGGATTATCCGGGGCGCTTCCGCATCATCCTGATGGACGACGGCTCCAGCGACGGCACCGGCGACATCGCCCGCGCGATTGGCTCGGACCGGGTGAAGGTGATGCGCGGCGCGGCGCTGGCGAAGGGCTGGACGGGCAAGCTCTGGGCCGTGGCGCAAGGCGTCAATCTCGCCGGCCCCTGCCCCGCCTACCTCTGGCTCACGGATGCCGATATCGCGCATGCGCCGGACACATTGCGCACCCTCATCGCCCGCGCGGAAGGCGGGAAGCTCGCGCTCGTCTCGCTGATGGCGCGGCTGCGCTGCGACAGCTTCGCGGAGCGGATGCTGATCCCGGCCTTCGTCTTCTTCTTCCAGATGCTCTACCCCTTCGCGCAGGTGAATGCCGCCAAGGGGCAAGGCGGCGCGGCGGGCGGCTGCATGCTGGTGCGGCGCGAGGCGCTGGAGGCGGTGGGCGGAATCGCCGCGATCCGCGACGCGCTGATCGACGATTGCACGCTCGGCGCATTGCTCAAGCGGCAGGGACGCATCTGGCTCGGCCTCACCGACCGCTCGCGCAGCATCCGCCCTTATGAGACGTTCGGCACCGTCGCCGCGATGATCTCGCGCTCGGCCTATGCGCAACTGCGTTACTCGCCGCTGCTGCTGGCGGGGACGGTGGCAGGGCTGGCGCTGGTCTATCTCGCGCCGCCCGCCTTCGCGATCGTCGGGCATGATACCGCGCGGATCGCCGGGATCGCTGCATGGGCGCTGATGGCGATCGCCTTCCAGCCGATGCTGCGCTTCTACCGACGCTCGCCCCTGTGGGGCGTGGCGCTGCCGGTGATCGCGGCTTTCTACGCGGGCTGCACCTTGCTATCGGCATGGCAGCACGCGCGCGGACGCGGCGGCATGTGGAAGGGACGGGCGCAAGCGGCGGCGAGACGATGAGGCAGGCGAACGATCTCGCATCCGGCAAGGGGCACAGGGACGAGAATTTCCCGGTGGCGAGCATCCTGCTCCGCCCGGAGCATCGCGCGCCGGTGATGGCCTATTACCGCTTCGCCCGCGCCGCCGACGATATCTCCGACAATCAATCCGCCGCGCAGGATGAGAAGCTCGCCCTGCTCGCGCACATGCGCGCCGGGCTGGACGGCGATGGCGCGCCGGAGGCGATGGCGCTGCGCGACGCGATGGCTGCACGCGGGATCGATCCGGTCCACGCGCACGAACTGCTCGACGCCTTCGTCCGCGACGTGACGGAGACGCGCTGCGCCGACTGGGACGATCTGATGGCCTATTGCCGCCTCTCCGCCGTGCCGGTGGGGCGCTACGTGCTCGACGTGCATGGCGAGAGCCGCGATTGCTGGCCCGCCAACGACGCCCTGTGCGCCGCGCTCCAGATCATCAACCACGTGCAGGATTGCGGCAAGGATCGCCGCACGCTCGACCGCATCTATATCCCGCTCGACACCGGCCTGTGCATTACCGATCTCGACCGGCCCGCCGCCACGCCGGAGCTTCGCGCGATCCTCACCGGCATGGTGCGCCGCACCCGCGCCCTGCTCGACCGGTCGGCCGGTTTCTCCCGCCAGATTCGCGACCGGCGGCTGGCGGCGGAGGTGGCGGTGATCCAGCGCCTCGCCATCGACCTATGCGACCGGCTGGAGGCGCGCGATCCGCTCAGCGAACGCGTGCATCACAATAAATTCGAGGCGGCATGGCTCGCGGCGACCGCCGCCGTGCCCACCTTGCTGCGGCGCGCGGCATGAGCGAAGCGCCCGCCTCGGTCGCGTCCGGCAGCTCCTTCTACGTCGGGATGCGCGTGCTCCCGAAGAAGGAGCGCGAGGCGATGTTCGCCATCTACGGCTTCTGCCGCATCGTGGACGATATCGCCGACGACCAGCAGGGTGAGCGCGCGGACCGCGCCGCCGCGCTCGATCGCTGGCGGCGCGACCTCGACGCGCTCTATGCCGGGGGCGACGCGGGTCAGGCGGCGATGCTGCGCGAGGCGGTGCAGGGCTTCGACCTCGACCGCGCCGATTTCGATGCGGTGATCGACGGCATGGCGATGGACGTCACGCGCGACATCCGCTGGCCGAAGGCGGCGGAGCTGGACCTCTATTGCGATCGCGTCGCCTCCGCCGTGGGGCGGCTTTCGGTGCGCGTGTTCGGGATGGAGCGCGCGCCGGGCATCGCGCTCGCGCATCACCTCGGCCGCGCGTTGCAGCTCACCAACATCCTGCGCGACGTGGACGAGGATGCCGCGATCGGCCGCGTCTACCTGCCGGAGGAGATGCTGACCGACGCCGGCATCCCGCTCGACACGCCGGAACAGGTCGCCGCCGATCCCCGGATCGACGCCGCCGTCCGCCCGCTGGTGGCGCAGGCGCATGAGCATTACCGCGCCGCCCACGCGCTTCTCGCCACCCGTCCGCGCGGCCATCTGCTCGCGCCCCGACTGATGGAGGCGGCTTATGCGAAGCTGCTGCACCAGATGGAGCGCGCGGGCTGGTCCCCGCCGCGCAAGCGGGTGCGCGTCAACAAGCCCGCTCTGGTGCTCACCCTGCTGCGGCTACTGGTGACGCGATGACCTTTGCCAGGGTGACGATCGCCGGGGCCGGTCTGGCTGGCCTCTCCGCCGCCGTGCGGCTGGCGCAAGCGGGCATGGCGGTGCGCATCGCCGATTCCGCCGCGCAGGCGGGGGGGCGCTGCCGCTCCTATCACGATCCGCAGCTTGGGCTGACGATCGACAATGGCAATCACCTCGTCCTCTCCGGCAACCGCGCGGTGGCGGATTTCCGCGAGACGATCGGGGCCGCGCAGCCGCTCGCCGGGCCGGATCAGGCGGATTTCGCCTTCGTCGATCTGGAGAGCGGCGAACGCTGGACGATCCGCATGAACGACGGCCGCCTGCCGTGGTGGGTCGCGGTGCCGGGCCGACGCATCCCCGGCACGCGGCTGGGCGACTATCTCGCGCTGGCGCGGCTGTTGACGGGCAAGGCGGACGACACGCTGGCGGACCGGATCGCGCCGCGCGGCCCCGTCTGGTCGAAGCTGCTGGAGCCGGTGATGCTCGCCGTGCTCAACACGCCCCCGGCGCAAGGCTCCGCGCGGCTGACGGCGGCGGTGCTGCGCGAATCGCTTTTGC
>JASGGR010000032.1:0-23086 GCA_047602705.1 Sphingomonas bacterium | reverse complement strand
CGGCGCGGAGGCGCTGGATCTGGTCGAGCCGGCGGAGCCTCCGGCAGCGCCCGCGATCGATCCGCTCGACGCCGGGCCGGTCCCCGCGCCGGGTGGCGGATTCGAGATCGCGGCGCTGGTCGACCGGATCGCCGCCTTCCGCCAGACGCATCGCGATCACGCGCCGGCGGAGGACGCGCGCGATGCCGCGCCCGCCCTGCGGTTCAGCTTCGAGACCGATTCGACCGGCGTGGTGCGCTGGACGGACGCCGCGCCGCGCGGGGCGGTGATCGGCATCGGCTTCCTCCTGCCCGGCGCGGACGGCAAGCCGCAGGTGGACGGCGTGGCGAGCGGCGCGTTCCGCCATCGCACCGCCTTCAACAATGCGCGGCTCAGCATCGGCGGGCGAAGCGCGCTGGCGGGCGACTGGCGCATTTCCGGCGTGCCGATGTTCGATCCCGCGACGGGGCGTTTCATGGGCTTTCGCGGCGGCGCGCGCCGTCCCCGGTTGGACGAGGGCGCGGCCGGGCGGCGCGCGGAGGGCGCGCGCGATTCGGCCAATGTGGAGGGGCTGCGACGGCTGGTGCATGAGCTGCGCACGCCGACCAACGCCATCGCGGGCTTTTCCGAGCTGATCGAAAGCGCGATGCTCGGCCCCGTGCCCGACGTCTATCGCGATCGCGCCGCGACGATCCGCCAGCATGCCGGCGATCTGGTCGCCGCGATCGAGGATCTGGAGCTTGCCGCGCGGATCGAGGGCGATGCGCTGGACCTGCGCGAGGACAGGGTGCCGCTGGCGCCTCTCCTGTCGCGCACGCTGGACGATCTCGCCCCGCTGGTGCGGTTGCGCGGCTGCACGATCGACCTGGCCGCGGTCGCGCCGGAGATCATGCTGGCCTGCGACGAGCGGATCGCGGAGCGGCTGGTCGGGCGGCTGATCGCGGCGCTGGTGGCGAGCGCGGGGGCGGGCGAGCATCTCTCCATCGCGGCGAGCGACGAGGGCGGGGAGGTCGCGATCGACATCACCCGTCCGCGCGCGCTGGCCGCCGTGCCGGAAGCGACGCTGCTGACGCTTGACGCGGAACGCGAGGTGGAGATGCCCGGCGCGCCGCTGCTCGGCACCGGCTTCGCGATCCGGCTGGCGCGCAATCTCGCCACCGAGCTGGGCGGCGCGCTGGCGATCGAGGCGGAACGCTTGACTCTGCGCCTGCCGACGGGATTGATCCACGACATGGGGCAGGCTTCCACGAACTGACGACGGTGGAGAACACCGCGATCGTTGCGCATCGCTGGCGCATGCCCGCCCCCGATGCGGCCGATCTGGTGCATTGGCCGGAGGATTTCGGCCGGCGCTACACATTGTTCATCGATACCGAGGAGGAGTTCGACTGGTCGCGCCCCTTCTCGCGGGATTCGCACGGCGTGACGGCGCTCGCCGCCTTGCCGGAAGCGCATCGCCGGCTGGCGGAGGCGGGGGCGGCGCCGGCCCTGTTCGTGGATCACCCGGTCGCGGCCGATCCTTGGGCGGCCGATCGGGTGCGCGAGACGGGCGCGCCGGTGGGGGCGCAGATCCATCCATGGGTCAACCCGCCGTTCGAGGAGCCTTTGTCGGCGCCCGCTTCCTATGCAGGCAACCTGCCGCTTGCCCTGTTCGAGGCGAAGCTGCGCGTGCTGACAGAGGGACTCTCCAGGGCGTTCGGCGCGCGTCCGCTCGCGTTTCGCGCGGGGCGTTACGGCGTGTCGCCGGCGATGTTCGCCACGCTCGCGCGGCACGGATATCGGCTCGACAGCTCGGTGCGCGCGGGGTTCGACTATCGCGCGGAGGGCGGGCCGGATTTCACCTCCGTCCGCAATGCGGCGTGGCGCGTGGACGGGCTGGTCGAGCTGCCCCTGACCACGGTGTTCACCGGCGCGCTGCGGGCGCGCGGCGCGCGGCTCCATGCAAGGCTGGGCGCGATCCCGCGCGGCCGGGGCGTGTTCGCGCGCGCCGGCCTGTTGTCACGCGTGCCGCTGACGCCGGAGGGCGTGCCGGTGCGCGAGGCGGTGGAGGCGATCGCGGTCGCGCTGGGCGAGGGGGAAAGGGTGCTCAACTTCGCCTTCCACTCGCCCTCGCTCGTGCCGGGGCATACGCCCTATGTGCACGACGCCGCCGATCTGGCGCGCTTCTGGCGCTGGTGGGACAAGGTGCTGGCGGAGCTGGACCGGCGCGGCGTGCGCGCCGCCTCGCTGGATGAGGTGCTGGGCGCGGCGGGCTAGGCCGGATCGCCATTCGGACTTCGCCGCGTTTCCTTCACCGTCATGCCGGGCTTGAGCCGGCATCCAGAGCCGCAAACGTCATCGCTCTTCACTCTGGATGCCGGGTCAAGCCCGGCATGACGTGAAAATGGCAGCCGTAACCAGCCCTTCGGGCCTGAATGGCGATCCGTCCTAGGGCCTCACTTGTCCCCCGGCCGGTATTGCCGCTCGACATGCCCCTTCAGCTCGTCCGGGTAGAAATAGACCGGCCGCAGCGCGCCATCCGCATAGCGCCTGATCTGGTCCGCGAAATGCGGGGATTTCACATCACCGCTCTGCCCGCCCGCCATCACGGCGGTGGCCTTCACGCGCGGGCCGAATTCCACGATCGCGACGAAGCTGTTGCCGCTGGTGCCGTAATAGCGCTTCGTCCCCGGCCAGCGCTTCGCCCCGAAGGACGCGAGCGTGCCCCATTGCGCGGAGGGGAAGGGCACCGGCAGGGAAGGCGCCGCATCGTCGAAATGCGGCGCGATCGAATCGTCGAGCCGCTGGAAGCGGTTGATCTCGCCCCATTTGATGCGCCAGTCCCCGAAATCCGCTTTCAGCCGCGCCACCGCCGCCGTCAGCGCATCGAGCCGCGCGTCGGCGGAGACTTTCGCGCCGATATAGTCCGGCACGTTCATCCGCTCCGCCTGCGCGAAGCCGCCCACCTCGGCCCACAGATGATCGCCCCAGAACACCGCGAGGCTGGTGGCGGTGGAATCATAGCCCCAGCGATGATCCCAGCCGCGCAGCAAGGCGATCGGCTCGGCCAGCCCCGCGCGGCGCGGATCGCCCGGCGGAAGCGCATCCCATGCCGCGACGAGCTGCGGGATCAGCTTCGCGAAGGCGGGGAGATAGCTGTCGAACGCCGCGTCGCGCAGCTTCGCCGCCGTCCAGCCGCTCTTGCCGTCGAGCAGCAGATCGGCGTGCGCGCCGCGCGCGTTGCGGCCGGTCTGGTCCATGTAGCGCGGGAAATCCGCCGCCTTCGGGCTTTCCGCGCCGACCGAGTTCCACGGCCAGTCGTTGGTGTTATAGGCCCAGCCGGAGCGGGGGTTGAGCACGCTCGGCAGGCTGGCGAGCGTGTGCAGCCCCTTCCAGTCGGTCGCGGGATCGCTGCCGTCCACCGGCCGGGTATAATCGAAGCGGTTGTCGCGCACCGGCATGAACTGCGGCATCAGGAAGGCGATCTCGCCCTTGCTGTCCGCGAACAACGTGTCGTTGGAGGAATTGGCCTTGCGCTCGGCGATCTGGAGGAAGCCGGCGAGATCGGTCGCCTTGGTGCGCAGGTAGCTTTGCTCCAGCGCGGGCACCGGCTTCCACATCAGCGCGGTCGCGATCCAGCGCCCGCCGCGCGACGCGACGATCGGGCCGTGATGCGTGCGCCAGACGGTGAAGGCGCGCTCGCCCGTCGTGCCGTCCGGGCGGCGGAAGCGGAGCGTCACGCGCTCGCTCGTCACCGGGCGGGTTTCCTTGCCGTAGAGATAGGCATAGCCGCCGCCGGCCTTGCGGACCTTCTCCGCGAACTCGTCCACGTTATCGACCGTGGAGGAGGTGTGCATCCACCCGGCCCGCTCGTTGAATCCCTGATAGACGAAGAACTGCCCCCAGGTGCTGGCGCCATAGACGTTCAGGCCCGCATCGCTTGAAACCTGCGCCTCGGAGCGGAAATAGAAGCTGGTGTGCGGGTTGATGAGCAGCAGCGCATGGCCGTTGGCCGTGATCTTCGGCGCGATGGCGATGCCGTTGGAGCCGGACGGCTCGCGCGGGACCTGCCCCGTCTCCTCCGGCGCCGGCGGGGTGGGGGTGCCGTAGAAGGTCTTCAACTCGCTCAGCGATATCCGCTCGATATCGCCGCCGATGCTGCCTTCGGTGAAGGAGAGCGCCATCCACGGCTCGAAGCGCGTCAGCACCTTCGGCTTCACCTCCGGGTGCGTGGCGAGATAATAGTTCAGGCCGTCCGCCCATGCCTGCATCAGCGTGCGCAGCCATGCGGGGCTTTCGGCATATTGGCGCTTCAGCGCGGCCGGATCGGCATAGAGGCGCTGGCGGAGATCGGCCCATAGCGCCGCCTCCCCGTCCGCTTCCGCGCTGCGGCCCAATGCGGTGAGGTAATTCGCCTCCACGCGCGAGAAATCGTCCTCGGCCTGCGCGTAGATCATGCCGAACACGGCATCCGCATCGCTCTTTCCGTGGATATGCGGGATGCCCCAGTCGTCGCGCGCGATGGTGACGCGCGCGGCCTCCGCCCGCCAGCGCGCCATTTCCGCATCGGGGGCAGGCGCGGCGGCGGTCGTCAGGAACAGCGGGGCTAGGAGCAACGGGCGAAGGCTTATATCCATGGCAGACGCGTAACGAATTTACCGGGGGATGGCTATGCGAGGGATTGGGCGCCGGACGGCTTTGGCGGCGATACTGCTCGGGGCGGCCAGCCCGTCGATTGCGGGGGTGCTCCTCAAGCCCGATGCGGTGTTCGATCCCGTGGACGGCAAGCGCCATCCCGGCTGGCAAGTGCTGGTGGAGGGGGAGAAGATCGTGGCGGCCGGCCCCGATCTCCCGGCACCGGCGGGAACGCAGGTGATCGCATTGCCGGGCGACACATTGATGCCGGGGATGATCGAGGGGCACGGCCACCTGTTCCTCCATCCCTATAACCAGACGAGCTGGGACGATCAGGTGCTGCACGAGCCGCTCGCCCTGCGCACGGCGCGCGCGGTGGCGCAGGCGCGCGCGACGCTGCTGGCGGGCTTCACCAGCGAGCGCGATCTCGGCACCGAGGGCGCGGGCTATGCCGATGTCGGGTTGAAGGAGGCGATCGATCAGGGGATCGTCCCCGGCCCGCGCCTGTCGGTGGCGACGCGCGCGATCGTCGCGCTGGGGGCTTATGGCCCCAAGGGGTTCGAGCCGGGCGTCGCCGTGCCGCAGGGTGCTGCGGAGGCATCCGGCACGGACGGGATCGTGGCGGAAGTGCGTCGCCAGATCGCCGGCGGCGCGGACTGGGTGAAGCTCTACGCCGACTACCGCTGGCGCCCCGGCGAGGAGAGCCGCGCGACGCTGGGCGCGGAGGAGATCAGGGCGGCGGTGGCGGCGGCGCATGATGCGGGGCGGCCGGTCGCCGTCCATGCCTCCACGGCGGAGGGGATGCGGCGCTCGATCGCGGCGGGCGTCGATACGATCGAGCATGGCTATAACGGCACGGCCGAGATTTTCGCGGCGATGGCGGCGAAGAACATCGCTTATTGTCCGACGCTCGCGGCGTCCGACGCGGTGGCGCGCTATCGCGGGTGGAACGGGGCGGAGCCTGCGCCGCCGGCGGTGAAGCTGGCGCGCGAGGCCTTCCGGCTCGCGCTCAGGGCCGGAGTGCGGATGTGCGTGGGCGGCGACGTGGGCGTCTTCGCCCATGGCGACAATGCACGCGAGATGGAACTGATGGCCGCCAATGGCATGACGCCCGCGCAGGTGCTCTCCGCCGCGACATGGGGCAATGCCCGGTGGTTCGGGCTGGACGGCAGGCTGGGCGCGCTCAGGCCGGGGATGCTCGCCGATCTGGTCGCGGTGAAGGGCGATCCGACCGCCGATATCGGCGCGGTGCGGCGGGTGGAGATGGTGATGAAGGGTGGCGCGGTGGTGCGCTAGTCCGGCGCATTTTCCTTCGGCGCGAAGCGGCTCCAGTTGATATGCGTGAGAAGCGCCAGCAGCAGGATCATCCCGATCTGGAGCGCGATGCCCCACGGGCTGGAGAAGACGTTCGCGAAGGCGTCGCCAAGGCTGGTCCCGCGCAGGCCCTTGGCGGAGGCCGCGTAGAGCGAATAGCTCACCAGCCGCCCGGCGAAGAAGGCGGCGGTGAAGCCGAGCAGCCGCACGCCGGCAAGGCCCGCCGCCTCGAACATCTGCGCCGACGGCAGCGGGGATAGCGCGAACAGGCCAAGCCCCCACAGGACGCCGCTCCTGCGGCTTTCCAGCAGAGCCTGCGCGGAGGCCAGGTTGCGCTTCAGCTTCGCGGGCAGATATCCGCGCAGATAGCGGAAGCCATGGGCGAGCAGCAGCCGCCCGCTCGCCGCCGCCACAGCGCAGACCAGCACGATCACGGGCGCGGGCAATTCGGTGTTCAGCCCGTAGAACAGGATCACCGACCAGGTGGGCGGCCCGAAGGCCGGCAGCAGGTTGATGCCCAGCACGATCAGGAACAGGACGGTCAGCGAGGCCATGGCGCGTCAGAAGATCGGCGCGAAGATGGTGAGGAGGTTCTGCCAGAAGATGTGGCGGAGGGGTCGGCTGCGGATATCCTCCGCCGTCACTTCATGCGCGTCGTCGAGATAGACGTGCTGCCGCCCGCGTATCTCCATCGCCAGATCGGGGCAGGCGAGCAGGATGTTGTTCTCGAAATTCAGCTCCAGGCTGCGCCGGTCCATGTTGGCGGAGCCGATCAGCGCGACGATCCCGTCCGCCACCAGGGTCTTGGCGTGGAGCAGGCCGCCGCGGAATTCGAAGATGCGCACGCCCGCCTCGATCAATTGCGCGTAATTGGCGCGGCCCATCGCGCCGACCACGGCGGAATCGTTGCGGGCGGGCAGGATCAGCACCGTCTCCACCCCGCGCCGCGCGCAGGCGATCAGCGCCTCCACCAGCGGCGGGTCCGGCACGAAATAGGGGGTGGAGACCACCACCTCGCGCTCGGCGCCGTAGAGCGAGGCCACGAACACGTCGGACATCGCGCCCTTGGCGGACATCGGGCCGGTGCCGAAGGCGATGGCGGGGAAGCCGCCGGGCGGCGCGCTGTCCGGCTCCGGAGGGAGGAGGGCGATCAGGTCCTCGCCCGTCTCGATCATCCAGTCGTCCGCGAACAGCAACTGGTTCTGGCGCACCACCGGGCCTTCGAAGCGCAGCATGATATCCACCCAGGGGGCGAATTTCGGCTTGATGCGGAATTCCGGGTCCGCGCAATTCTGGCTGCCGCAATAAGTGACGCGATCGTCCACCACCACGATCTTGCGGTGGTTGCGCAGGTCGATCCGGCTGCCGGCCAGCGCCGGAATCCCGACATGCGCCGGCAGCGAGATGCAGAGCCTCACGCCGGCATCGCGCATCGCCCGCCAATATGGCGAGCGAGTGAGCGCGCGCGATCCGATCGCGTCCACCACCACGCGGCAGACGACGCCGCGCCCGGCGGCGCGCTTCAGCGCCTCGATCACCTTCACGCCGTTATGATCGGTGAGCCAGATGTAGAAGGAGATGTGGATCGTCGCCCGCGCCGCGTCGAAATCCGCCACCATCGCATCGATCGCGGCATTGGAATCGGCGGCGATCGCCGCGCGGTTGCCGCCGACGACCGGCCAGTGCCCGATCCGCTCGCAGATGCGGAAAGCGGCGGCGAAACGCTCCGGCACCTGATCCAGTGCGGAAGGCGTTCCCGGCTCCGCGCGCCGCTCGATCCGGTTGGCGGTGGCCTTCGCTTCCCGCCGCAACCGGCGCGCCACCCATGGCTCGCCGAAGAGCACATAGGCCAGCACCCCGATCACCGGCATCAGCAGCAGCACCAGCAGCCATGCCGCGCGCGAATAGGGGTTGCGGCTTTCGACCAGCAGCGACCGCGTGATGGCCGCCGCATGGGCGGCCACCAGCAGGGCGAGGAGAATCGGATGAGCGGCCATCGCACCCGTTATTAGGCCGGAACGAGTTGCAGGCCCAGCCACCGCCTTGCCGCCGGCCAGCGCAGCAGCACGGTCCGTTCGATCGCCAGCACCGCCACGAGCGTCAGCCCGAACAGCGGCAGATAGAGGCCGAGCGCCACGATCGCCCCAGCCAGCCCCGCGCCGAAACGCGGACGGGAGAGGGGGATCGGCGCGCCGAGCAGCCCCACGGGCCGCCTGCGCCACCACATCACCGCGCCGCTGATCGCGAGCAGGATCAGGAACAAGGCGGTCAGCGTGCCGAGGATCTGGTTGCTGAGGCCGAACAAAGCGCCTTCATGCGCGGCCACGCCATAGCCGACCGTCCGGTCGATCCAGTGGCGCTGCGCGAACTCGATGCGGCTGAGGAGCCGCCCGGTCGCGCCGTCCACCTTCAGGTCGCTGCGTAAAGGGCGGTCGGCGGCGTCGGAGGCGATCGTCCATGGCGCGCCGGCCTGTTTCGGCGGGGAGATCAGCACCGGCGGCGCGACCGCCAACGGACGGACGGCGGCGATCACCCGCGCCAGCTCGCCCGCCGCGATCGGGGGAGCGGGCATCGCCATGCCGCCATGGCCCTCGTGGCCGGGAGGCTTGCCGCCGATCGTCCAGTCCACCGGGCCGCGCGCGGTGCCGGTCAGCACCCGCGCCTCGTTCAGGTAACTCCCCCAGCCCTTCGCCCACGGCAGGCCGGTGAGGATCAGGAACAGGGCGAAGAAGGACACCCATATCCCCGCCGTCGCATGGATATCGCGCCAGAACAGCCGACGCCCGCCGCGCAGCCGGGGATAGAGCACGCCCGCCAGCCCCCTGCGCCCGCGCGGCCACCAGAGATACGCGCCGGTCAGGATCATCACGATCGCCCAGCAGGCGGCGATCTCGACCAGATACGATCCCGCCGCGCCCGCCAGCAATTCGCCGTGGAGGTGGAAGATCAGGCGCATCGGGCGCGCCTCCTCCGTCGCGACCTTCAGCACCTTCAGGCTGCGCGGGTCGACATAGACGCGCCGCTCCACATCATGTTCGGCGACGAGGATGCGCACCGCCCGGCCGGGCGCCTCCGGCAGCACATATTTGCGCAAGCTCGCCCCCGGCACCGCCCGGAGCGCGGCCGCGACCTGCGCATCGGGGGAGGCGATGGGGCCGTCGGTGGCGAGATGGTCGTAAGGCCGGTCCAGCCACGTCTCGATCTGCGGCCGCCAGAGGTAGATCGCGCCGGTCAGCGCCAGCCAGATCACGAAGGGGATGCAGAACAGCCCGGCATAGAAATGCCAGCGCCAGACCGCGTTATACCAGCGGGTTCCGGGGGCATGGACGCTCACAGCTTCACCCCCGTCTCGAGCATGAAGGTGCGCTGCGGATAGGGGTGATAGACCCATGCGCGATCGTTGGTGAGGTTGTTCACGCCCGCCGACAGGCGGAAACGATCGCTCACGTCGATATTCGCCTTCAGGTCCAGCGCGAACAGCTCCGACGTGTAGCCGTAATCGTCGCCGCGCCACAGGCCGTCGAGATCGGTGTTCGGGCGGCTGGCGTAGCGCACGCCGATCACCGCCTGCACCTTCGGCGCCACGCGGTAGCGCAGGTTGCCGCTGAGCCGCCAGCGCGGGATGCGCGGGAATTGCACGCCCTCCGATGCCGGATCGGCGGGGTTACGCAAGGTGATCGCGTCGATCCACGCGGCGTTGGCGTCCACGTCCATGCCCCGGATCGGCCAGTCCCGCGCCTCCGCGATCAGCTCGAAGCCATATTGGCGGGTGACGGCGATATTCTTGTAGGTGGAGGTGGAGACGCCGTTCCGGTTGAAGCCGATGAACTGGAAGATCGTGTCGTCCACCCGCTGGTAGAAGGCGCTGCCGGTCAGCGTGACATGGCCGAGGCGGCGGCGGAGCAGCAGGTTCGCATCCTTGCTGCGTTCGGGCTTCAGGTTCGGATCGAAGCTGTTCGGGTTGAAGCTGCCGTCGCCGTTGAGCGAGCCTTGGAACAATTCCCCCACGGTCGGGAAGCGCGTCGCCATGGCGAGGCTCAGCTCCGCCACCCAGCTCTCGCCGAAGACGTGGCGCAGCGCCGCCTTCGGGCTCCACGCGTCCGCCGTGCGGCTGGCGTAGCGGCCGATGTTTCCCGCCGCCGCGACGCCGCCGTCATAGGCGCGCCAGCGATCGTAGCGCAGGCCGAGCGTCAGCCGCGTCGCCTCGTCCAGCGCGATCGCATCCTCCGCGAACGCGCCGGCCGCATTGGTGCGGCCGAAGGTGCGGGTGGCGAGGCGCGGGTTGCTGCCCGCGCGCCAGTTGACCGTGCCGAAGACGCTCTGGTCGGTTTCGTAGAGGCTGGCGTCCGCTCCAAGGGCGATGGCGTGCGGGCCGATGTCGCGGGTGGCGAGCAGATCGCCGCTATACCAGCCCGTCGGCCCCTGATGCGTCCACTGGCCCGCGCCGTCGGCCAGGCCGGCGGCATAGCCGTTCGACTGGTAATTGTCCTGCCGGGCGAAGCGCAGGGTGGAGAGGTTCAGCCGCACGTCGAACCCGGCGAGCGGGGCCTCGATCCTGCCGCCGAGCAGATATTGGTCCTTGCGGAACAATCCTTGCCGGAAGCTGCCGGCGGCGTTCAGCGTGTAGCTGTGGCCGCCGAAGCTGACGATGCCGGTGGCGTCTCCGTAGAAGGGCCGGCCCGCCGCGTCGGTGATATAGGTCTTCGGGTCGAGCGTCCGTTCCTCGTTCCACCAATAGGCCATCAGCAATTCGCCATGGACCGCGCCCGAATCGTAGCGGATTTCCGCGCGCGCCTGATCCTGCCGGCTGCGGATCGCGGAATAATCGCCGACCACGGGCGTCACCACATTGGTGCCGGTGGCTGGCATCAGCCCCGGATCGACGATCGCGCCCCGGATCGGGGTGCCGGCGGCGGGCTTGTCGTAGAGCGACGCCGCATAGCCGAGCTGGTAGAATTGCATCGGCTGGCCCCGGTTGATGAGCCGCCGCCCGGAAACGCGTATGCCCCATGCGCTGCCCTCCGGCTTCCACGCGAAACCACCCTCGGCCGACCAGCCCCACAGATCGTCATGCGTGCCGAACTGGTCGTAGGACTGGTGGAAGGTCTGGAGGTTGACGAAGGCCTCCGTCTTCTCCGGCGGGCGCGTGGTGATGTTGACGATGCCGCCCATCGAATTGCCCGCGTAGCGCGCCGAATAGGGGCCGTAGACGATATCGAACTGCCGCACCTCGTTCGGCCCGACCATGCCCCAGGCAGGCGGGAAGCTGAACGAATTGCCGAGGAAATTGGAGATGACGAACCCGTCCACCATCACAAGGCTGCGCGCGGATTGCGTGCTGTGCGTGCCGCGAAAGCCGGGGACGGCGTTGTTGTCGCCGATATAGCGGGTGCGCACGAAGAAATCCGGCGCGTATTTTATGAGATCCTCGACATTGGCGGCGTTGACCCCGGCGAACTGCTCGTCGCCGAGGCTGACCGAAAGGCCGCGCGGCTCGATCGAGATGGGCTTCGCCGTCTGGCCGACCACGAGGATGTCGTTGGCGGGCGGCGCGTCTTCGGCATGGGCCATGGCGACCAGCCATGGCGTGAACGGCGCGCAAGCGAGCGCGCGGGAAAGGCGTGACATGGAAATCCCCTGATTTTTCCGGGCATGGAAATGCCGCGCGGAACGAAAGCTCCGGCGCGGCGCTCGCGGATCAGAGGAGGGAGGGCGGCCCGGTTGCGGGGGGCGGGGGCGCGGCGAGGCCACGCCCGATGCTCACGCCGGGGGCGAGGCCCGGAATCCGGTTCTCCACCACCAGAGCGGGCAGGGCGAGCGCTGGCGGCAACGGCGTATCGAGCGCCAGCGCCATGCCGGAGAAGGCGCAGGGATGGTCGTTCGGCCCGTGATCCTGACCGCCCCGATCGTGATGCGCGCCCTTCAGGGCCTCCGCCATCACGGCGGGCATGTCGATCGTCATGGGGCCGCTGCCGGAGCAGATCGAGATCTGCCAGCCCTGATCGGTCTGGACCGGCATCCACCCCTGCGGCACCAGCACGCGCCCGATCAGCGCGCAGGCGATCAACGCCAGCGCGATCAGTTGCGGCATGGCCCGTCGGTTACGGAAGGCCCCGGTCATGGACGTGGCGATGGGCCAAAATCGCGCGGCTTACAAGACGGGGCGGGGAAGCAGGATCGCTGTTCGGGAAACGTCGCCCATAATATGCTTCGCCAAGGAAAAAGGCCGGAGGCTTGCGCCTCCGGCCTGATTCCTGTCGGTCGGGAAGGGCGACGGCGAAGCCGCCGCCCTGACGCCGGACCGGATCGGCTTTGCCGCCCGGCCGGCCGATCCGATGCGAGTCCCCGGCCGGCATGGCCGGGGCCGCATTCGGATCAGAAGTCCATCCCGCCCATGCCGCCGCCGGGCATCGCCGGCATCGCGGGCTTGTCTTCCGGCAGCTCGGCAATGGTCGCCTCGGTGGTGATGAGGAGACCGGCCACCGACGCCGCGTTCTGGAGCGCGGTGCGGACCACCTTGGTCGGGTCGATCACGCCGGCCTGCACCAGATTCTCATAGGTGTCGGTCGCCGCGTTGAAGCCGAACGACGTGTCCGACTGGTCGAGCAGCTTGCCCGAGACCACCGCGCCGTCCTGGCCGGCATTGGCCGCGATCTGGCGGACCAGCGAGGTCAGCGCCTTGCGGACGATGTCGACGCCACGGGTCTGGTCGTCGTTCTCGCCCTTCACGCCTTCCAGCGCCTTGGTGGCGTAGAGCAGGGCCGTGCCGCCGCCGGGGACGATGCCCTCTTCCACGGCCGCGCGGGTCGCGTGCAGCGCGTCGTCGACGCGATCCTTGCGCTCCTTCACCTCGACCTCGGTCGCGCCGCCGACCTTGATGACGGCCACGCCGCCGGCCAGCTTCGCCAGACGCTCCTGGAGCTTCTCGCGATCGTAGTCGCTGGTGGTCACCTCGATCTGCTGGCGGATCGCCTCGACGCGGCCCTTGATCGCGGACTCGTCACCGGCGCCGTCGACGATGGTGGTGTTGTCCTTGTCGATGGTGACGCGCTTGGCGGTGCCGAGCATGGAGAGCGTGACGTTCTCCAGCTTGATGCCGAGATCCTCGCTGACGACCTCGCCCTTGGTGAGGATCGCGATATCCTCCAGCATCGCCTTGCGGCGATCGCCGAAGCCCGGCGCCTTGACGGCCGCGACCTTCAGGCCGCCGCGCAGCTTGTTCACGACCAGCGTGGCCAGCGCCTCGCCCTCGATATCCTCCGCGATGATGAGCAGCGGACGCCCGGTCTGCACCACCGCCTCAAGGACGGGGAGCATCGACTGGAGGTTCGACAGCTTCTTCTCGTGGATCAGGATATACGGGTCGGCCAGCTCGACCTGCATCTTCTCCGGATTGGTGATGAAGTAGGGCGAGAGATAGCCGCGGTCGAACTGCATGCCTTCCACGACATCCAGCTCGAACTCGAGGCCTTTGGCCTCCTCGACGGTGATGACGCCTTCCTTGCCGACCTTCTCCATCGCTTCCGCGATCTTCTCGCCGACCTCACGGTCGCCGTTGGCGGAGATGATGCCGACCTGCGCGATCTCGTTCGAGCCGGCGACGGCCTTCGAGCGCGCCTTGATGTCGTCCACGACCTTGTGGACGGCGATGTCGATGCCGCGCTTCAGGTCCATCGGGTTCATGCCGGCCGCGACCGACTTCATGCCCTCGCGCACGATCGCCTGGGCCAGCACGGTGGCGGTGGTGGTGCCGTCGCCGGCGACGTCGTTAGTCTTCGAGGCGACCTCGCGGACCATCTGCGCGCCCATGTTCTCGAACTTGTCCTTGAGTTCGATCTCCTTGGCGACGGAGACGCCGTCCTTGGTGATGCGCGGCGCGCCGAACGACTTGTCGATCACGACGTTGCGGCCCTTCGGCCCCAGCGTGACCTTCACCGCGTCGGCGAGGATGTCCACGCCCTTCAGAATCCGCTCGCGCGCGTCGCGCGAGAATTTCACGTCCTTGGCTGCCATGTGGCTACCTTTCGATCTTGAGGAAATTCAGGCTTGAGGAAGGATCAGCCCTCGACGATGCCGAGGATGTCGCTTTCCTTCATGATGAGCAGGTCTTCGCCGTTCACCTTCACTTCGGTGCCGGACCATTTGCCGAACAGGATGCGGTCGCCCGCCTTCACGTCCAGCGGCGTGACCTTACCGTCTTCGGCCTTGACACCGGCGCCGGCGGCGACGACTTCGCCTTCCTGCGGCTTTTCCTTGGCGGTGTCGGGGATGATGATCCCGCCGGCCGTCTTCTCCTCCGCCTCGACGCGGCGAACGAGAACGCGGTCGTGCAACGGACGAAAGTTCATTGCTAATACCCTCTCTAGGCAATGTGACAGTTCGTTGGCACTCTTGCGTATCGAGTGCCAGCGAAGGCGCATATGTGTGCGAAGCCCCGGGCCGTCAATGGCGACCCGGGGCAAAAATTTCGCCTGAGGGGTTTCGGGCGGGAGTCCGTTCGGAAAACGCGGCGGAACCCTGCCCGGTCCGATGCCTCAGCGGCAGCGCACCTGGCCGCGATCGATCGAGCGGCCCAGCAGCGCGCCGCCCGCGCCGCCCACCAGCGTGCCCAGCGTATCGCCGCCGATCACGTTGCCGAGCAGGCCGCCCGCCACCGCGCCGACCACCAATCCGGTCGTGCCGTCGTTGCGGCGGCAATAATAGCGCCCGTCGCGCCCGCGATAGATGCGGTCGTTGCGGTTGAGGCGACGCTCCTTGTAGCGGCCGGGATGATAGGCGCGCGAGGCATCCCAGCCGTTGCGGTCGCCTTGCCAGCGATGATCGCGCCGCTGCGCGTCCGCCGACGCCGGGAAGGCGACCGGGGCCGTGAGCATGGCGGCTGCGAAGATGGCGGGGACGAATCCGATGCGCATGAGAAATTCTCCTTCCAACGAGGATCGGAACGTCTTCGTTACGGGAAAGGTTCAATCCGGGCGGCCCGGCGGCCGGGAAATGCGGCGATTCCACAACATGCCGGAAGGAAACGTCCGTTCACCGATAGCGGCTGGACAAAAGCCACGTTGACGCCGTCCGCGTTGGCGATACGGCGCGGCAATGTCGTCCATCGATTCGCGCCGCCCGATGCTGCTCCACGATTTCCTGCGCGCCAGCGTCGCGCATCACGGCCAGCGAACGGCGCTGGAAATTCCCCCGGGCCGCAACCGCGCAGACCGCCAGAGCCTGAGCTATGCCGCGCTGGACGCCGCATCCGATCGGCTGGCGCTGCACCTCGCGCCGCTGGTGGCGGGAGAGGAGGCGATCGTCGCCGTCCACCTGCCGCGCACCTTATCCGCGCTCTATGTCGCGCAGCTCGGCGCGCTGAAGGCGGGGGCGGCGTTCACCTGCCTCGACCTCTCCTTCCCCGAGGAACGGATGCGCGAGATCGTGGAGGATGCCGATGCGCGCATCGTGCTCACCGATCGCGCCGGGATCGCGCGGCTTGGGCCGGTTTGCGGAGATCGCGTCCGGTTGCTCGACGTGGAGGCGCTGCTTGCCGAAACGCCTGCCGGAAGCGCACTGCCGCAGGAGATCGCGCCCGACCGGCTCGCTTATGTGATCTACACCTCCGGCACCACGGGGAAGCCCAAGGGCGTGATGATCGAGCATCGCAACATCGCCAATCTGGTGGCGGGCGATCTCGCGGAATTCCCGCTGGGGGAGGGGGATCGCGTGGTGCAGGGATCGTCCTGCGCCTATGATTCCTCGATCGAGGAGATATGGCTGGCCTTCGCTTCCGGCGCGACGCTGGTGGTGATGGACGACGATGCCGCGCGGCTCGGTCCGGATATCGTCCGCTGGTTGCGCGACGAACGCGCCACGGTGTTCTGCCCGCCGCCGACCCTGTTGCGGAGCAGCGGCTGCGCTGATCCGGCGGCGGCCTTGCCTGATCTGAAGCTGCTCTATGTCGGCGGCGAGGCCTTGCCGCGCGATATCGCGGATTTGTGGTCAGTGGGGCGGCGGCTGGTCAACGGCTATGGGCCGACGGAATGCGCCGTCACCTGCCTGCGCGGCGATATCGTGGCGGGCGGGGCGATCACCATCGGCCGCCCGGTGCCGGGCATGTCGGCCTATGTGCTGGACGACGATCTCGCGCCGCTGGCCGATGGGCAGCAGGGCGAATTGTGCATCGGCGGCGCCGGCGTCGCGCGCGGCTATCGCAACCGGCCGGAGCTGACCGCCGAGAAGTTCGTCGATCATCCCGCGCTCGGCCGTCTCTATCGCACCGGCGATCTGGTGCATCGCGACGAGGAAGGGGATTTCTTCTACCACGGCCGCATCGACGCGCAGGTGAAGATACGCGGCTATCGCGTCGAGCTTGGCGAGATCGAGATGCGTCTCGCCAGCCTGCCGGGCGTGCGCGCGGCCGGGTGCCGGCTTCAGGATCAGGACCTCGTGGCGTTCGTCGTCGCCGAAGACCCGGCCGGCCCGCCCGACGCCGATGCGTTGCGCGCCGAACTCGCGCGTACCCTGCCGCGTTATATGGTGCCGGGGCGGATCGGGCTGATCGACGCGCTGCCGGTCAGCGTCGGCGGCAAGCTCAACCGCGCGGCGCTGCCGGTGCTGGAGCTGGCCGTCGTGGCTGTCGATCGCCACAATGTGCCGCCCGAGACGGAGATGGAGCGGCTGCTCGCCGCCGGCTATGCCGATATCCTGAAACGCCCCGGCGGCGTTTCGGTGGAGGACGATTTCTTCGAGGACCTCGGCGGCGATTCGCTCAGCGCCGCGCTGCTGGTAACGCTGTTGCGCGAGGACCGGTGCACCGACTGGATCACGGTGAGCGACATCTACGACGCCCGCACCGTCCGCGCGCTCGCCCTGCTCGCCAACCGCGCCGCGCCGGAGGACGCTACGGCCGAAACCGCCGCCGATATCGCCGCCGCGCGCGAAGGGCGGGTGCGGCCGGTGCTCGCCAACATCGTGCAGACCGGATGGCTGGGCGGGGAGTTGCTGGTCGGATCGTGGGTTTCGTGGATCGCCGCCTTCCGCCTGCTGCCGCCGGTGTTCGGGCGGATGGGGTTCGCGTCTTTCGTGCTGCTTTCCCCCCTGCTCGCCTTCGCGGCGATCGCGATCTACGTGCCCGTCTCGATTGCCTTCGCGGTGGCGGTGAAATGGGTCGTGATCGGGCGATACCGGCCGATCCGCGCGCCGGTGTGGAGCGGCTATTACCTGCGGCACTGGATCGTCTTCCAGGCGGCGCGGCTGGTGCCGTGGCCGCTGTTGCAGGGGACGGTGTTCCAGCAGATGGCGCTGCGGGCGCTGGGCGCGCGGATCGGGCGCGGCGTCCACATCCATCGCGGCGTGGACCTGCGGCGCGGCGGCTGGGATCTGCTGGAGATCGGGGACTATGCAGCGCTCGGCCAGGATGCGCGCATCGGGCTGGTGGAGCTGGATCGCGGCGACCTCGTGATCGCGCCGATCGTGCTGGAAGCGGGCGCCACGATGCGGGTCCGTTCCGGCGTGGAGGGCCATTGCCGGATGGGCGAGGGGAGCGTGCTGACCGCGCTCTCCGTGCTCAACGCGGGCCATGCGATTCCGGCGGGCGAGATGTGGGACGGCGTTCCCGCCGCCTCCGCCGGCCCCGCGCCCGCCGCGCCGGAGCGGCCTGCGCGGCAGCTCTCGCCTTTGCTCCACTCGATCGCGCTGCTGCTGGCGGAAGGCGGGATCGCCTTCCTCGCGGCCTTGCCCGCCGAGTTGCTGATGCTGGGCACCTGCCTCGCCGCCGGGGTCGGTTTCGAGGAGGTGTGGCGCTGGATCTACCACCCGAGCCTGAACGCGCGCGTCGCGGCGGTGGCGCTGGGGCTGACGGTGGCGAGCGTGCCGCTGACGCTCGTCTGGACGGCATTGCTCTCCCGCATGATCGGTCGCGTCCGCCCCGGCACGATCGGGTGCCGGAGCCTCGCTTATGTCCGCGTCTGGGTGAAGACCGGGCTGCTGCTCTCCGCCGGGGAGTGGCTGAGCGGCACGTTGTTCTGGTCGAAATGGCTGCGGCTGGCGGGGATGCGCGTCGGCGCGAAATGCGAGATCAGCACGATCCTCGACGTGGTGCCCGAGCTGGTGGAGATCGGCGCGGAGACGTTCTTCGCCGACGGCATCTATCTCGGCGGCGGGGAGGCGCGCAACGGCACCGTCACGCTCGCGCCGATCCGGCTGGGGCGCAACACCTTCCTCGGCAACCATGCGGTGATCCCGGCGGGCGAGCATCTGCCGGACGATATCCTGATCGGCATCGCGACGGTGGCGGATGCGCGCGAGATCGTCACCGGCCAGTCGCGCTTCGGCCACCCGAGCTTCGATCTCCCCCGGCGCGAGGTGATCGAGGTGGACCGCAGCCTCACCCACGATCCTTCCGCCATCCGCTACGCCAACCGGATGTTCTGGGAGGTGCTGCGCTTCGCCCTGCCGATCGTGCCGCTGCTGCTGACGGCGGCATGGTTCGCGATGCTGACCGACATGCGCGCATTGGTGGCGTCGCCGGCCGCCTATGCGCTGCTGGTGATCCCGGCGGCGACCCTGTTGCCGCTCGTCGGCCTGTGCGCGACGGTGTTGGCGCTCAAATGGCTGCTGATCGGGCGCGTGAAGCCGGGGCAGCATGCCTTGTGGTCCTGCTGGTGCAGCCGCTGGGATTTCGTCTATGTCGCCTGGGCGAAGTTCGCGAACCTGATCCTGCAGGGGCTGGAGGGGACGTTCATCCTCCCCGTCTACCTGCGGATGATGGGGCTGACGATCGGCAGGCGCGCGGTGCTCGGTCCGCAATTCGCGCAGGTGGTGGACCCGGACATGATCCATATCGGCGACGGCGCCACCGTCACCGCGATGTTCCAGGCGCATACTTTCGAGGATCGCGTGCTCAAGACCGACAAGGTGTTCATCTGCGCGGGCGCGACCGTCTCCGCCGGGACGGTGCCGCTCTACGGCGCGATGATCGGCGAGCGCGCGCATGTCGGCCCGCACAGCGTCATCATGAAGCAGGAGCATCTGCTGCCGGGCCTGCGCTATCAGGGCGTGCCGACGCGCGTGTTCGGCCGCGAGGATGCCGTGGGCGCGCGGGCGGAGAATGATGCGGCCGATGCCGGGGCGATCTCCATCGCGGCGGCATGAGCGGCGGGGCGCGGCTCGATTGACCAGCCCCGGTCCAGCCTATAGGGCAAATCCCATCGCGTCCCCGTAGCTCAGCAGGATAGAGCAACGGTTTCCTAAACCGCAGGTCGGAGGTTCGAATCCTCTCGGGGACGCCATATTTTTCAATATCTTAGGCGGAATTGCAGCCATCGGGCTGAGGTTCGCGCGAACCTCCTGACGCCTCAATTCGCCATTGTGCATGAAGTGTGCGGCGGCTTGCCGCGCTCCCCGGTCCGCTGCCGGTTATTTGCGGGTGGCCCTCATGGGAGGCGCGGCCGTCCTCTATAATGAGCGGGCATGAGGGGCTGTTTCAATCAAAGGGGGCGGCGTGATTGAGGACGCGGCAATCAAGCTGATCGTCTGGGATCTCGACGATACGCTCTGGCGCGGCACGCTGGCCGATGGCGACACACCGGAACTGTTCGCCGAGCGCGGGGAGATGATCCGCGCATTTAACCGGCGGGGAGTCCTGTCCTCGATCTGCTCGAAAAATGACTTCGATATCGCCCGCGCCAAGCTGGAGGAGCTGGGCCTGTGGGACGAATTCGTCTTCCCCTGCATCGCTTTCGAACCCAAGCCTCAAGCGATCGCCGCGATCATCGAGGACATGCAGCTTCGCGCGGCCAATGTGCTGTTCGTCGACGACAATCCGGTCAACCTGCACGAAGTCAGCTACTGCCTGCCCGGCATCCATGTGCTGGATAGCGCCCGGCCGGACAGCGATGCGCGGCTTGCCGCCCTGCTCGAACGCCAGACGGGCACGCGCAGCCGGTTGCCCGAATATCGGATGCTGGAACGGAAGAAGCGCGATCGCGCCGGGCTTGCGACGGTCTCGAACGAGGATTTCCTGCATTCCTGCGATATCAAGGCCTGCGCGCCATCGATGTCCGCGAATCTCGACTTCGCCGGGCGGATCGCCGAGCTGATAAACCGCTCCAACCAGCTCAATTATACCTGCTCGCGCGTAACGGAGGAGGAGCTTGAGCGGGATATCGTCGACATAATCTCCTATTATTGCTGGTCGATATTCGCATGGGATCGCTATGGCGATTATGGCCTGGTCGGCTTCGTCATGGTTGATCGCAGGAATCTGCGTTTCAGGCACTTCACCTTTTCCTGTCGCGCCATGCACATGGGTCTCGAGCAATATGCGCTGGACACGGTGCGGAGGAGCTATCCGGAGCTGTTTGCCCTGCTGGACCTGTCGGATCTGGAGGGGAGGTTCAGCCGCGCCGTCCCCGACTGGATCTCCGACCAGTCTTACGACGATGCCGGAGTGCGCGGCGCGCTGGTCGCGCGCCATGTGCCGAATCTGGAAGCCGCCGATCTGCGGATCATGTGCGATTGCCAATCGGGCGGTCTGGCGCATTACAGCCGCTGGCGCGCGCGGATCGACTTCGACAACGCGCCCCGCGTGTTCCGCCTGAGGATGTTCCTCGACAATGACTATGCGGGCCAGGATTTCCCGGCCTGTTTGGTTTATGGTCCGGGCATCGACTATCTGGACGTCCGCTGGCCGGATAACGGCCGCTGGCTTGATGGCCCGATCTATCGCCTGTTGGTGGAGCGGATGTGCGCCTTTCTGGAGGCGAGGGGAATCCGGGCGCTCATCATTCTCTCGCCGGAGGATTCGCCGCCTTCGCATTATGGTCGCTGCGAGGGGCAGACCCGGGAGCGAATCCGCCAGTTCAACGCGATCTGGCGGGAGGTGGCGCTACATTGCGAAGCCCTTACGCTGCTGGAGGTGGCGGAGGTCTGCTCGCCGGACGAGATGATCGATTCCAACCACCATCACCCTGGCTCGCTGCGCAAATTGGCTGGCTGGATCGACGATTGGTACGAGCAAGTCTCGCAGCGGGCGCCGGCGTCCCATGACGTGATGATCGAGCGAAGAGGCAGCGCTTACGCTTCGCTGGCTCTGTAATCGTCATTCTCTCGGGGACGCCAGTTCGCAGCAACTTCCCCGTTATCCGGCCTGTCTCGTTCCGCCTGTCCGGAGGCGGGCGATCTCGTCCAGCACCTCCGCTGTCTGCTCTCCCAGGGTGGGCGGAAGCCTTCTGAGATCGGGGCGTGTTCCGTCCAGCCGGTATGGCGCCGATGCCTGAACGTAGCGGCCGATGTAGCGGCGGTCGGCGTGGCGCCACACGCCGCGCGCCGATAATTGGGGGTCGTCGAGCAGGTCGCGGATACGGTTGAGCGGCACCGCGCTCACCCCCGCGCCTTGCAGGAGGGCGGCCGCCTGCTCGCGGCTGCGCGATCTGGTCCATGCGGAGATGGCCGCCTCTATCTCCGCGGCGGCGGCGTTGCGTCCCTCCAGTCGGTCGAGGTTGCTGTTCCGGGCGAGATCGTCGCGGCCGAGGACATGGCACAGGGCGTGCCATTCGTCTGCTCCCTGGACGGCGATCGCGATCCACTCGTCCTCGCCGCCGGCGGGAAAGGCGCCGCAGGGGGCGTAGACCGCACGGCGGGAGCCGAGCCGGGGCACGGGCGCCCGGTTCACCTGCGTGGCGACGAATGCGTCCGCCCCGACCTGGAAGAGGCTTTCGACCTGCGACAGGTCGATCGCGACGCCTCCGGCCTGCGCCTGCCCGTTGATCGCGGCGAGCGCCGCGACCGCGCCGAAAAGCCCGGCGATCGGATCGCCCCAGGCGACATGCTGCATCGTCGGCGGCCAATCCTCGCGCCCGTTGGCGAAGGGCAGGCCGGACGCCTGCTCGACCGTCGATCCATAGCCGCGGATGCCGCTCAGCGGCCCGGTCGCGCCAAAGGCGCTCATCGCGATGCTGATGAGGCCGGGGCGCAGCGCGTGAAGCTCCGCGACGCCCAGACCGAGCTTCTCCAGCGTTCCGGCCGCGTAATTGTCGATCACCACATCGGCGCCCCGAACCAGCTCGCGCGCCTGTTCGAGGTCGCGGGGGTCGCGCAGGTCCAGCGCGATGCCGCGCTTGTTGCGATTGACCGCCATGAAAGGCAGCTTGATCTCATGCGCGGGCGGATCGCTGACGGCGGCCTTTTCCCAGCCGCGCCACCAGTCCGGATAGGCTTCGGATTCGATCTTGACGACATCGGCGCCCAGATCGGCCAGATGCCGGCTGGCGAGCGGCCCGGCCCAGCCCATCGTGAAATCCACGACGCGCACGCCCGCGAGCGGCCCGGCCGCGACCGGGGGAAGCTGCGCGATCGGGCGTCCGCGCCCGTCCTGCGGCGTGATCCTGAACGGCAGGCCCGGCCCGCGCAGCCCCGGCTCGACGGGCGTGAAACTCCCTCTTTCCCGCCACATCGGGTCTTCCATCAATGCCGCATGATCCAGCACGGGCGACAGGGGAATGCGGCGCTCCATGCCGATCGCCACCCATTCGGCGGTGGTCCGCAGCGCCAGCGGGCCGCGCAGGGCCGCGTCGATCTCGTCGGCATGCTTCAGCCGCTCCAGCGTCGCGCCGAAGCGCGCAACGGCGCCCAGATCGGGCCGGCCCACCGCCTCGCACAGCGCGACCCATTGGGCGGGCGTGAGGGCGGTCACGCCGATCCAGCCATCCGAGCTGCGGTAGATCGAGCAGGGGTAGCTGGGCACGAAGCGGTTGACGCCCAGACGCGTCCGCTCGCTGCCGCGCCCCGCCGGATCGATCGCGGAGACCTCGCCCACGCACAGGGCGCTTTCGAACTCCGTGATCTCCACCCGGCCGGTGGAATAGCCGCGCCCGCGCCCGAACAGCGCCCCGGCCGCAGCGATGAACGCGGTCGCGCCGGTCATGATATCGGTCTGGTGCCCTTGCGGAAGCTGTGGCGCGCCGTTCCGCTCGCCGAATCCGTGGCACGTTCCCGACAATGCCTGGACGAGCACCGCCGGCGCCCGCCACGCGGCATAGGGGCCGTCGTGACCGAAAGCAGTGACATCGATCAGGAGCGGCCCGTCCTCCCGGCTCGCAATCGCCGCCCCGCCGATCAGCGCGCCCGACGGGCCGGCCAGCCGGACGGCGGCGGCCTCGGCATCGCTGCGGGCGACGAGGCGCTTGCCCTGATC
>JASGGR010000031.1:0-23119 GCA_047602705.1 Sphingomonas bacterium | reverse complement strand
GTCGCCGGGCCGGTTGCGCTCGAACACGGTGATGTCGTGCGACGGATCGCGCAGCTTCATCGAGATCGCGAAATACAGCCCGGCCGGGCCGCCACCCACGCATGCCACTTTCATCCGCGCATCCTCATTCCCGAATGCATGCCTCCTACAGGGGCGGTGAAGATATTTCAAGCTTAAAATATATTGCCGCCATGCAGAAGGATCAGGAGGCTATGGCGAGGTCCGCCGTCATCGCCGCGCGGATCGCATCCGGCCAGGGGGCCGCGCGATGCGTGTCGAGGTCCATGCACACCAGCACGACGATCGCGCGCAGGCGCTCGCTCCCATCGCAGGAGAAGACGACATCGATGGTGCAACTGCTCCGCCCCACCGCGCGCGGCGTGATGGCGATGGTCAGCCGGTCGCCCAGCCGGCTCGGCGCGGCGAAGGACACATCGAGCTTCACCGTCGGCGTGCCGAGTCGGCGATCCACATGCATCGTGCGGAAATCGACGCCCAGCGCCTCAGCGAACCAGTCCTCCACCGCGCCGTTCAGCATCTCGAAATAGCGCGGGTAGAAGACGATCCCCGCCGGATCGACATGCGCGAACCGCACCAGCGCCTGCGTCTCGAAGCTCATCTCATGCCCTTCGCGAAAGGGATCGGCGCAGGTCGCCCAGCAAGGCCAGCATCTCTTCCTGCCGCTCGGGCGGGAAATCGCGGAGCGCCTCGCGCACCCATTGATGATGCGCGTCGGCCAGCGTCTTGAAATAGGTCTTGCCCGCGGGCGTGAGCGCGACGATCGCGGAGCGCCGGTCCTCCGGATCGGGGTGGCCCACGACGAGGCCCTGCTCCTGCAACTGGCGCACGATCGAGGTGACGTTGCCGTTCGACACCAGCAAAGCGCGCGACAACGCCCCCATCGTCAGCCCGTCGGCGACGCGATCGAGCGCCGCCATCACGTCGAAGCGCGGCAGCGTGGTATCGAACTGCTCCTGGAAATTGCGACGAAGCTGCTTCTCGATGATCCGCGCGCAGCCGAGCAGGCGGACCCATACGCGCAGATCGAGCGACCCGCCGGCGGCGCCGCTTTCTCCTTCGCCCTCGCGTCCCGATTCCCGTTTCATCGCCCCTGCATTGCGAGATCGCGCCAAAAGGCAAGGAGGAAGTGGATCGCATCGGCTCATCCATCAGGCGCGACCGTTGCAGTTCACGCAACGATCCGGCCACCAAACGCGCATTGTGCGCATCGCCCTAACCGCGCACAACGCCCGGCGGCCGGGCCGGGAACCCGAAACAGGAAGAGCAGAGACGCCCTATGGCTTCCGACCGAAACGAGACTGTCGCACGGCCCGCGCGGCGGCGATGGCATCGCCTGCTGTTGCTGCTGCCCTTCGTGTGGCAATTGGTGCTGGCGCCGGCGGTGAACGGCGTGCGCTGGAACGTGGCGGGGCTGCCCTTCCCGATGGTCTGGCAGATGCTTGGCATCCTCGTCTCCTCCGCCGCGATCGCGATCGTCTTCCGTATCGACGAACGGCGGAACCCCGGCTCCGGGGAAGCACCGCGATGATCGCGATGATCGCTTGCCTCGTGCTCGCCGCCACGGTGGCGGGCGCGATCTTCTACGGCCGGAAGCAGACCGCCGGGCATGATGTCGAGGAATGGGCGATCGGCGGGCGCAGGCTCGGCCTGCTGATCTTCTGGTTCATCAACGCCGGGGAAATCTACACCACCTTCGCGGTGCTCGGCATCTCGGGCTTCGCCTGGGCCTATGGCGCGCCGGCCTATCTGTCCTTCACCTCGGTCTCGCTGGCGTCGGTCATCGCCTATTGGCTGATGCCGCGCGTGTGGGAGGCCGGGCGGCGGCACCGCCTGCTCACCCAGGCGGATTTCTTCGCGCAGCATTACCGCTCGCCCTTGCTCGGCGTGGTGGTCGCGCTGGCCGGGCTGTTCGCGCTGGTCGTCTATGTGCAGGTGCAGCTCACGGCGCTGGGCCTCGTGGTGCAGCTCACCGTCGGCCCGGTGGTAAGCCACAACCTGAGCATCGTCGCGGCGGCGGTGCTGATGCTCGCCTTCGTCTTCCTCGCGGGCCTGCGCTCCGCCGCCTTCGCGGCCGGGGTGAAGGACGTGCTGATGATCGCGCTGATCGTCCTGCTGAGCGCCACGGTGGCGCGCAAGGTCGGCGCCGGCTCGATCCTCGACGTGTTCGCGCGGGTGCAGGCGCTCCATCCCGGCATCGGCAGCTTCCCCGGCCTGCAGCCCGGCGCGGGGCTTTCGACCACATGGTTCGTCACCTCGGCGCTCAACGTCGCGTTCAGCACCTGGTTCTTCCCGCACATGTTCCAGCTGAGCTACGCCGCCGCCAGCCCCCGGGCGCTGCGGCAGAACGCGATCTGGCAGCCGCTCTATTCACTGTCCTATTTCTTCATCATCCTGCTCGGCTTCGCGGTGCTGCTGTCGGGCGGCATCCCGGCGGGGAGCGACAGCAACGCCGTGCTGCTCATCTTCGTCACGCAGCATTATCCCGCCTGGCTGGTCGGCCTGCTGGCGGGCACCGCCTCGCTGCTGGCGCTGGTGCCGGGATCGGTGCTGCTGATGACCTCCGGCACGATCTTCGCGCGCAACGTCATCACGCCGCTGACCGGCGATCTGGGACCGGACAGGACGCTCACCCTGTCGCGGCTCTCGATGCTCGGCTTCGCGGCGATCGCGGTCTATCTGACGCTCGGGGCGGGCCAGTCGATCGTGAAGATCGGCCTGTCCGCCTACGCCGCGATCGGGATGCTGGCGCCCGGCGCGTTCCTCGCGCTGACATGGCGCAGGGCGAATGCCGTCGGCGTGATCGCCGGGATGACGATGGGCTATCTCGTGCTGTTCCTGCCGCTGCTCGCGGGCTGGGTCCATGAGACGCTGCCCGGATGGGAGCCGGGCCTCGCGGCGCTGATCGTCAATCTCTGCACGGCGATCCTCGTCAGCGCGCTCATGCCGTATCGGCCTGCCGCGGAAGAAGCGGCGGCCTGGCCCGCCCGCCCGGCGCGATCATCGTGACGAGGCTGACCACTGCCGCGCCGCAGACGTAATAGGAGATGGCGAGCGGGTCGCCCGTCGCCCGCATCAGCCACGTCACCGCGAACGGCCCGAAGGCGCCGAACACCACGATCGCGAAGTTGAACGAGATGGCGATGCAGGTGGCGCGCTCGCGGGCCGGGAAGAGTTCCGCCAGCGCGACGTTGCACACCCCGGTGTAGCAGCCGATCAGCACCGACAGCGCGCATTGCGCCAGCGTCACCGCCGCCAGCGTCGCATGGCCGTGCGCGAACCCGATCAGCGGATAGGTCAGCACGAGCAGCGCCATCGCCGCCGCGATCATCACCGGCCGCCGCCCGATGCGATCGCTCAGCGCGCCCGCGACGAGGCAGACCGGAGCGAGCAGCGCGGTGGACGCGGCGCTGGCGAGGAAGGCATCGCCCGACGAAAGGCCGATCCTGGTCTGCGCATAGGTCGGCAGGTAGAAGAGCAGCACGAAGGTGGTGGCGCTGAGCAGGCAGCACAGGCCGATCCCCGCGATCAGATGGCGCCACGCGCGCAGCACGTCCGCGCCGAGCCGCGCGGTCGCCGCCGGCGCGGATTCCGCGAAACCCTCCGGCTCGGGCAGGCTGTGGCGGAGAAGCAGGCCGAACGGCCCCGTCAGCAGCGCCAGCAGGAACGGGATGCGCCATCCCCAGGCGGCGAGCGCCTCGGGCGTGAGCAGCCACGCCGTCGCCGCCCCCACCCCGCTCGCGAACAGCAGCGCCGCGACCTGCGCTGTCTGCTGATAGGCGCTGTAATAGCCCCGCCGCCCCGGCGGAGCCGCCTCGACCAGATAGGACAGGCTGCTCGGCGTGGCGCCGCCAGCGGAAACGCCCTGCACCAGCCGGGCGACCAGCACGAGGATGGGCGCGGCAAGGCCGATCCTGTCATATCCCGGTATCAGCCCGATCACGCCGGTGCTGCCCGCCATCAGCAACACCGTCAGCGTCATCGCCGCGCTGCGTCCGGCCCGGTCCGCGAAGGCGCCGACGAGGATGCCGCCCACCGGCCGCGCGCAATAGCCGACGCCCAGCGTCCCCACCGCGAGCAGCAGCGAACCGGTCGGATCGCCGGTCGGGAAGAAGCTGTGCGCCACCGCGACGGAAAACAGCGCGAAGATCGACAGGTCGTAGCCCTCGATCGCCACGGTCAGGATCGCGAGTAGGAGCGCGAGGCCGGAGAGCGGCACCGCCGTTTCACCACGAGCGATGCCCGGGACGGAGGCGGAAACAGAGGAACGGGGGGACGTCAAAAGGCGTGCTCCGCGAGTGGAAGGGCGCCAGACTAGCCCTTCTCCGATGCGCCGGAAGGGCGATTGCGTTCCGTCGGCGACAACGATCGGCCCCGCCGCTTCCGCTCTTGCGGAACGCGCCGTAAGGCACACTCCACTCAGGTTGTATCGACATTCAGGAGCCGGCCATGCCCCGTTATCGCGATCTGCCGTCCCAGACCCCGATGTCGCCCGTGCCGGAAAGCTATGCGGCCGCCGCGCTGGGCCTGTCGAAGCTGGCCGTCGCGACCACGCGGTGCGAGCTCGATATCGCATACGGGCCGGAGGACGCGCACCGGCTGGATATCTTCCTGCCGCAGGAAGAGGGCGGCGGCCGTCCGGTCTATATCGATATCCACGGCGGCTATTGGATGAACGGCTACAAGGAGTGGATGGGCTTCGGCGCGATCCCCGTCGTCGCGGCCGGCGCGATCTTCGTCAGCATCGAATACCGGCTGAGCGACGTGGCGAAATATCCAGCCCAGATCGAGGATTGCTTCGCGGCGCTCGCCTGGGTCCACGCCAACATCGCTCGCTACGGCGGCGATCCCGCGCGGCTGTTCGTCGGCGGCCATTCCGCCGGCGGCCACCTCGCCGCGCTGCTCGCGCTGCGGCGCGACCTCTATCCCGCCTACGACCTGCCGCGCGACGTGGTGAAGGCCTGCTTCCCTTATTGCGGCGTCTATGACCTGCGGCCCGCCCCGCCTTACGGCGCGCCCGCCGACAAGGCGCCGGTCGACGCCCTGCTGGCGGATGTGGATCAGGCCGGGCAGGCGTCCCCGATATGCTGGACGGACGGCAACGAGGTTCCGTTCTTCGTGTCCTGGGGCGAGAAGGACAGCAGCACGATGCTGCTCCAGAGCCTGCCGTTCGTACTCGCGCTTCGGGACGCGCCGGGGCGGGTCGAGACGCACGTCTTCCCCGGCTTCGACCATTTCTACACCGCGCTCGATCATGTCCGGCCCGGCAATTTCCACAACCGGACCCTGCTCGCGTGGATGTTCGGCGATCCGGGATCGACGCCGCTGCCGCCGCGCTGAGGGTCCAGCCTTAATTCGCGACGACGCCCCAGCTTCGCACCTTGGCGTCGAGCAGGGCGAGCAGCCGTCCCGGCGCGCCGTCGAGGCGTCGCCCGAGCCGATGGATGAGCTCGATCCGGGTGTCGGTGAGTTGGCCGCGAATCGGCAGCGCCACCAGTTCCTCATCCTCCAGATCGGACAGCAGCGCGATCGGCGGCAGCAGCGTCGGCAGCCCCCCGTAATGCGCCGCGCCGCGCAAGCCCTGGATCGAGGCCGAGACGAGCTGGATCTGGAGCCGGACATGCTCGCGCGACAGCGCCTCCTCCAGCGCCTCGCGGATGCGATAACCGCGCGGCGGCAGGCCGAGCTGGTAGCGCGACAGGTCGGCGAAGCTGATCTCCCGCTCCCGCGCCGCCGGATGATCCGGCGAGCAGATCAGCATCAGCGGCTGGCTCACCGAAGCGCGCGACCGCACGCGCGGGTGGATTTCCGGGTTGAACGCCAGCCCGATATGCGCCGCGTCCTCCGCCACCAGTTCCATCACGTCGGAGGAACTGCCGGTCAGCAAGGTGACGATCACGCCGGGATATTGGCGCTGGAACTCACCGATCGCCTCGCTGAAGACCTTGCCGAGGAACCCTTCCCCCACCGCCAGCGTCACCTCGCCGACGCGCGAATCCTGCAATTCCCGCAAGCGGTTGAACAACGCCTCGAGGTCGGCGACGCGGGAGCGGTGGAATTCCACCGCGATCTGCCCCGCCGCCGTGAGCTGGATCGTCCGGCGGCCGCGCTCGAACAGCGGCAGGCCGAAATCCCGCTCGAGCTGCGCAATCTGCCGGCTGATCGTGGACACCGCGACTCCCAGCCTGTCGCTCGCCAGCCGCATGGAACCAAGGCTCGCCGCCTCATGGAGATAGGACAGGCCGATTTCGAGCATGGCGCCTCCGAACCTTTGCACTGGGCGCAACGATAATGACGTTTCGGTGACATTGCCAGAACGGATCGTGTGGCGGATGCTGACGACAGCTCCCGGATACAGGCGAGCGAAACCGCAGGGGCGAATAGCCGGACTTTTTCCCGAAAGGTGGGACATGACCAAGATTTCCATGCCCGTTCTGAAGACTTCCGCCGCGGTCGCGGCCTTGATCGCCATTCCATTGTCCGCACCCGCGGCCTTCGCCCAGGACGCCGGAGCCGCCACGACGACGACCGGCGGCGACATCGTGATCACCGCCTCCAAGCGCGTGGCCTCCACCGTGCAGGATACGCCGCTCGCCGTGCAGGCGCTCTCCGGCGCCGACCTGAAGAGCAAGGGCGTCACCGACTTCTCCGATTATTTCCACAGCATCGCCGGCCTCTCGGCGCAGGATGAAGGCCCCGGCGACAAGCGCTACGTGATCCGCGGCATCAATTCGAGCGGCGCCGGCACTGTCGGCATGTATCTCGACGAAGTCGTCATCACCGGCGAGAATTCGCAGGACGGCAGCGGCCAGGCGCCCGACATCAAGATGTTCGACATCGATCGCGTCGAGGTGCTGAAGGGCCCGCAGGGCACCACCTTCGGCTCGAGCGCGCTGGCCGGCACGATCCGCTACATCACCGCCAAGCCGAAGCTCGACGAGGTCGGCGGCTATGTCCAGTCCTCGCTGCGCGCGACGGACGGCGCCTCGATCGGCTTCCAGACCGACGGCGCGATCAACCTGCCGGTCGTCAGGGACAAGTTCGCGATCCGCGTGTCGGGCTATTACGCCGATCTGCCGGGCTGGATCGACAATCGCTTCGAGAAGGGCGCGAACAACGAGAAGGACACCGCCGCCCGCATCGAGGCGCGCTGGAAGATCACCGACGACCTGACGCTCGACGGCATGGCGATGTACCAGAACGTCCATCAGGACGCGAAAAGCTTCTACAACGCCTATGATTACGACGGCCAGCCGCTGCCGAAATATTCGCAGGCCGATTATGCCCGCGCGCCTTATTCCGACAAGAGCCAGATCTACAACGCGACGCTGACCTGGAAGCAGCCCTACGGCACGTTCACGGCAACCGGATCGCGCTTCGTCCGCGATACGGACTTCGTGCGCGACGCCTCGCTGGCGGCCGTGGCTTTCGGCGTCGCCACCGATTACAAGACCGACGGCGCCAGCGTGCTGAACCAGCCCAAGCATCGCCGCGTGGACAGCGCCGAGGTGCGCTTCGCCTCCTCGTTCGACGGCCCGCTGCAGATCCTCGCCGGCGGTTTCCTCTCCAACGAGGGGCGGTATTTCGAAAGCGCGTGGCCGACCGTCAACGCGCAGGGCTACCCCGATGCGGATTCCCGGATGTTCCTCGACCGCACCGTCAACACCTTCGTCCACGAGCGCGCGCTGTTCGGCGAGCTCAGCTATCAATTCACCCCGCGCCTCACCGGCACCGCCGGCGCGCGCGTGTTCTGGTTCGACCTGAACCAGCAGGCGGACGCTCTCGTCGGCTTCGGCGGCGGGCCCGGCTCCGGTCTCGGCGACGTGTTCCGCAGCAGCGAGCATGGCGTGATCGGCCGGTTCAACCTCGCCTACAAGTTCAGCGATCAGGTCAACACCTATATCCAGGTCGCGCAGGGATATCGCCCCGGCGGCACGAACGACACGACCGCGGCGGAGATCGCGCACGTCACCATCCCGGTCGGCTTCGGATCGGATTCGCTGTGGAACTACGAATGGGGCATCAAGACCAGCCTGCTCGACCGCAAGCTGTTCTTCGACACCGCGCTCTATTACATCGACTGGTCCGACATCCAGACATCGAACCTGGCGCTGGAGCAATCCACCGGGCTTTCGTTCCCCTATACCGGCAACGGCGGCAAGGCTTCGGTGAAGGGCGCCGAGGTCACGATCGACTATCACCCGATCCACGGGCTTCAGATCAACCTGAGCGGCAATTACAGCCTGGCGAAGCTCGATCGCGACAACCCCGATCCCGCGACCGGCCTGAAGGGCGATCGCATTCCCTATGTGCCGAAGTGGACTGCGTCGGCGGGCGCGACCTACAGCTTCCCCATTCCCGCGCTCGGCGTGAACGGCAGCGTGGGCGGCGATTTCAGCTATCAGGGAAGCTCGGCGACCGAGTTCAACAGCACGATCAGCAATTATTTCAAGCTTCAGGCCTATGAGCTGGTCAATCTCCACGTGGGAATCGACAAGCAGCCGTGGTCGGTCAACCTGGTCGTCAACAACCTGTTCGACGATCACACGGTCATCAACTACAACAACATCGTTCCCGGCGTTTACCCGGACGGCTATTACATCAACCGCCCGCGCACCGTGATGCTGTCCGCGATGGTGAAGTTCTGATCGTGGCGCCGGCAGGGTTTTCCGCTCTTTTCCCCCGTCGGCGCGCTTCGTAACATCATGCCCATGTTCGATCCCCGGACCCGCCGTCGCCTTCTCGCCACCGTCGGCGCATTGTCGCTGCCGGGCGCGGCGACGGCGGGCGCGGCGGACCACAGCGCCGATCGCGCCGCCGCCATCGTCTCGTCGATGAGCCTCGACGAGAAGCTGCGCCTGTTCGACGGGGACATCGCGCTCGACGGGAACGGCACCGGCACCAACGCCTGCGTCGGCCATATCGGCGGCGTGCCCCGGCTCGGCCTGCCCGCGCTCTGCATGGGCGACGGGCCGGCGGGGGTCGGCAACGGCATGGCGGGCGTCACCCAGTTCCCCGCGCCGATCGCGCTCGCGGCAAGCTGGGACGCCGGCCTCGCCTATGCCTTCGGCGCCGCGATGGGCGCGGAACATGCCGGCAAGGGCCGCAATGTCGTGCTGGCGCCCACGATCAACATCATCCGCACCCCGCTATGGGGCCGCATCGCCGAGACGCTGAGCGAGGACCCGCTGCTCACCGCCGCGCTGGCGGTGCCGATCGTCGAGGGCATCCAGTCCAACCACGTCATCGCCACGCCCAAGCATTTCGTCGCCAACAATCAGGAATGGCTGCGGCTGGGTGATGCGCCCGGTTACGAGGCGATCGACGTGATCGTGCCGGAGCGGGCATTGCGCGAAATCTATTTCCCCGCCTTCCGCGCCGTCGTCGAGCAGGCGCGCGCGGGCAGCCTGATGTGCGCCTATAACCGGGTCAACGGCCTCTATGCCTGCGAGAACCCGCTGACGCTCGGCGTGCCGCGCCGCGAATGGGGCTTCGACGGGTTCGTCGTCGCCGACTGGTATTTCGCCCATCGCAGCACGATCGCCGCCGCCGATGCGGGGCTGGACATCTCGATGCCCGGCGGAGCCAGCCCGTTCGGCTTTGCCGACTTCTATGGCGCGCCGCTGAAGGACGCGGTGGCGAAGGGGAAGGTTTCCCCCGCCACGATCGACGCGATGGCGCTTCACGTGGTGGAGCCGATGGTGCGGCTCGGATTGCTCGACCATCCGGTGGCCGGCAACGCCGATGCCGATATCCGCAGCGCCGCGCACACCGCGCTCGCCCGGCGCATCGCCGCCGAGGGCACCGTGCTGCTGCGCAACGAGCGCGGCATCCTCCCGCTCGCCGCCCCGGTCCGCTCGATCGCGGTGATCGGCGACGATGCCGGCCCCCATGTCCAGACGACGGAGCGCTATGGCGGCTTCGTCAGGAGCGAGGGGATCGATATCCCCACGCCGCTCGACGCGATCCGCGCCCGGGCCGGCAGGGGCGTCACCGTCACCTATGCGCCCGGCACGCTCGGGACCGGCGCGCTACCGGCGATGCCCGACGCGGCGGTGCGCGCGCCGGATGGACGGCCGGGGCTGCGCGCCAGCTTCTTCGCCAACGGCGACTGGTCGGGCGCACCCGCGCTCGTCCGCGACGCCGCCGTGCCGGACGCCGGCGACGTGCATCCCGCCAGCCTGCCGCCGCTCTGGTCGGCGCGCTGGGAAGGCGTGCTCACGCCGCCGCGCACGGGCGTCTATCGCTTCTCCGTCACCGGCGGCGGCGAGATCGCGCTGCTGATCGACGGCAAGCGGGTCGTCTATGCCCCAAAGCAGAACTTCCGCTCCACCTTCCAGGGCACGATCGCCCTGACGGCGGGCAAGGCCGTTCCGATCCGGCTAGACTATAGCCGGGCATCGACCATCTCCCCGGCGGAGCTGCGCCTCGGCTGGCAGGTACCCGATCCGGCGCTGATCGAACGTGCCGTCGCCGCCGCCCGCGCCAGCGAGGTGGCGATCGTCTTCGCGTCCGACATGGTCTCCGAGGGCGCGGACCGCACCAGCCTGTCGCTGCCCGGCGACCAGGATGCGCTGATCGCGGCGGTCGCGGCGGCCAATCCCCGCACCATCGTCGTGCTGCATACCGCCGGCCCGGTGCTGATGCCGTGGAAGGATCGGGTCGGCGCCATCCTCGCCGGATGGTATGCCGGCGAGCAGGCCGCGCCCGCATTGGCCTCGATCCTGTTCGGCGACGGCGAGCCTTCGGGCAGGCTGCCGGTCACTTTCCCGGCCAGCGAGACGCAGATGCCAGCCGCCTCGCCCGCGCTCTATCGCGGCGAGGGGACCGTCGTGCGTTATGACGAGGGGCTGGAGGTCGGCTATCGCTGGTATGCCGGCCACGGCATCCGCCCGCTCTATCCGTTCGGCTTCGGTCTTTCCTACACCACTTTCTCCTTCTCCGACGCGACGGCCGCGCGCCTCCCCGATGGCGGCTGGGCGGTGCAGGCGCGCGTGCGCAACACCGGATCGCGGCGCGGTGTCAGCGTGCCGCAATTGTACCTGAGCTTTCCCGCGCAAGCGGGCGAGCCGCCGCGCCAGCTCAAGGCGTTCGACCGGCTCGACCTTGCGCCCGGCGAGACGCGGACGGTCCGCTTCACCCTCCCTCCTTCCGCTTTCACCATCTGGGACGAGGGCGCTCACGCGTGGCGCGCCGTTCCCGGCCGCTACCGGGTGGAGATCGGCGCGTCGTCGGCCGACCTTCCCGTCGCCACCACGATCGACGCCACCGCAGGACATCCCTGAACGTGGAACGGATCGACGGATCAGGGCCGGACGCCGTGCCAGCCCCGGGCTTGTGGACATCCACGCGGGATCAGGAAAGGAACAGGAAGTTGGATAAGAGGTCCATTGTCGGCTGGAAGGGGTATCTGCCGGCTATCACGACCAATTTCGCGAAGGACGGCGCGCTGGACCTCAAGGGGTTCGGCGGGCTGCTGGAGTGGCTGGAGGCCGAGGGCATGCACGGCCTCATCATCCTCGGCACGACCGGGGAATGGACCAGCCTCTCGCCCGATGAGCGCATCGCGGTCCTGCGGGCGGCGGGCGGCCAGCTCGGCCGGAAGATGCCGCTGATCGCGGGGTGCAGCGCCTTCACCGCGGCCGAGGTGCTGCGCTATGCGGAGGTGGCGAATGCGGCGGGGTTCGACGGCATCCTCGTCACGCCGCCGCCCTATGTGCGGCCCGATGACGACGAGATCCTCGCCTTCTACCAGACGATCGCCGCCGGCTCGCCGCTGCCGGTGTGCATCTACAACTGGCCGCCGGGCACCGGCATCGACATGCCGCTCGACCTGCTGACACGGCTGGCGGACATTCCCAATGTCGTGGCGATCAAACAATCGACGCCCCGCCTCGATCGCTTCGTGGCGACGTTCTTCGCACTGCGCGACAAGGTGCGTATCTTCGGCCATTCGATGGACGAGCACGGCCTCGCGCTGCTCGAAGCGCGCGGCGGCGACGGGACGATGGGCGCGGGCGCGGTGCTGGGCCGCGTGCATGCGGACTTCTACAATCGCCTGTGGGCCGGTGATATCGAGGGCGCGCGTGAAAACGGCCGGAAGGATCGCGCCATCCTCGAACAATGGTACACGCCGGACCTGATCGGCCGCTTCGGTTCCGGCCCGGCGGTGATGAAGGCGGGCCTCAACGCGCAGGGCGTTCCGGCCGGTTTCGTCCGCGCGCCGCTGCTCGACGTGTCGCCGGAGCATATCGAGTCGATCCGCGCCACATTAGCCTCGCTCGGACGCCTGTGACCTGATGCCCGCAACCGATGTCCTCATCGTCGGTTCCGGGCTGGTGGGCAGCGCCGCCGCGTGGCATCTGGCGCGCGGCGGCGCCCGCACGCTGCTGATCGACCGGAGCTACCCCAATGCCGGCGCATCGGGGCAGAACGCCGGATCGCTCCATTTCCAGATCGAGCGGCGCTTCCTCGAACATGGCGAGCGGCTGGCCGACGAGGCCGCCGCCATCGCCTCGGTCAGCCGCCTCGCCGTGGAGGAATGGCGCGGGCTGGAGGCAGCGCTCGGCGCGGACCTCCATGTCCGGCAGGACGGCGGCTTCATGGTCGCCGAGACGGCGGCGGAGGTCGCGCTGCTGGAACGGAAGGTCGCGCGGGAGCAAGCGGCCGGGCTGGGCACCGTCCTGCTCGACGGCGCGGAGGCGCGCGCGCTCGCGCCCTATCTCTCCCCCGCGATCGTCGCGGCGGCTTTTCTGGCGGACGAGGGCCATGCCGATCCGCGCAGCATCACGCCCGCCTTCGTCCGCGCCGCAACCGCCGCCGGAACCGACTTCCGCCCCGAGACCAGCCTGACCGCGCTCGAGCGCCTTCCACATGGCGGCTTCCGCGCTACCCTCGCTGGCCGCGACGGGCGGCACGATATCGTGCGGGCCGACATCGTGCTCGCGGCGGCGGGGGCGTGGACGCCGGCGGTGGGGATGCTCGCCAACCTGCACCTGCCGCTCTTTCCGGTGGCGCTGATGATGAACGCGACCGAACGGAGCGCGCCGTTCCTGCCGCATCTGGTGCAGCATGTCGGCCAGCGCCTGTCGATGAAGCAGACGCACAGCGGCAATGTGCTGATCGGCGGCGGCTGGCCCGCGCGGCTGCGGCGTGACGCGCAGGGACGATTCGATCCGGGTCTGCGGCCGGAGCGGATCGAGGCTTCCCTGACCGCCAACCTGCGCGTGGCCGTGCGCGTAGTGCCGGAGGTCGCGGACCTCAACCTGATCCGCAACTGGACCGGAGTCACCGCGATCACGTCCGATCAATTGCCCCTGCTCGGCGAGGTTCCGCGCCTGCCGGGCTTCTACGTCGCGGCCGGGGGATCGGCCTTCACGCTCGGGCCGACCTTCGGGCGCATCGTCGCGGGCGCGATATTGGGGCGCGCGGCGCCCGGAAGCGAGGCGGCCGCGATCCTCTCCCCCGCGCGGTTCGAGCATCTGAACGGATTCATGGGATGAGCACCCGCGTCGCCCGGGGAGTCGAGCGCGGCCCCCGCATCACGATCGAACTGGACGGAACGCCGCTCGACTGCTTCGAGGGCGAGACGATCCTCGCCGCGATGCTGGCGGCGGACCGGCTTGCCCTGCGCATCGATTCAGACGGCCGGGAGCGCGGCGCCTTCTGCAATATGGGGACGTGCAGCGAATGTTTCGTCACCCTGCGCGACGAGGGCGGCGCACGCCGCGTCCGCGCCTGCCTGACCCTCGCCGCGCCCGGATCGCGCGTCTCGACCGGGAAGGCCCGCCATGACTGAGCGCGGCCGCTTCGATGTCGCGATCGTGGGCGGCGGCCCCGCCGGGATGGCGGCGGCGAACCGGCTGGGCGGGCACGGCCTGTCCGTCGCCGTCATCGACGAGCAGCAGCAGCCCGGCGGCCAGATCCTGCGCCAGCCGCCAGCGAGCTTTCGCGTCCGCGACTGGCTCGACGGCAGCGCCTATCGCGCGCCCAGGGCGGCGCTCGCGGCGTTTCCGGCGAGCGGCGCGATCTGGCTCGGCGGCCGCTCCGTCATCGGCCTGACGCCCGTGGCGGAAGGCTTCCGGCTCCAGACCGCCGGCCCGCAAGGATATGACGCCATCGAGGCCGGACGAGTCGTGCTGGCGACCGGCTGCTACGATCTCCCGATGGCGCGGCCGGGCTGGACGCTGCCGGGGGTGATGAGCGCGGGCGGCGTCCAGACCCTCCTCAAGAGCCAGCAGCTCGTGCCCGACGCGCCGCTGGCGCTCGCCGGAACCCACCCGCTGATGCTGCTGGTGGCGGAGCAGGTGATCGCGGCGGGCGGCACGGTCGCCTGCGTGGCGTTCGAACAGCCGCTCGCGGCGATGATCGGCCCCGCGATCCACGCCCCTGCGGCGGCGCTCGCCAGCGCGCCGCTGCTTCTCGGCGCGCTCGCTGGGCTGATACGGCTTCGCCGTCGCGGCGTCGCGATCCGGTTCGGGCAGGCGCTCGCCGCGATCGAGGGCGAGGATCGCGCGCGCGGCGTGCTGCTGCGCGCGCCGGACGGCCGGGAGGAGCGGATCGCCTGCGCGTCGGTCGGCCTCTGCTATGGCTTCGTCCCGCAATCGGACCTCACGCGCCTCGCGGGGGCGAGCGTCGTCCACGCCGCCCCGGCCGGCGGATGGGCGGCGCGCCACGACGACGGCATGCGCACCGATGTTCCCGGCCTCCTCGTCGCGGGCGAGGCGGCGGGCGTTGGCGGGGCCGCCTGCGCGCTGACCGAGGGGAGGCTCGCCGCGCTCTCGATCCTCGTCGATGCCGGCCTTGCCCCCGTCGCCTCCGTGCGCCGTGAGGCCGTGTCGCTCCGCCGGCGACGGATACGGCAGCGCGGCTTCGCGGCCATGCTCGCCGCGATGGGCGATCCTTCGCCCGCTTTCGCGCAGCCGTTGCCGCCCGAGGCCCTGCTCTGCCGCTGCGAGAATGTCAGCATGGGCATCGTCGCCGCCGCCGTCGCGGAAGGCTTGCCCGCCAACGCGGTCAAGCTCGGCACCCGGATCGGCATGGGGCTTTGCCAGGGCCGTTCCTGCGAGCATGCATTGCTTCGCCTGATCGCCGCGCGCGACGGCGCCGACCCGGCCGACGTGCCCGGCTTCGCGGCGCGTTTCCCGGTCCGCCCGGCGCGGATCGGCGACATCGCGGGTGTTGCGTCCGATGCAACGATATCCGGCGACCACGGGGATTGAGCGTGCCGGTCAGCCGTAACACACTCCCGCCCGCGCCCTTTCAACGGAGGCCAGCTTGACATCTGCCGTCACCGACCTGTCCCGCCCCCGCTTCCTCGCGGCGGACCATGTCTCCTTCACCGTCGCCGATCTGGACGCGGCCGTCGCTTTCTATGTCGATGCCTTCGGGGCCGAGCCATTGTTCCGCATGGGGCCGCTCGACGGCGCGCAAATCCCCGCGCTGCCCGACGGGCGCGACTGGATGGAGGCGCATGTCGGCGTGCCGGGCGCGTGCCTCACGCTCGCGATGCTGAAGCTCACCGACAACCTCAACCTCCAGCTCGTCCAGTATGACAAGCCGGAGGGCCGCGCCACCACGCATCCGCGCGTGTGCGATATCGGCGGCCATCATCTCGCGCTTCGGGTCGCGGATGTCGATGCCGCCGCCGCCTGGCTGCGCGCCAGGGGATGCACGGTGATGGAGATCATCGCGATCGCCGAGGGGCCGCTCGCGGGCAGGAAGAACCTCTATGCGCGGGACCCGTTCGGCAACCCGCTCGAAATCGTCGACTGAAAGGATTCCCCGCCATGACCATCAGCCGCATCAATCCCGAGGGCCTTTACAACAGCCTGGACTATGGCTTCTCGCACGCCACCTTGCAGGACGGCGGCAAGACATTGCACCTCGCCGGGCAGGTGGCGTGGGATGCCGGGTGCAACGTCGTCGGCGTGGGCGACCTCGCCGCGCAGACGCGGCAGGCCTCGCCAACCTGCGCGCGGTGCTCGCCGCGGCGGGCGCGACGCCCGCGGATATCGTGCGGCTGCGCACCTATGTCGTCGATCATACGCCGGACAAGCTGGGCGTGGTCCTGCCGGAGATCGGCGCCTTCTACGAAGGGGCCACGCCCGCGCCCAACACGTTCCTCGGCGTGGCGGCGCTCGCCCTCCCCGATTTCCTCGTGGAGATCGAAGCGATCGCGGCCGTGCGCTGACGCGCTTTACCCGTCACCCCCTTCCAGATTGGCGTGCAGCCGCTCCAGCAGGTCGACCAGCCGGTCGAAATCGCGCGCGGACAGGCCGTTGATCGTCCGGGCATAGACCGGCGAAGTCGCGGAACGCGCCTCGGCCAGCTTCTCCTCGCCCATCGCGGTGAGCTTCACCATCGTCACCCGCGCGTCCTCCGCGCTGGGGCCGGCCTCGACCAGCCCGGCGGTCGCCATGCGCTGGACGATGCGGGTCATGGTGGAGAGCGGGATCACCGCCGCATCGGCGAGATCGCGCACGCCGCGCGGGGAAGCCTCGCCTAGGATCATCAGCACGCGCCAGTAAGGGATATCCAGCCCGATCGCGCGCAATCGCGGCTCGATCACGCCGTTATAGCGGCTCACCAGCCGGTTGAGCAGGAAGAAGGGATATTTGCCGACGCGAAATGCGGTGGTGCCCGGATCGCCCAGACCCCGGCTGTCGGCAGGCGGTTTTTTCATGCACTGCGCATATCGCCGCGACCCGCCTGCCGCAACGCTGGCAATTTAGTTGCACATGCACGTTTTATCGGGCAATGTTCGACTCGAAACAGCCGACAGGAGAGGAACCATGTCGCTCGCCACGCTCACCCAGTTCGCGCAGGCCGTCGCCAACGGCTCGATCCGCACCGTCGACCTGACGCAGATGCTGTCGGAAGACACGCCGCTCCTCGTCCTGCCAGAGCCGTTCGGCCAGACCGCCGCGTTCAGCCGCGAGGAGATCTCGCGCTATGACGAGCGCGGCGTCGCCTGGTATTGGAACAATTTCACCGTGGGCGAGCATACCGGCACGCATTTCGACGCGCCGATCCACTGGGTGACGGGCAAGGACCTTCCCGCCAACACCGTCGATGCGATCGCGCCGGAGAATTTCATCGCGCCCGCCGTGGTGATCGACTGTTCGGCCGAATGCGCGGCGGACGCCGATTTCATCCTGACCCGCGAGGTGATCGAGGCGTGGGAAGCGAAGCACGGCCGCATCCCGCCGCGTAGCTGGGTGCTGTTCCGCACCGACTGGTCGAAGCGCGACGTGGACGCCTACACCAACCGCCGCGAGGACGGCGCGCACACGCCGGGGCCGGACCCGGAGGCGTGCCGCTTCCTGATCGAGGAGCGCGACGCGCACGGCTTCGGCGTCGAGACGATCGGCACCGACGCCGGGCAGGCGCATCTGATGGACCCGCCCTACCCCGCGCACACCCTGTTCCACGGCGCGGGCCGCTATGGCCTGCAATGCCTCCAGAACCTCGATCAGCTTCCGCCGACCGGCGCGGTGATCGTCTCCGCCCCGCTCAAGATCGAGGGCGGATCGGGCAGCCCGCTGCGCGTCCTCGCGCTCGTCGCGGAGTAAGCGCGATGGCCGAACGCTCGTTCAAGAAAGAAGTCGAGAAGCTCCGCCTCGGCGCGGGCGAGACGTTCGAGGGCGAGGGCATCCTCGCCGTCACCAAGGCGCTGCTGCAGGCGGGCGTGGCCTATGTCGGCGGCTATCAGGGCTCGCCGATCAGCCACCTGATGGACGTGTTCTCGGACGCCGATCCCTTGCTGCGCGAGCTTGACGTCCATTTCGAATCCAATGCCAGCGAGGCGGCGGCAGGGGCGATGCTCGCCGCATCGGTCAACTATCCCTTGCGCGGCGCGGTGGCGTGGAAATCGGTGGTCGGCACCAACGTCGCTTCCGACGCGCTGTCGAACCTCGCCTCTGGCGGCGTGACCGGCGGCGCGCTCGTCATCATCGGCGAGGATTATGGCGAAGGCTCCTCGATCATGCAGGAGCGCACGCATGCCTTCGCGATGAAGTCGCAGATGTGGCTGCTCGATCCGCGCCCCAACCTGCCGACGATCGTCGAGATGGTGGAGACGGGCTTCGAGCTGTCCGAGGCGTCGAACACGCCGGTGATGATCGAGATGCGCGTGCGGAGCTGCCACATGACCGGCAGCTTCGTCGCGAAGGACAACAGGCGCCCGCCGCTGACGGTGGGGCAGGCCGCCGCCAATCCGCGCCGCGACCTCGATCGCATCGTGCTGCCGCCCGCGAACTTCCTCCACGAGATCGAGAAGATCGAGCGGCGCTGGCCCGCCGCGCTGAAGTTCATCGCCGAGCGCCGCCTCAACGAATGGTTCGGCCCCGAGCGCGACGAGATCGGCATCATCGTGCAGGGCGGGCTGTTCAACACGCTCAACCGCGCGCTGGAGCTGGCAGGCCTGTCCGACGCCTATGCCGCGTCGAAGCTGCCGATCTATTGCCTCAACGTCGTCTATCCGCTGATCCCGGATGAGGTGCGCGCCTTCTGCGCCGGCAAGAAGGCGGTGCTGGTGCTGGAGGAGGGGCAGCCCGAGTTCATCGAGCACGAACTTAACACGCTGATCCGCAAGGCCGATCTCCAGACGCGCATCGTCGGCAAGGATGTCATGCCGCGCGCGGGCGAATATTCGGGGCAGGTGATCCGCGACGGCGTGATCGCCTTCCTGCAAGCCTGGGCTCCCGATCGCGCTCCGGCGGCGCCGCTCCCCCCCACCCCGCCCGAGCCGGAGCTTGCCGGCAACGTCCCCCCGCGCCCGGCCGGCTTCTGCACCGGCTGCCCGGAGCGGCCGATCTTCTCGGCGATGAAGCTGGTGCAGCGCGAGCTGGGCGAGCTGCACGTCTCGGCCGATATCGGCTGCCATTTGTTCTCGATCCTGCCGCCGTTCCACATCGGCAACACCACGATGGGCTATGGCCTCGGCACGGCGGCGGCCTCCGCGTTCAAGCCGGAGGGCAAGCGCGCGGTGGCGATGATGGGCGATGGCGGCTTCTGGCACAACGGCCTCACCTCCGGCCTCGGCAACGCGGTGTTCAACCAGGACGAGACGGTGACGATCGTGGTCGACAACGGCTATTCGGCCGCGACCGGCGGGCAGGACATCCTCTCCTCGCGCGCGCAGAACGAGACGCGCGCGACCAACCACCCGATCGAGCAGGCGGCGCGCGGCATCGGCGTCAAATGGGCGCGCACGCTGCCGCGCACCTATGACGTGGCACGGATGCGCGACACGTTGCGCGAGGCGCTGACCACGCCCGAAAAGGGACCGAAGCTGATCGTCGCGCAATCCGAATGCATGTTGAACAAGCAGCGCCGGATCAAGCCTTTGCTCGCCAAGGCGGCGAAGGAAGGCCAGCGCGTGGTGCGCGAGCGGTTCGGCGTCGATCCCGACACCTGCACCGGGGACCATGCCTGCATCCGCCTCTCCGGCTGTCCGTCGCTGAGCATCCAGCCCAACCCCGATCCGCTGCGCCAGCACCCGGTGACGCATATCGACAACAGCTGCGTGGGCTGCGGCAATTGCGGCGAGGTCGCGCATGCCGCAATCCTCTGCCCCTCCTTCTACAAGGCGAGCATCGTCACCAACCCGACCGGCTGGGACCGTTTCAAGGCGCGGCTGCGCGGGGCGGTGATCGGCTGGCTGCAACGGCGGCAGGCGCGCAGCATCGCCGCGAGGGCTTTCTGATGGACCTTCCCTTCCCGCTCGATCGCGATCGCATCACCATCGCCATCCTTGCGCTCGGCGGCGAGGGCGGCGGCGTGCTGGCCGAATGGATTCAGGAGGTCGCCAGCCGCAACGGCTATATCACGCAGGGCACCTCCGTCCCCGGCGTGGCGCAGCGCACCGGCTCGACCGTTTATTATATCGAGATGATCCGGCGCGGCGCGGGCGGCGCGAACCGCCCCGATCCGGTGCTGGCGATGATGCCGGTGCCAGGCGACGTGGATATCGTCATCGCCTCCGAACTGATGGAGGCGGGCCGCGCGATCCTGCGCGGCTTCGTCAGCGAGGACCGCACGACGCTGATCGGATCGACCCACCGCGTCTATGCCATTTCCGAGAAATCCGCGCTGGGCGACGGCACTGGCGCGGGCGCGCGCATCCTCGACGCGGCGGAGCGCCGGTCGCACCGCTTCATCGGCTTCGACATGGCGGCGGCGGCCTCGGCGTCGGGCAGCGTCATCAGCTCGGTGATGTTCGGCGCGCTGGCGGCGAGCGAGACCCTACCCTTCCCGCGCGATGCGTTCGAGGACGCGATCCGCCACGGCGGCAAGGCGATCGAGAGCAACCTCAAGGGCTTCGAACGCGGCTTCACCCGTGCGCGAGAGGGCGATCCGGCGGCGTCCGTCCCGGCCGGTCCGCCCGCGCCGACCACCGAGGCGGGCCGCGCGCTCCTCGCCCGGATCGGGGCGGAGCTGCCCGAAGCGGCGCGCCCGATCGCGATCGAGGGCGTGCGGCGCCTGATGGACTATCAGGACCGCGCCTATGCCGAACTGTATCTGTCGCGCCTCGCGCCGATCGCCGCGCTGGACGACGACGGGCATATGACCAGCGAGGCGGCGCGGCACCTCGCCCTGTGGATGGCCTATGAGGACACGATCCGCGTCGCCGACCTCAAGGTCCGCGCGACGCGCAGCGCCCGCGTCGCGGCGGAGGTGCGGCTCGCGCCCGGCCAGGTGATGACCGTCACCGAATATATGCATCCGCGCCTGCGCGAGGTGTGCGAGGCGATGCCCGCCGGGATCGGCGGGTTCATCCTGCGCAGCCCGCGCCTGTCGCGCTGGCTGGAGCCTTTGTTCAAGCGCGGCCGGCATGTCGAGACGACGGGGCTGCGCTGGTTCCTGGCGCTGCGCCTGCTGGCCTCGCTCCGCGCGATCCGGCGCTCGACCCTGCGCTATCGCGAGGAGCAGGCGCGGATCGAGGCATGGCTGGCCTTCGTGCAGGACACCGCCCGGAGCGATCGCGCGGCGGCGACCGAATTGCTCGCCTGCCAGCAGCTCATCAAAGGCTATTCCGACACGTTCGAGCGCGGCCTCGCCAATTTCGAGACGGTCATGCACGAGGCGCGGACCTTCGTGGGCCAGCCCGATGCGGCGGATCGTATCCGGCTGCTGCGCGAAGCCGCGCTGGCCGACGAGAGCGGCACGGCGCTCGGCTGCGCGCTCGCGTCCGATCGCGCCGCCTGATCGTTCGATCCGCGAGTGGACCCGGATGTTCAGTCCCGGCATGTGTGGTGGATCGGTTGACGATGCCGGGCCGGAGGCGCATCCAAAGCTGGGATAAGAGTGGCGGCTAACCGCGGTTTTTGAAGCGCCGGCTGTCGTTCTTTAGCAGCAGCTTTGCACCCGCTGTCCGACGGATCGAGCCTGCGGGCGGGACTGCCCGCTCAATTCCGATCGGAAAGTGCCGTATCTAGCGCAGGTTGTCGGCGAGGAAATCCACGAAGGCCCGCACGCGCGCCGGTATGTTCGGGCCGCCCACGAAAACCGCGTGGATCGGCTCGATATCGCCCGGATTGAAGGCCTCCAGCAGAGGGACAAGCTCGCCGCGCGCGATTTCGGCCGCCACGCTGAACGCGCCGACGCGGGTGATGCCAACGCCGTGCGCGGCCAGTTGCCCCAGCGTCTCGCCGTTGTTCGCTTCGATATTGCCCTTCACGCACAGCGAGAATTCCCGGTCGTCTCGGCGGAACGGCCAGGTCGGCTCGGCGCGGCGGAAGTTGAAGTTCAGGCAATTGTGATCGTGCAGGTCCTCCGGCGTCCGCGGCGTGCCGTGACGCGCCAGATAATCCGGCGACGCGACGATCACCCGGCCCGTCTCGCCCACCTTGCGGGCCGTCAACATGCTGTCCGCCAGCGGCCCGAAGCGCACCGCGACATCGGCCGGGCCGCCCGCCACGTCCACCAGCGCATCCGTCAGCGCGATGTCGATCAGGATATGCGGATAGAGCCGGGCGAAGCGCCCCAGCAGCGGGACGACGCGCAGCCGGCCGTGCGACAGGGCCGCGCTGACGCGGAGGCGGCCGCGCGGCGCGCCCTGATCGGCGATCTCCTGCTCCGCATCGTCCAGATCGGTGAGAATCCGGCGCGCGGCCTGAAGATAGGCCTGCCCCTCGGCGGTGAGCGCCAGGGCGCGCGTCGATCGCAGCAGCAGCCGCACGCCGAGCCTCGCCTCGATCCGGTCGATCGTCCGGCTCACCGCCGACGGTGTGAGGTCCAGCGCGCGCCCCGCCGCCGAGAAGCTGCCCTCGTCCACCACCGCCACGAATATGCCGAGCGCCCGCGCGCGATCCGCGCCGATCACCGCCTTTGCGTCCATGTCAAAAATCCTTCGCCGCCGGGGCCACTACAAGGCGGGGCCGCCTTCGTCCATCTATGCACCGGAATCGCAGCCGCAAGGCGCGTGGAAAACCGGGCGGCGCATCGCGCCGGCCCCATCTGACATGGAGACGATGATGAAGCTCAATCCCGGGCTGCTCGCCCTTGCGGTGGGCGCCTTCGGCATCGGCGTCACGGAGTTCGCGCCGATGGGCCTCCTGCCGGTGATCGCCAGCGATCTCGGCGTCTCGATCCCGGCGGCGGGATTGCTCATCAGCGCCTATGCGCTGGGCGTCATGATCGGCGCGCCGCTGATGACGCTCACGACCGGCAGGGTGCCGCGCCGGACCTTGCTGATCGCGCTCGCCGGCATCTTCACGCTGGGGAACCTCCTGGCCGCGATCTCCACGGGCTATTCCATGCTGCTGCTCGCGCGCGTCGTGACGTCCTTCAACCACGGGGCGTTCTTCGGGGTCGGATCGATCGTCGCCGCCGGCCTGGTCGCGCCGGAACGCCGGGCGGGCGCGGTGGCGTCGATGTTCATGGGGCTGACGATCGCCAATGTCGTCGGCGTTCCGCTCGCGACATGGGCCGGGGAGCATCTCGGCTGGCGCGCCTCCTTCTGGGGCATCGCCGGGCTGGGCGTGCTGACCATCGCCGCGCTTCGGCTGACGCTGCCGCCCCTGCCCGCGCCATCTGGCAGCGACGCGATGGCCGAATTGCGCGTCCTCACGCGCGGCAAGGTGCTCGGCGCGCTTGC
>JASGGR010000004.1:0-54588 GCA_047602705.1 Sphingomonas bacterium | reverse complement strand
ATCAGCGCGGCCTTGTCCGGGAAATGGCGATAGACCGCCGTGGCGCTCACCCCCACGCGCCGCGCCAGCTCGCGCAGCGACAGGTCGTCCGCCCCCTGCTCCTCGATCAGCAGCAGCCCTTCGGCGACCAGCGCCGCGCGGAGATCGCCATGATGATAGGCCTTGCTCATCCCCCGGCGATAGCCTGCCCCGCGACCTCTCGGCAAGAGCGATGTTGACAACGCTCACATAGTAGCTATGTTAACGCCATACACATGAGGAGAATCGCCATGGCCAGCACAATCGAGAGCGCGATCCGTTCGGTCGTGACCAAAAGCGTGGAGACGCTCGCCGATTTCAACCGCAAGCGCCTGCCGAAGACCGATCATCCCTTCCTCACCGGCATCCACAAGCCGATGACCGGCGAGATGACGCTGGTGGACCTGCCCGTCACCGGCGCGATCCCCGCCGCGCTCGACGGCCGCTATCTGCGCATCGGGCCGAATCCGGTGTCGCCCGATCCGGCCGGCTATCACTGGTTCGTCGGCGACGGCATGGTCCACGGCATCGCGCTCAAGGACGGCAAGGCGCTCTGGTATCGCAATCGCTGGATCAGATCGCATGCGGTGGCGGAGGCGCTGGGCGAGGCCCCTGCCCCCGGCCCGCTCAACGGCGGCTTCGACACGGTGAACACCAATGTGCTCGATATCGCCGGCCGCACCTGGGCGCTGGTGGAGGCGGGCAGCTATCCGGTCGAGCTGAACGAGACGCTGGAGGAACAGACCTACAATCCCTTCGACGGCACGCTGGAAGGCTCGTTCACCGCCCACCCGCACCTCGATCCGCTGACCGGCGAGAATCATGCCATCGCCTATGAGGCGACCCAGCCGGACACGATCCGCCACGTCGTGATCTCGCGTGAGGGCAAGGTGATCCGCGAGCTGCCGATCAAGGTGAAGAACGGTCCCTCGATCCACGATTGCGCGATCACCGCGCGTTATGCGGTGATCCTCGACCTGCCCGTCACCTTCTCGATGAAGGCGCTGATCGGGGGCCACCGTTTCCCTTATCGCTGGAACCCGGAGCACCGCGCCCGTATCGGCCTGCTGCCGCGCGACGGCGGGGCGGAGGACGTGATCTGGTGCGACGTCGATCCCGCCTATGTCTTCCACGTCGCCAACGCCTATGACGACGCCGATGGCCGCGTGGTGATGGACGTCTGCGCCTATGAGACGATGTTCGCGGGCGGGCCGGAGGGTCCGAACGGCCGCAATCTGGGGCTGGAGCGCTGGACGATCGACCCGGTCGCGAGGAAAGTCTCCCGCCGCACGATCGACGCCAGTCCGCAGGAATTCCCCCGACCGGACGAGCGGCGCTTCGGCCAACCCTATCGCCACGCCTATACGATGGCGCTGCCGGAAAGCGAAAGCGACGCCCTGCTCGGCGAGACGAAGCTCTACAAGCACGATCTGGAAACCGGCGCGCGCGAAACCCACGAATTCGGCCCCGGCCGGTACCCCGGCGAATTCGTCTTCGTCCCTGCAGGCCCGGACGCGGCGGAGGACGAGGGCTGGCTGGTCGGTCTGGTGATCGACCTGCCGAACGAGACGACCGACCTCGCGATCATCGACGCGCGCGATTTCTCCGGCGCGCCGGTCGCCAGCGTGCGCGTGCCGCATCGCATCCCGCCGGGCTTCCACGGCAACTGGCTGGCTTCACAGCAGGGCTGATCGGGTCCATGCGTCGGCTTTCTTCAGGAGGCCGGCGCATGGATCTGGGACTCGACGGAAAGAGCGCGATCGTCTGCGCGTCCAGCCACGGGCTTGGGCGCGCCTGCGCGACGGAACTGGCCCGCGCGGGCTGCTCGCTCGTCCTCAACGGCCGCGACGCGGAGGCGCTGGAGGCGGCCGCACGGGCGATCCGCGACGAGACCGGCGCGCGCGTCGCCACCGTCGCCGGAGACGTGGCGGAGGATCGCGTGCAGGAAGCGCTGATCGCCGCCGCGCCTGCGGCCGATATCCTCATCAACAACAATGGCGGCCCGCCGCTGCGCGATTTCCGCAAGCTGGACGAAGCCGCGATCCATGCCGGGCTGGAGGCGAACATGGTCACCCCGATCCGCATGGTGCAGCGCGTGGTGGACGGCATGGCCGCGCGCGGCTTCGGCCGGATCGTGTGCATCACCTCCGCCTCGGTGAAGGCCCCTACCCCGGGCCTCGACCTGTCGAGCGGCGCGCGGATCGGCCTCACCGGCTTCCTCGCGGGCGTGGCGCGGCAGGTGGCGCCATCGGGCGTGACGATCAACTTCCTCCTCCCCGGCCTGTTCGCGACACGCCGGCTGGAGGGCGTCAACCGCTTCGCCGCCGAGGCGAAGGGCATCACGGAGGATGAGGCCGAACGCCGCAACCGCGAACGCATCCCCGCGCGCCGCTTCGGCGATCCGGCGGAATTCGGCGCCGCCTGCGCCTTCCTCTGCTCCGCCCATGCCGGCTATATCACCGGCCAGAGCCTGCTGATCGACGGCGGCAATTACGCCGGGATCATGTAGCGCAGCCACATCTTCGCGCACCGAAAGCTTCCCTTCGTTGCGCTGCGGCGCTATCGCGCGCAGCTTCATTGCTCTTTGCATCGACGGAAAGTGTGCCATGGCCGCCAACTGGGCCCCCGAAAGCTGGACCTCGCACGAAGCGTGCCAGCTTCCCGACTATCCCGACGCCGCCGCGCTGAAAACGGCGACGGACCAGCTTTGCGGCTATCCCCCGCTCGTCTTCGCCGGCGAGGCGCGCAACCTCACCGCCGATCTGGCAAGTGTCGCGGCGGGCAAGGGCTTCCTGTTGCAGGGCGGCGATTGCGCGGAGAGCTTCGCGGAATTCCATGCGAACAACATCCGCGACACGTTCCGCGTGATCCTGCAGATGGCGGTGGTGCTCACCTTCGCCTCGAAGCTGCCGGTGGTGAAGGTGGGGCGCATGGCCGGCCAGTTCGCCAAGCCTCGCTCCGCGCCGACCGAGACGATCGATGGCGTGGAACTGCCCAGTTATCGCGGCGACAATGTCAACGACATCGCCTTCACCCCCGAAGCGCGCATCCCCGATCCGCAGCGGATGGTCCACGGCTACAGCCAGGCCGCCGCGACGCTCAACCTGCTGCGCGCCTTCGCGAACGGGGGTTACGCGAACCTGCATCAGGTCCACCGCTGGACGCACGATTTCATGGGCCGCTCGCCCTGGGCGGCGAAATATGCCGAGACGGCGGACCGCATCGGCGAGGCGCTGGACTTCATGGCCGCCTGCGGGATCAACCCCGATACCGTGCCGCAGCTTTCGCAGACGCAATTCTACACCAGCCACGAGGCGCTGCTGCTTCCCTATGAGCAGGCGATGACGCGGCAGGATTCGCTGACCGGCGACTGGTATGACACCAGCGCACACATGCTGTGGATCGGCGACCGCACGCGCTTCGAAGGCTCCGCGCATGTCGAGTTCCTGCGCGGCGTCGGCAATCCGATCGGCCTGAAATGCGGCCCGAGCCTCGAGCCGGACGAGCTGCTGCGCCTGCTCGATCTGCTCAACCCGGCGCGGACGCCCGGGCGGATCACGCTCATCACCCGCTACGGCCATGACAAGATCGAGGCAGCCTTCCCCCGCCTGCTCCGCGCCGTCACGCGCGAGGGGCATCCGGTGGTGTGGAGCTGCGATCCGATGCACGGCAATGTCGTGAAGGCCGCCAACGGCTACAAGACGCGCCCGTTCGACCGCATCCTCGCCGAGGTGCGCGGCTTCTTCGCCGTCCACCGCGCCGAGGGCACGCATGCGGGCGGCATCCATGCCGAGATGACCGGCCAGAACGTCACCGAATGCACCGGCGGCGCGGTCGACGTGACCGAGCAGACGCTCGCCGACCGCTACCACACCCATTGCGATCCCCGCCTCAACGCAAGCCAGAGCCTTGAACTGGCCTTCCTGCTCGCAGAGATGCTGAACGAGGAAATGGCGGAACGTCGCAAAGCAGCGGCTTGACGTGTGCGGCGGCGAGCGATAGGTGCCCGCCTCCACCACGCGAAAGCATGGCCCCTTCGTCTAGCGGTTAGGACGCGGCCCTCTCACGGCTGAAACACGGGTTCGAGTCCCGTAGGGGTCACCACGCTAAGTAATTGATATAGCACCGTCTTTATACATCATATAGAATCACGCGGCCCGTGCTCGCCGGGTAAATGACTGATTCAGCTCGTGATTTCGTGTCAAAAACCCGACGGGGCAGCGGACTGACGCGGTCAGAAAGACAATTTGCCGAACTCCACGCGGATTGGTCAGGTTTGATTCGAGAAGATTCGGTTCAGCTTGGCGGTCTCCACCTGCTCCGCCGATCCGACGATCCAACGCGCATAGTATTTGAAGGTCACAGCGGGATCGGCGTGGCCCAGTTGCTTAGCGATGAAGGCCGGATTGACACCGCCCATGAGCGCGGTCGTCGCGAACGTGTGACGGGTGTTGTACGCGTTGCGCTTGCGGATTTGGAGCGCCGCCAGAGCGGGATGAAAATAGAGTTTGCGCTGGTCCTGCACATCCGGCCACGGGCGCTTGGTGACCGGATTGAGGAATATCGGCGTGCCTTGCCCACGATCGAAGCTATAGGATTTCTGGCGCACCAGGATATCTCTGGCACGATCGCTTAGCATGACATCACGCACGCGGTAGGTCTTGGTGCTCTTCACCTCACCTCGAACCCTGGCGCGCTGAACACGAATCGCCCCTGTATCCCAGTCGACGTCTTCCCACGTGACAGCGATTTGCTCGCTTGGACGCATCCCGGTCGCGAACGCGAAATCATACCAATGCCAAGCTTGACTCGGATGACAATCGCGCAAGTGCGTGAGGATCGCCTCCATCTCCTCTCGGCTGAACGGATCCGGCAGGTCATGCTCATATTGCAAGTTGCGGATCGGAACCATCGGCGACCGATCTATAAGCCCTTCCTCGATGGCCGCATTGAATATCCCCCGCAGCGGAATCAGATTGTTGTTGATTGTCCTGGCGGAAACTTCATCCAATCTGTCGCAGATTATCTCCCGAATTTCCGCGGTTCGAATATGCGCCAGATGCCGATCCTCAAACGCCGGTATCCAAATTTCCTGAACGGCTGCTCTATAGGCGGACCGAGTTGATTTGCTTAGCGGTAGCCGCCCTAGCCAGCTCGCTGCGAAGCTTGAGAACTTTGAGCGCAGCCCGTCAGGTGATTGCGGAAAATGCTGACGGAGATCGAAAATACCAAGCTCGATATCACGGAATACCCGCGCCATCTTACGTTCAGCCGCGCGGATATTTTCCTTCGTAGGAGGTATTCTGAGATTGAGGCCGTGTTGATATCCTCTCCAGGAAAAGCGCACCCGTATCGTTGTCTTAAGTACCTGGACGCCAGTCCCTGTTCTGGGTCGAGCCATCAATCTTCCCTTCCTTGCTATATAGTCCGCGCGGTTGCGCGAGGCGTCGCAAGTTTGAGGAAAGCATCTAGATTTCGTAAACTTCACCGGCGCTCAGGTATTCGACACCTGCCTGCTATTGGGCCGCCTGTTGCCTTGGATTAGTTCGGACGGTATCTCATGATAGATGAAGGCAAGGCTCAATCCTGAGATTTCGACGTACAGCGAACCAACGGGCACCAAGCAAGATGCGCTGAGCCAAGATAGCGGCAAGCGATTAATGGACGTGTTTAGGGCGACGCCGATGGAATTGCGCGAGGCTGATTTTGACTGCCTGTGCGTGAGCGGCTCCATTTGACCGGTTGAGATTTAGGATTTTTCTTGGTGTATCACAGGACCGGGAAACGTTAAGTGTTAATGACACCTATTGGGCCGAGTGCGGTCAGTCTGCTCTTAGTCAGAAAGTTGTAACAAGCGGACCCTCGGCCATTAGTCTTGCCTGCGCGCGCCGCGACGGCGGTGGGCCGCTTGCCAGGATCGTGCGGTAAATTTATCCCTAGGAGTGGTGGGTCGAAATGCTCGGTTCATGGGTGCGGTCGCTGTCGCCGCTGAGCCGACGTCCAACAACGAACACCGGCCCTTGAACCAACTGCAGCACGCTATCACCGGATCAATCGGCGGTTCGCCTTCGCGTCGGTGTCTTCGCGCTCCGCATCGCGCAAATACGAGCGTTCCATATCGCGGTGCAGGGCCGCCACGCGTGGATGCGTGTATTCCATCGCTTCCGCCCAGCCCGCATACCGCGCGGCGATCTCGCGCTCTTGGCTGCCGCCATCTCCGCGCCAATGCACGCCCCGCGAGTTGAATAATGCGACGCAAATACCGCGCTCTATATGCTCCGTCATTACCAACTCGAGCGCATCGCGAACGGCGATGCACGGCCAGACGCCATCGGCATCCGCCGCCGCATGCGACACAAGCTTGCCGATCATTTGATCCGCAATGTCCGTGCGTCCGATCGCCGCGGTTCCAGCCCGCACCTGTTCGATCCACTTCACCAAATCGCCAGTGTCGATGGAGCCGTCGTCCTTCTGACCCGGAATCCGCGTAATCGCATTGAGCAGTTTGTATCCGGCATGCGCACGGTTTTTCCCGCTTTCATCGTTGCTGACCTTGAACTCTGGCGGGTCCTCGTTGCCGTCGCTACGCTTAAACGCGAAGCCAACCGCCTGGACGAACAACTCCGGTTCTTTCGTGATGGCGCGTTCGAGGTTCTCGGGACGACCTTGATCGTTGTCGAAGATGTCGATGAACCGGAACTCCAATCCCGCCATCTCGTCCTGCTTGATGTCGCCGCTGCCGTTGAGCAGTTCGAATGCACCGCGAAGATCGTGGGCGTTCAGCAGATACGAGCCGGAGGGCTCATCCGACCCTTCGGCAATGGCCACGAGCAGATCGAACACGACACGCGGCGGAAGGTCCTTCATCTCCCAATGCGAGAATCTGAACGCGGCACGAGGTCGTCCCGCCCTCACCAGCTTGTTCACCGCGAAGGCCACTTCGTCGGGTTCACGGTTCCAGTTAGGCAGCACTTCCCGCCAGTATCGTTCACTCACTTCCGCGCCAAACGTATCGACAATGTCCCACGTGGCACGACAGAACTGTGCGGACGCCATAAATGGGACCAACTTGTCGGGTGATACCCGTTCCGCCGCCTTCGCAAGCAGACCGCGCTCTGCCGACTGTATCAAAATCCCCATGATAACCGAAAGGCGCGCGCCCTCGATTGCGCCGCCCTCTACCAAATCAACAAGCGCATCGACCAACGCCGCATCGTCATTGATAATCGCCGCAAAAGACCAGCCCAGATTGTAACCGGCGTCGCCGGTTTCGGCCAACCGTAGGAGGCCGGCGATGCCTTGTGCCGCGAAAACATCGCGCACAGCGTCCTCGCGCTGCCGCGCGATCCGTTCGTCCCGGGCGCGGTAGTCGAACTCGTCATCGGCGATCTCGTCAGCGGATTCTTCCACCCACGTATTGCGAAACAACCAGGCATGCTTTTGCACCAAGTCTGTTGGCTCGAGCCGTTCGTAGACCGCCTTCGCACGAGCGTACGTCTTGATTGCGCCACGCCCGCCCTTCTGAATAAGCGCGCGCCTCGTCATCGTCGTCGTGCGGATACGCTCACGCACAATTGATTTATCTTCGTCGTCTGCCGTCTCGACCCACTTGTCGATGGCATCCCAAACCTTGATCTGCAGTTCCTCGTGGACGCCGCTCAAATTGTCCAAGAGATCGCAAACCATGTCGCGGTTGAGCGAATGCCACGCCAAGGCCATGTTGAATGCAAACAGCGCGAACTCATTCGATTCCTGACCGCCAACGGCATCTCCGAGGCCGTGCCCGTCGGGCCGCCAGCGCGGCTTGTGGCTGGGGCTGCCGAACCGCGAATGGGGCGAAAACTGATCGAGGCAGATCGGCCACGCGACCTTCGGATGCTTTTCGGCGAGCTTTTTCAGCGCCGCCTCGCGCGCTTTCAAATTCGCGCTCGTTTGCGGCATCCACGACCGGAAAATGCCGGAAAGGCTATTCGACGGCTTGTTGACAAGGTTGTCGTCCAACGGACGCTCGGCGAGCTGTCCAAGCACCAGCACGGTCCGCATGAACAGCGCATCCGACCAAGCCAAGCCCTCTAAAGCCCACAGCAGCCCAGTCCGCGGCGTGCTGCCGAACATTGCGTCGCTCATCGGCCGCATGAGCGCCATTGCCGCGGAGTCCGCCGACTTTAAGTCGGTTTCGATGATCGACAGAAACGCCTCAGGCGCGGCTTCCGCGTAGACGGCCACGTTGTCGATTTGTGTTTCCAGCGTCTTCGCGGTGAGCGGCGATAACAACGAACGAACAAGAATGTTCGTTTGCGCTTCCGTGTCAAAATTCAGGCGCGACTTAAAAAGCCCTGGCCCGTACACGGAAAGCAACACCAGCGTTTCACCCAACCCGTTGCGGAGCGCGCCGGAGATTTCTCGCGTCTTGCCATAGATGTTCGCGGCCCACCGATCTTTTTCAGGCAGTTCGAGCGATGGGTCGTCCTCGCTGAGCACGACTTCGGCGACGCCGTAAAACCGATCCAAGTCGGCCGCCGTAATCACGTCGCGAATGGCGAAGAGCGCGTCGATCTTCGACACGACACCGCGCAGCGACCCAACCGACCAGACCGGTGAGCTGTCTAGCGGCAGCAACGTCGCGAGGCGTCGCTCCAATTCGTCGAACGGCACGTCACCGGCGAGCAGCTCAAGCATTGCCCTGTCGGCCTTGTTATCTGCTTTCCACGCGCCGCCGAACAAAAACGGGATCAAACTGCGCGCTATATTTGAACTAGCCGCCCAATCTGGCGTGCTGATCGCGGGGAGATTCGACAGGCGGCGACGCAACACAGTCGGCGAACGACCGGATTCGCGGGCGAGTTGGTCGATGCGGTCGCGGTCGATGTCCATAGCCTGCAGGGCGGTGTCGAACGACTTCCAGTTGAGCGTTTCCAAGTTGATGTCGGGATCGCCTGCGAGCGCGTTGCGCGGGTACAGAATGAAAGACGGCATCGAAGCCTTGAACGGCGCAAACTCCTTCTCAACCTCCCGCGACACGATCACCGGAATGAAGTTCGACACTTGCGAAGCGAGCTTGCTAAGCGATCCCGGCTCCCGGAACACGATGATACGATCGCGGTGCGTTCCGAAGGTGTCGCTGTCGGCTGCAAACGCGGCGCTCAAGAAGGCAAGGGCTTCATCCTTCGAATCAGCCGTGATCATCAGCGGACGAGCAGGCGTTTCCGTCAGGCCGCGCCGCAATGTCGGTTCGGCAGCTCGAACCGCGTCGGCAAACAGAACAGGCGACAGCGCTGGTTCGCAATCCGCCGACCAATTCTTCCACGCTTCATCGAGCGAGATCGCGCCCTTAGTGTCCTGCCCCGTTTCATTGGCGAACCAAGCTTGCCCTGGCAGGGATTGTTCCAGCCACTGCTCAAGGTCGCTAGCGTCATAGGCGCGGACGTCCTTCCACAGCTTCTTCGCCTTCTGCTCCTTGATCCAAGCGGCCTTCCCAGACCAAATACGAGGCGTCACGAATGTGAACGTCATCGACTTGCGCTGCGCGGCCTCGACCGCACCGACACTCTTGGCGAAGTCGCCGTCCGCCTTTCCCTTGACGTTGACGTTGACGCCAAACTCCCAGCCCGAATGTCCGGCCGGAATCCACGGGGTCGGCTGATCGGCAACGACTTCACCGTCCCAACCGGGGCGTTCGGCATCGTCGTTACCCGGGAAGTCGACCTTGGCGAGGTGCGCACCCGTCGAGTTCACCAGCATTCGCAGGAAAACCGACAAGCGCTGCCGGGGCGCAATGCCCGACGACGCCCATTCCTCGATGCGGGCGGCCTTGATTTGGAGAAACGGCGGGACGTAGGATTTGATGATCGGACCGCCGCTCGCGCGCTTCGCGTGCGCGGCATCCCAAGCGCTTTGCCGGTCGAGCAATTCTCGCGCGGGAACACCAAACGCGGCTTCAAGGCGCGCCGCCATCTCAGGCGAAAGGTCGGCGTTGCCGTTGAGAAAGTTCGACAGCGCGGGCCGACCGACCTCGATCAGCTTCGCCGCCTTTGTGACGTTTATCCCTGCTGGGATAACATGCTCGCGTACATAGGCGCCAGGGTGCTGGATTTGGTTTGTCATGAAACGACTCTAAGACGCCCAACTAGGGTTTTCAATATGTGTAGCGTTACACGCTACATCTCTTTATTGAGAGGACCATGGCGTTTCGATACCCTGGCGACGGGGAGACGGAGCAAATCGGCAAGCTGGTAGATGCCGGTCAAACTAACAGGCGGTAACGATGGATGACGACGACAGCGCCAGAGGCGACAAGCTCTCGAAAATCGCGCGCAGCGAGCCCTTGACGGCTGCCGAAGAGGTCGCGCGCGGCGGCCGCGAGCTCACGACCGAGCGTCTTGCCCGCGAGTACCTAGAGTCACCGTCGGTCAGAGCGGCGCGGGAGCTCTACGAATCTCCTGCGGCGAAGCTCGCCCGCGATTACGCAAACTCGCCTGCCCACCAACTCGCCAAACAGGTCGCGCTCGGGCTTGGCCCGGCCTTTGGTTCTGCCGAGACCGCGCGCATGGAAGCGCTGCGCAAGATGCTCGAACCACGCACCGCGCTGGCGGCGAAGCTCAATGCGATACAGCCGCTCGCTATCGACCATGCCAAGCTCGCCTCGATCGGCGGGATCGTTCCTTCGATCGACCCGAAGGTGATTGCGGCGATCCAAGGCGTGCAGCCACTCAAGATTGATCCGTCGTTGGCAAGCGCTGTTAGCCAGGCGCAGCGAGCACTCGAAGAAGCGATGCGCCCGCTCGGCGGCATCGGATCGGCAATCAAGCAGTTCGAAGAACAGCAGCGCACCGTCCAGAAAACGCTGCTGGCGTCGCTTGCCGGGCCATTCGGTGACATCGCCAAAACCTCACAATGGGCGAGCACGCTCAGCCGAATTGACACTCCCGATATCGCTAAGCTGCTCGGCGGCGGGCTTGGCACGGTTGTCGACGACATGCGGGGTGCGATTGCCAAAAACTTCATCGGCTCGGCCGCGCTGGATCAGGCCAAGATGAGTGCGATGCTTGGGTTGAGCGCCCGGTTCGAAACAGATTTCGCGGCGACTCAGCTCAAAATGTCGGCCCTCGCCGGGATCGGGGAAGCGTTTGACCGGCGCAGCCATTTCCATCTCGACGCCTACCATTCGCTATTCGGCGAATGGCGAACTCGCGTCGATCTGCCAGAGAATTTCTGGCGCGACGGGCGCGTGCGCAAGCGCATGTATCGCGAGGCGGAGGTCGATGAAGGGCTGATCATCGCCGAGCCCGGTATGGCGCTCGAGATCATGATCGAGAGCGGGCTGACTGCCGGACTTCGCTCAGAGGCCAACGCCGTGGCCGTGGTGACGCTTGGCGAAGTATCAATGACAGTGCGGTCGCGCGGCACCAGCAAGGATGCCTATGTGCTGATCGGACGGTTCGAACAGGAATTGCGCGCTTATGTCGATCGCAAGCTCGAAGAGCGTTTCGGTCCTGACTGGTTCAAGCTGCGCGCGTCGAACCTGATCGGCAAGGCGAAGGAGATCCGAAAGGCAGCTATGGCTCGCGGTGAAGCGTTCGCGCCGTTGGTCAACTTCACCGAGCTGGGCGAATTGTCGAGCATCATTCAGAGCACGAAAAACTGGGATGAAGTGTTCGGCGATGTATTCGTAGAAAAGACCGAATTCGATCATGACATGCAAAAGCTTATCGCAGTTCGCCGTCCGACAATGCATATGCGCCGTATCGACGGTGTACGCCTTGTCGAGGTAATCTGCGTGATGCAGCGGCTATCTGAGCAAATGGCTGACGATGGTGCTTGGAAGCTTGCGGCCGAGGGCGATCGCTAGATAGCTGAGCGAGCGACGGCTTACAGGCTTAGCATCGAGACGAATGAACGTCCGATATTGCGGGCACTTTCGAGATCATTAGGCCGCCGTCGGCTCAATTAGGCGGCGCATCGCCCTCGAGCAGGGTTTCCGGCATGATCCCCAGGCTCAGCCCAGTCGGCAGCCTCTCCAGAGCGATCAGTTCCGCGTTGTCCGACACGAGCCGGCCGTCCGCGAGTTCAGCATAAGAGGGATGCCATAGATCCTGCGTCGGATGAAATTCGTAGACCAGCCGAACGGGTGCGAGGGCCAGAGCTTCCATCTGGGCGACGAGGTGAGCGGCACGAACCGCCGAGCCGGGCAAGGCGTCGTGTGCCTTGTTAAGGCGCGCGACGTCGCGGCTTCGAAACATGAACGAGATGCAACAACCTTCGTGGAACGACTGCACCTCGAGTAGCGGATCACGATGCTCCGCCAACTGCGCGGAAAGTTTCTTCAACCAAGTTCGCAAGGCGGCATATGCATCCTTGCCCATCTCGTTGGTCAACGTGGCCACGAGCGGACTCCAGACCAAAGCGACGAACAGGACTGCGACCGTCATGAAAGTGTGCGACGCCTCGGCGGCGTTGTTCGACCGGTCCCGCATATCGATGGGGAAAGGCGCCTCCCGGACGAGCGACTCTAGCCACGCCTCATCACGCTCTCGCGGATCGACCGCTAGCTGAAGCCTGAATTCGGCCGGCAGCGGCGGAAGGTCTGCCGGCGGCGACACAGCGGCCGCCACGTCCAGCCCGAGATCGCCGAACCCGAGCCTCCGGCCCCCCTCGTAGAACCCGAGCACCGCTGCGACAAAGACCTCGCCGGGCGGCGACCCGAAGGTCTTTGCGGAGATCACCTGCCCCATCGGCCGTCCTGGATCATGCCCGAGAAGAAGTGGAAACGGCTCGGCATTGATTTTGGACGCCAGTTGGACAGGATCGACCGGGACGAGCAGCCGACCATTCGCGTCGGTGGCGTTCGACCATATCACCGCGCTGGCGAGCCGGCCGAACACATCTCTTCCCGCGTGCGCCGCCAACGCCTCCGCCATCCAGGTACTGGCTTCCTGGCTCTTCTCGATAAGATCCGGCATCACAGCCTCCAGAGTAGACCAGCGACATACCGCCGCCCGAGACTTCCGATCAACCGTCGCACGGGTCCACAGCGGCTCTACTGGAATGTTGATCCCGGAAACCTTACCCGCCGGTCAAGTCTTTGACGTCGCAGGCGACGTCAGTTGCAGCATGCAAATCTGGGCCGCTTCCCGCGCCCGGCAAATAGTTGGATAGACACCTGATAGCAAACTTTTACTAATAGTCCTTTGGAATGGCCAACCTTCCGGTCAATGAATGGTGGGGTCTGGGATCACCGAAGCGAATCTGGAACGGCTATAATTGCGGCGCTTAGCTGGCTTCGATCGGCCACTGTTTAGACGGAATATAACGCAAGACGATATCGATACAGCACTAACAGCGATATTGCTTAGCCAAATGCTCAAGGCTGCCGATCTCCACCATGACAAAAGGATCGGCAGATTGAGCCTGGAGCTTCAACGGCAGCACGAACCGAGATTCATTCTGCCAGTCATATTCGGGCGGTTTCATCAGCACGCCCCGCTCAGGAAATGCCCAATCCACCCCAGGTATTGCGTCGAGCGGGCGGTATTCTACAGGTCCGAACGACACCTGCGCATAATCCAGCTTAGAAGTGCGACAGGCGCGCGCCCTGAGCCGTGCGACAATCTCTTCCGGGTCAGCGATCTCGACGCAAAACGAGCCTAGCTCTTTGGCGCAGCGGTCGGACGGCTCATTGCTGACGCAGTAGACAAACATGTTTTCAGCGGCGGTGGTGAAGCTCATGCCAGTCAGCTTTCGACCGTCTTTCACCATAGTGATTTCCAGCCCGTCAGGCGGAGCGTAGTGCAACGCCCCGTCCTTCGGATCACCTCTGACACCGCCATCCTCGTAAGCCCGGTACGAGGCCAGCGAGCCAAACCGCATTTGACCGTCGGTTATGAACGCATCCGCAAAGCGCTCTTCAGAAAAGTATCGGTATATGGGCATTGGGCCTCATTGGTCTCAGCCATTGCCTATTGAACCGACGGCGTGCGCGAAACCGTATCTCGCAAAAATATACCTCGCGCGTTAGGGCCCAGCAAGCACCGGTACTGAACGAATGGCGTGTTTTGGGAATGAGGCCGATCAGCTCAAATGACCGATTATAGGGGGCGTTGCGGACGCTTCGGCAAGCAGGGCGCGTCAGTTGCTTCTTGTTCTTTGACAAAGGAGCTTTGCCTTGCCTGCCTTTTCGTCATCCATCATGCTTGGTCGCGAGAGGGACGGCTATGCAATTGCTGGTTCGACTAATGTGTTGCCTCTTGCCTTGGTTGCTGGTTTCCAGCGCTTCCCAAGCGAGCGATCCGCTTATGGCGGTAGGCTTCTTCAAGCTCGACGATCAGCGCCTCACCGGCGAGACAGCCGTGATAGCGAACAACGCCGGCTTCAGCGATTTAAACCTTCTCGTTACTGTCGACACCACGGGCAAAGTGATCGCCGCCGAACCTCTCGATAATTTTGAAAAGCTCGATCCCGCGCCAGCCCTGGCACTGGTACGTGGGTGGACTTTTCGTCCGCAGACATTCGATGGAAAGCTTGTGAACGCAGTCGGTATGGTGAGTGTGGCCTACAAGAAGCGCGTCATTTCGGCCAACACTTCCGTCGCATTTCCGGCGGGCGATCCGGCTCAAACCGCGATCACGCTGGAGCGCGGCGCGTGCTTTGGTACCTGTCCCGACTATCGCGTGACGGTGCATGGCGATGGCCTGGTCGAGTTTGACACCGGTAACGATCACTTCACGGGAACAGGCGCGCAAGTCCATCTCGAATACAATGGCCACAATGTGCTGCTCCCAGGACATCACACAAGGCGTGTCGATCCCGTGGTCGTCACACGTTTGATCGACAAATTTCGGGCGGCGCACTTCTTCGGGTTGAGGAAAGAGTATTTCTATGGCGCGACAGACAATCCCACGCAGCTGCTGACCGTCAGGGTCGGCAAGACGAGCAAAACGGTGACCGATTATATCGGAACCATGGCTGGGATGCCGCAAGAGGTTCGCGACCTTGAGGAGGCGGTCGATGAGGTGGCCGGTACCGCAAGGTGGGTGCACGGCAACGCGCAGACTCTTGACGAACTTGACGCGGCGCATTTCGACTATCGGTCACGCGCGGGTGCAATGCTTATGGCTGCGGCCATGTCGAAATTCAGCGGCTATCGTCCATCTGAGGGTATCGAAGCGTTGTTACTCGGTTTGTTGGACCGTGGCGTGCCGCTCGACACCAAAATCAATGGCGATACCCTTGGCTCGGCACTAGTTCGGGTCGCCGCGATGCAAGGAAGTGAAGCCTTGTTCGACGAGCTCATAGCGAACGGTGCGCTCGCAACCGCGCCGCGCGCGACCCTCAACCAGGCGATTGTGCAGGTTGGTTGCAGTCCTAAGATCGCCCGTGCGCTCGTTAAGGCCGGTGCCGACCCTAGCACTGCTGGCAACGAAGGAACCGCCCTGACCGCCCTTCGCGGGAGCGTGCCAATTTGTGATGGCCATCCTGATAAGATGATTGAAATGGCGCGCGTACTGATCAAGTTAGGCATGCCCATGGAAGCGCGTGATAGCCTCGGCTGGACGGCCCTGATGGGGTGCGATTCACCTGAACTCGCCCAACTGCTCCTTGCTAGCGGAGCAAACCCCAACGCGCGGGACAAAAATGGCACGACGCCTCTGTTGTCAACCAGTGACGACCGCGTCGCGCTGATCTTGCTCCGCGCCGGCGCCGATCCACGCGCGCGCGATGAAAACGGCTCGGTTCGCGCGCAAGCAGTCAAGGGGCATATGCCCGCCTCGCTTGCTTGGCTCGACGCGCACGGAATTCTGTAACCTACCGGCGACCCAAAGCTTCTGAGTTCGAGTGGCAGCCCAGGATTGACGATTGGAGCCCTCTGCGGCTGATTTTTGGGCGCGTAGCTTCCAAGCACTGCACAAGCGCGCCTCACGGCCGCTTCCGACCAGAGCCGGTCGTTCTCCGCGACCAATTTGAACGTCCGCTCATATCGAAACCTGTCGTTGGAATGTGCGTGAGCATCGGGGGCCAAAGTCGCGAACATACCAGCCGTGTCTCGCTGCGCTTCGGCCTCCTGATACCTGTCGCTCGCAGAGCGTACTTGAAAATGAGGTAGCAAAATGCTACCTCATGGACTGGAGGTGACCTATGGCCCAGTCCATCAAACTTGGCGCCGACATCATGAAGATCGCGCGTCGTGAGTCCGAGTTGCAGAGCCGCTCGATCGCCGGCCAGATCGCCCATTGGGTGCGCATCGGTCGTGCTATCGAAAAATCGGGCAATTTCGATCATGCCCGTATCACTGCCGCGCTCGCTGGTGACATGCAGACGACTGATCTCACTGACGAGGAGAAGGATGTCTGGCTCGACAGCTTTATCGAGAAAATGGGGCAGCCCGGTTCTGACGAGAATACCTTCTTTGCCCGCCGGCGGCAGCTCGGTCTGGGCGTCGGTCTCGATGCGGCTGGTAATCTCGTGCGTGAGACAGCTGCCCCCAAGGCATGAAGCCGACGATGATCGTACTTGCCGGACCTAACGGCGCCGGCAAGTCTACGCTCTACGAGACCCGCGTAGCGTCCAGTTTTGCAGGGCCATTCATCAACGCAGACATCATCCAACGCGACGAGCTGCGCGATCTATCCCCTGCCGCGTCTTACGAAGCAGCCAACATCGCCTCTTCGCGCCGGACCGACTATCTCGCTCAGGGTCGGGATTTTGTGACAGAAACCGTCTTCTCGCACCCCTCTAAGCTTGAACTGATCGACGAAGCGCGCACCAAAGGTTTCACCGTCATTGTGATGCATGTCGGTGTCGAGACGCCGGATCTCTCCGTCGCGCGTGTCGGCACGCGCGTCGAGGAAGGCGGCCATATCGTCCCCGAGGACAAGATCCGTGTCCGTTATGCGCGCGGCGCACCTTTTATCCGCGCCGCAGTCCTCAAAGCGGATCGCGGCATGGTCTTTGACAATTCCAGCCTCAACCAACCGCCAAGCCGTTGCCTGACATTCGCGAACGGGCGCCTGGTCTTCGCATTGCCACACCTGCCTGGCTGGATCAGATCGGTTTATGAAACAGACCTTGATATCTAAGGCCAGGTGATTCCTGGTATTTCTACCACCCCCTGCTCAATCTCGGCCGGCTGGCGCTCGACGGGGACGACCAGGCGAACGCGCTGCTGCTCAAATCGGTCGACCACGGCATCCGCGCGGCACGGCATTTCCGCTATGTCTGGCCGATAACCTACGACATCAGGGACTTCTCGATAAAGGCCCGCACGCGCGGCGACGACGGGCGCTTCGGCCAGACCGACGTCAACGGCATCTACGCCTATCTCATGGTCCAGCTATACGAGCTGACCGGCGGGGAGAAATATCTGCGCGAGGGCGCACAAGGCGATCGACACCGCGCTCGGCAAGCGTTTCAACCTCATGTACCAAGCCAACCTCACCGCCTGGGGCGCGGCGGCGTGCATCCGGCTGTGGCGGATCACCACGGAGCGGAAATATCTCGCGCAGCGTGTCGCACGCCAACTGTAGATCAGGCTCTCGGAAATCTCGTGCCGCTTTGTCACCTCCCGCACGGTGACATCCGGGGCATCTGCCTCTCGTAGGATAGCGTCCTGCTCGGCGGCGTCGGAATATTTACGGCGACGTTCCGTGCGGGTGATGACCTCGATCCGGTTCATCTCCTGATCTCCTTATGGAGTCCAGAAGGAGACTCCCGTCCCTCGCTCCCTCATCAACCAGCTCGAACCGCGCAACACGCCGGAGACCGGACGCTTACGAGCAAACCGCGCTGCTCTTCGCGGATACGTCCGCCGAGCGCCTTTCGAGCAGTGCTCGACGGCGCCGCCGCGCTACTCGGGGGCACCCGGTCAGGCCTTTGAGAACGGCAGGCGCAGTTGGTTCACATCAGGGGCAGAAGCCCCTTGCGGCCTTTCGATGATCGTCCTCGCCAACGTATCAGCCGCACGTTCACGCATGCGGGGATCACGCATCGTCAACCCAACGCGCGCCATCCCGGTGCCGCCAGCAGAATGGCAGACCATTGTTGTCGTTCGAATCGATCTATTTTGAGAATGAGAACAGAAAGGGGGCAAAAAGCAAGCCTATACGATGACATTCCGGCAAGCTGACCGCTGTCTCAGGGCATGGTGGAGCGCGTCCTGCGCGGCCAGCGCCACCCCATCCTGTGGCGCAGCCAGCGGATCAGCGCGATCGCGATTCCGCCGACGACCATCCATGGCAGACCGGCAACGAGAGCAGTGATGAGCGCGGCGAAGCTCGTGGACAGCGTGTCGCCGGCAGCGGCAATACTGGCGCGCACCGGCGAATTTCGGCCCGGTGAGTCATCGAAGGCATAGCTGATCGTGACCCGGGACATCGCGACGCGCTGGGCCAGTTCAGCTTGCTCGCCGCGCGCGGCATCGAGGTCCTCTTGAGTTGCCGCATAGGCACGCTCGGCCTCGACGAGTTCCCCCACGTTGCCCTTGTGGGATTGGATGATGTTGAGCAGGCGATCGGCAAGAGCCTGCTTGGCCCGTACCCGAGCGTCGGTATCGATCACCTGCCGGGTTACGTCCTCTGCCTCGACCTAGCGGTTGGCTGGTCTTGCCCCGCCGGCCATCGCAATGGCGTCGAGCCGTTGGTTCATCTGGCCTGCCAGTCGGGCGTCGACGAACAGCACCGCCTCGTCGTTCACGACATGGTCGCCCGGCCCAGGTGCGCTCAGCGTCGATTTCACGACAAGACATCGCGCCGAGCCAAGCTGACGACATAAGGCGAGTTGCCGACCTTGCACCTCGGCGACGGTTCGCCGATCGAAGGCATAAGTAATGGTATAGCTGTAGGCGATTTGCGGCCCTGCGGCCGGCGCCTGTTTCGTCGGTTCAGACGGCGGCGCTTCCTCGACGTCGAATGTGTTCAACTTATGCACCGTATTCTCGGACGTCCGCCCGCAACCTGTCAGCAAGATGGCCGCTAATAGAATCGGCAGATTGCGCATGAAATTTCTCCCCGTGCAAAGGCTCGTTCACACCGCGCCGCTTCGTCAAGAGACAGGTACACATTCCGGACGGGCATAACGAACGCTGCAACCATGTGCTGCAGGCCGCCCGAGGGCATGCGGCAGCGCTCCGGAGTAGTTGGCGTACTCCTCCTGGACGCTCGCCATGCGCTCAATCGGCAAATTGGTACGTGATGCTAACGATGCGCTTACCGCTGAACGTCCGCCTCTTTGAACGGCGCGAGGACAACCTCGCAGACATTCAGATGGTCGGTCACGGTTCAAACCAGACCGGCCACCCACCGTTCGTTCCAGTTATCGAAAGGTAGCTCTACATATACGCACGCCGCTCGCAATTCCGGTCCATTATTCTTGACCGTCAGCCTCGGGCAATTTTGTCGGAACGGCGCCATTCCCCTTAATTCCCGGCGAGGCTGTCGCGCCAGCGAGCATGCCGTTGAGCGATCCCCCACTCATGCCGAGTTCGCTCATCAGCGCGTCGATCAGCGGCCCACCGACGCGATAGCGCATCGCCGCCGCCACCGCGGCGTCGGCGAGATTGATCTGGCCACTCGGCCCTTCGCCTTCGGCAGCGCCTTCGCCGTGCAGGCCGCGCGCATCAACGATGCTGATCTTGTCGATATTCTCCATCGGCTTGCTCGCCGCAGCGATGATCCCCGGCAGTGCCTCCAGCATCGCCTGGCGGATCAGCAGAGCGGTCTGGGCGTCACTGCGCAGATTGATGGCCTCGTTAAGCAACGCCTGGCCCGCAGCGTCGACCTTGAATGCCGCTTCGCGCCCTTCGGCGCGAACCTTCTCCGCTTCGGCCTCGGCGCTTGCTTCGGTTTTAAGCGCGATCGCGCGCGCCTCGGCCGCCTCCTTCTCCGCACCGGCCGCAACGGTGATTCCGACCGCTTCCTCCTGCGCGCGCTGGGTAGCGGCGATCACCGCGACATTCTTGTTGCGGTTGGCGATTTCGGTCGCCTTCGCGGTGGCGACACTTTCCTCCGCACGAACCGCGAGCGCGCGCGCGTCATTGGCAGCCGCGATCGCCTTCGATTCTTCTTCCGACTTTTGAGCCGTCTGCACCGCCGTGGTGATGCGAGCGAGTTCAATATTGCGGTCGCGCTCAATTGTCGCAGTCTGGATCGCGCCGTCACGGCTGATATTGGCGGTCTGGGTAACTTTGTCAGCCTCGGTCTGTGCGACAGTTTGCGCCTGCATGGCAGTAATTCGGGCGATTTCGGCGACGCGGGTTTGCTCGGCTTCGGCGGTGGCAATTGCGGTTGATTGTTCGGCACGCAAGGCGGCGAGCGTCTGTTCCTGCGTCAGCCGCGCCTGTTCCGCCTCTTGCGCAATTTCGAGCGACTGCTTGTTCGCTTCGAGATTGCGCTGCTCGATCTCCACCCGATTGGTGGCGACGATGTCGTTACGGACCTTTTTACGTTCCTCGATCGTGCGGGTCAGCACAGTGAGGCCCTCCGCATCAAACGCATTGTTCTCGTTGAAATGCTCGAACGCTGTCTGGTCGAAATGGGTAATACTAACAGACTCGAGCTGGAAGCCGTTCATATCCAGATCGGTCATCAGCGCTTCCTGCACCTTCTGGATGAAGTCGGCACGATTGGCGTGGAGATGCTCCATCGTCATCGTCGCGGCCACCGATCGCAGCGCGGAAACGAGTTTGCCGTCGAGCAGCGATTTCACCGCGTCGGGATTGTTCACCGCGTCGCCAAGCGTCTGCGCCGCGGCCGCAATCGACTGGACATCGGGCTTCACCTTGATGTGGAACAAGCCGATCACGTCGACGCGCAGCTTGTCGAGTGTAATGAGCGCGTCCTTGTTGAGGCGCGACACTTCCAGCTTCACCGTCGTCAGCCGCACTTGCATCAGTTCATGCAGGACCGGAATGACCATGATCCCGCCGTTGAGCACCACCTTCTCGCCGCCGAAACCAGTGCGGATCAACGCTATGTCCTTCGTCGCGCGACGATAGAGCCGGGTCAGGATGACCCCGATCACGATCAACGTGAACAGGATAATGGCGGCGTAGATCAGTATGTTCATCAGTGACGCAGGCATGGAATCCCCTTGGTGTTGCGCGCTACGCAATTAGATTGGACGAAAAAGCGGATCCTGATCGGGGATCGCGAAAAACAGATTTCCCTCACGCCGGACCAGAAGCGCCGTCTCGCCTTGGGTGATATGATCGCCGTCCGCATGCGGTTCGACCATGACAAAGTGCGCTTGGCCGAACTGGTCGACGACCTTCGCGCGGGCCGGGTTGCCACGGCGCGCGGCGCCTTCCAGGATCGTGCCACGCAGCCGCAATAATTCGTCGGTAGTGATCGCGGAAGTTTCAAAGCCCGGCATGATCCGGGCAAGACCGTTTGCCGCCAGCGTATTGAGCATGCCGCCGCCCAGGAACGCGCCGCCAACGGCCACGCTCCAATGCAATGGTGTACCGATGATAGTGCTTGCGATTTGCTGGATCGCGATCCCAACGAGGGCAAAGCATCCGAGCAGAGATGTCAGCCAAATGAGAATGGGCAATTCCCTGCCCAAGCCGAGCCAGTCAAGGAAACCGCCTTCTGCCTCGGCGTGGATATCGCCATGCGAATCGAGATGGCCGAAGCCTGGGCCGATCGCCTCGATGAGGCCAATGCCAATCATAACAACGAAAGCTATGGAGAAAGGGGCATAGGCCGGCGTCAGCAATTGCGCGAACATTGCGCGAACCTCCCCGACAAAACCTGCCGCACGGAAGCACGCTGTTCACGACCGTAGACGCGCGTCTTCGGCAAACCGCCGCTCTGAAACCGATTTTTTGACATGCCCCTCGATTTTCAAACGAAATACTATGCCAAGGCCTGCCTCATCACAATAGGTTAGTGAGAGGCGTCAATTGGAAGAAGTGCAGATAGTGTCTTATATCCAACTCGCGCATGGAGTATCTTTTCACAAAGAGGGTGCAACTGACGGGTTTTCGGCCAGCTCAGCGCATCAGTGGAATCGCTGGCAAAGACCGCCGCTCAGCGCATGGCGGGCTTCCTCGCGCCCGATAATTTTTTGCCGGACCTTTATCCCACGGATCAGTTGCCGCTGCCTTTGGCGCCTGCCAGTGGTGGGCAATTCACCACCGTCAAGCCCAGCCAACATGCGCAACCGCCAACGTAATCGCGCTTCGCCGATCAGTGTTGGCTGTTCGAGCAGGGTACCGGCGGGAATCGCCTTGTGCGGCGTGGGTAAGGTGGCGGCACCGAGTTGATCATCGTGATGTGTGACTGTTCGCGCCAGTAGGCCGCCACGCATCATAGCTGAACCGGGTTCGGGAAACCATTTGCCCTCCGGAATGGTCGCTATGTCGGGGCGCGCCATCGAAACCATCCTAGCTCGCGCTGCCGTCCGCTCCCGACCCAAACTCGGTCGTTCAGATCGGGCACCCTGAACGTCGGCTCTGGACAAAAGCGGTCGATGGGTCGTCGGGACCGGATAATCGGCAAAGTGCCCAGTGCTCGGAGCTGCTTCGCGACACTGGTGCTATTAGTGATGTAATGCAGATCTGCTGAGGTTTAGGCGGTCTGGAGCCGTAGACCATGCATTCCGCCGTCCACTGACCCACTCCGTCGATTCCCACTCACCGGGACGCGATCCCTCAACGTTCTCGTCTCGCCCGATGGGCACCGCTATATACGTTCTTGATTTGTACCGTTTACATTATTCTATCCGCACCTTAAAGTGTTGCTCGTCAACAAGCTGGGGTGCCTCTTGTCCATACTTTTCACGCCTGGGCAGGTGATGGCTGCGCTTTCGCTGAGCAAGCAGCAATGGCGGACCTATCGCAGCGCCTTGCCTCCCTTAAATCTTGAGACGGGCCGTTCAGCCTGCTTCAGTGCAGGTGATCTTCTGGCTGCTGCCGTCGTGCAGGCGGGAAGTGAAGCTTTGCAATCTCCGATCTCGACATTCGCACCGGTTGCGAGCGCTTTGTTCGAACTTTGCAGCGCCGCTTCCTGGCCCCGGCTCGAGCGCGCCCACCTTGTGCTGGTGCCATCTGAGGGCCGAGCTCTACTTGTCGAGCCGGAACAGAAGATACCTGCACACTCGCTGGCGATCGTGATCGAACTAGCGCCACTGGTCGCTCACTTGCGCGAGCGTCTCATGGCCGCGGGTAGCAATCCACAGCATGATTTCGCCTTCCCGCCGATGGTTGCCGGTGGCCGGCCATGAATTTCCCGCGTGTCCTTGATCTAGTTGCCGAGCAAACCGCGGCTCTTGGGTATCGTGCTGACGCGGTGCGGCGCGGCTATGCCTATAGCGATGTCTGGGTCGCGTCGGGCGGCACCCGCTCCGTTTCCATGGTCGCATTCACCCAAACGCCCCCGTCCTATCGATCAGCAGCCTTTGCGATCGCCGAAGGTTCGTCGGAAACTGCCCAGTCCTTAGTGGAAGGCCATCGCGCCCTCGGCGCCCCGCTCTTCTTTGTTGTCGAAGGGGAGGATGTTTCCCTCTGGCAGGTTTATGCAACGCAGGAGCCGAGACTTCTCGAGCGGTTTCCCGTCGACCACCTGCCGGAGATGTTCCAACGGCACCGCGAGGATTGGGCTCCGGATGTCATTCATCGCGCCAAGTCGATCGGTCGCGTCGACACCCGATATCAGCTGGACTTCGTCGATATCAGGCTGATCCCCGCGATCGAAGGGGAAATTCATCTCAAGCTCGATCGGTTGATACGGGAGGCGGTCGCAGACGTCCGGCACGTCAGCAGCAACGAGACGATGCGCCTCCTGTTTCGCGGGGTTTTTCGCTTGCTTGCAGCCAAGATTTTAACCGATCGTCAAAATGATCGCGCAGGCACGTGGGACGCGGACAATGTCGCGAACGTGTTGTCCGAAATGGGTGACTATTATGCGCTTGGCAACGACACCCAGATTTGGCCAGCTCGCACGCTGGAGATGCTTGATCCCGTCTGGAAGGCATTCCGGGCGGGGTTCAACGTGGCAAATATCTCCGCAGACGATCTCGCCTATGTCTATGAGTCTACCCTGGTTACCCCTCAGGCGCGTGCGCAGTTTGGAACCCACAGTACCCCACGACATGTCGCCGACTACATTCTGGATCGCTTCAGGCTTTGGGAATTCGGCACGGAACCGCTTAACGTCTACGAGCCGTTCGCGGGGGCGGGCGTATTTCTTGGTTCGGCGCTGCGCCAGATGCGCGATGGTCTGCCCCATGACTGGAGCGACAAGCAGCGCCACGACTTGCTTATTAAGCACATCGGCGGTGCCGAAATCGATCCCTTCGCGTGCGAGGTAGCCAAGCTTTCGCTGATCCTGGCGGATTATCCCAACGCCAATGGATGGAAGATTCAGGAAAAGGATCTGCTGGTCGAGGGGGCGTTAAGCGCGTGCATCGCCGGCCAGGACGTCATTTTGTGCAACCCCCCATTTGAAGCGCTTACGCGCGACGAGCGGACAAAATATCCAGAGGCCTATGGCATCGACGGTTCTAAAGCTGTCTTCGCGCTCGAAACCGCATTGCGCGCCAAGCCCAGAATGCTGGGCTTCGTCGTGCCGAACACGCTACTAGTTGATCGTCGTTACCGTTCTCAGCGCCGTGCGGTCGAACAGCTTTACGGGGAAGTCGAACTCGTCTCGTTGCCAGACGGGGTGTTCAATGTCTCGCAACTCGACACGGCTCTCCTGATCGCGCGTGATCCACGTGAACCAGGCGCGTCGCAGCGCGTGCGGTCGAGTGCGGTCTATGACGCCGACAAGAAGCGCTTCGCGGTCGACCGCATACCCTCGCACATCTCGGAGGAAACACGGGAAGTTTCGGCGACGGCGGATGGGACCCTCTGGTCGCCTCCGCTTCAGCATGTGTGGGGCGCACTTAGAGATTTGCCGACCCTTGGTTCCCTTGTGCACGGACATTGGGGCCTTCGTTGGCATGGTCAGCTTAAGGTCACACCGCGAGTGTTCGACACGCCGGGACCCGATCGTGTTCCCGGTTTTATGGACAGCCGCGCGCTCGATCAATTCGTTCTCGGATCGCACCGATATCTAGACGCATCGAGCGGGGCGATCCGATGGGGAGCCGGCTATCCTTGGGACGCGCCCAAGATTCTCGCAAATGCCGGTCGGCTGAGCCGTGGGTATTGGCGGCTCGCCGCGGCGGTCGATCGTCAGGGGCGCCATGCATCGCAACAGTTCATCGTGTTCTGGCCGACGCCCGATCACGCCGATATCGATCTGGACGCCGTTGTGGCGCTGCTGAACGGTCCCGTGATCAACGCGTTTCTCACCGAGCATTCATTCGATAAGCGCTTCCGTATCCGGACCCTCGAAAATGCGCCCGTCCCGGCTCGGATCCCAGCGAAGCTCGGCGACCTCAGTCGTGCCTACACAGCCGCCGCGCAGGACCCCGACACCAGTCCCGAGAAGCTCGCGAAGCTTCTCGCCGCAGTCGATGCTAGCATTCTCGAGGCATATGATCTCGACGCCGATCTTACGGCCGATATCAAGGCGGCATTCGGTGCAAGCGAGCGGGCTGTGCGTGGTGTCTCGTCGAAGCGCCGTTCAAGAAAATCCGCCGGGAAGGTGGCCCCATCGGCCCTGCCGCTTTTCCTCGGAACTTCGGTCGAGGAAGACCGCGGCGAAGATTTGGGCGATGCGCTGACCGATGAGGAGGTAGATCGCCAGTTACAGTTGCTGGCCACCGCCGTACCCGTCGAGAGATGGGCGGGCCCGGTCATGAATGCACGGGATCTTTGCGAGAGGTTGGAAGTATCGCCAGAGTTGCTCGATTCATGGACCAAGGGCGGAAAGGTCGCGAGCTTCGCCGACGAAAGGGGGGGAGCACTCTTCCCGCTAGCCCAGTTTGTTGGGGCCGCCCCGGTAGAAGGGCTGGATCGGGTTGTCAGTGAAATCGGCGACGCGCGTGTCGCATGGCTTTGGCTCACTCAGCCAGTCGCCGGGCGGGGGCGGGAGGCTCCCTTGGAGATACTCAAGGCGCGTGGCCTCGACGAGTTGCTGCCCCTAATCGACCGTGACTTCCGCTGACAGGATATGATGCTGGCCGCAGATGCACTGACAAAGGTCACATCTACCTTCTTGCCGAGGTCGTACCAGCGCATTTTTCCAATCGCACATCTTGCAACGCCGCTCGGCACTGGGCCCGGAAAAGCGAGGTTCAGCAGTGTGAATGGCAGTTTCCACACCCTTTATGCTGCTGCATCGCTCGCGACAGCCCTTGCCGAAACAATAATTCGGGATCGCTTCGAAGGCGTCCCGGAGCGCTCTCTTTTCATTTCCGAACTGACCGGCTCGAGCGTTGCGTCGCTCACCGCAACAGCGCCGCTCAACCTTGTCGATCTACGGACTGACGGCTGTTTCCAGCTTGGTTTATCGACGGATGTTGCCGGTGCAAAAGGCCATATCGACGGATGGGCCACCTCCCGTGAGGTTGCCCAATACGTGCACGATCAAACTGCTCTCGACGGCTTTCTCTACCGATCACGTCTCACAGGTACGCACTGTATTGCGGTCTTCCACCGCGCTATTCCCGGAAAGCTGGTCGCGGGAACCGGCCGGCCGCTTGTCTCCGCACGAAATCTTCGGAAAGCCCTGGAAGATTTAGGCGTTCAGATCATTAGATAACTGTGGCTAAACTGCAGTTGCAGGACCGCCCCCTTTGGCTACGGCGAAGGTTCCAACGGCAATGCCATCTGTCTGGCACGCTCGGGCTGAAGGTGCGGGCCGTCGAGCAGCGCCGCGCACAGTTGAGCCGCGCTGGAAAATTCATCCAGCATCCTGTCGCCGTATTTACGGCGCTCGGAGGCCTTCAGCGCCGCGAAGGTCCCTTCGTCGAGCCGTTCGACGATGAACTTGGCCAGCACCGGTCCTGGCGTCAGACGCCATCGGATTATGCGACGCGCCGCGCGCAGCAGATTGCCCATTTCCCCGGGGTTGGATCGAAGGCTAATCTCGAGCTGGCGGCTGTGGATGCGCTGAAAATAGGTCTTTTCGCACACGACCCTACGGTTACGAAGGTCATAAACCACCGCGTCCCAATCAAAGAATGTGCATTGCACGACGTCGGCTAGATTGCGAACGGCGACATGACCGGCCGTTGCCGCCCACGTGTTCTGCAACGCCCAGAAGTCAATCTTCCATGGGCCTTCAGTATAGCCGTATCCGCCGAATCTGTTCGCCACCGCGCCGACGCGCGACGCTAGCTCCGCAACCTCGTGAGGGTCGCCCTGAATAACGAGATCGAGGTCCGACCTGAACGCGTAGCGGCCGCCGAGCGCGAAATCGCGGACCAGCCCACCGATAATGCCAATGCCTTCGAAACCCATGAAATGCTGCTTCAAAAGTTGACGCAGCAGGACGGCCTCCGTTGTCGTGTTCTCCCACACGAATCGGTCCAGCCGTCCCTTTAGGGCGCGACTGTCACGCGCGAACGATAGTTGGGACATTGCTCAGCTTTTGCCACGTGTTGATTGCGAAACTGTCTGTCATGCCCGAGATCATGTCGGTCAGCAGCCGCAGCTCGTGATAGCGACGGACGCGCCCGCCACCGCCGGTCGCATTTGCTTCGCGGCATGCCGCCTCGAGATAGTTCGGGCTGATTAGCGAGAAGGCGTAACTGTCGCGAGCTTCCAGACGCTTCGACATGAGGTCCTCGGGCTTCTTCCTGTTTTGGATCGCGCTCCAGAACACCGACATCAGCCCGTCGATGGCGGCTGCGCCAATCGCTTCGGAATGCAGGACGGCAGGGTTCGCGAACGCATACTTCCTAGCGATCTCCTTCATCACATCGCAAAGGGCGTTGCCCTGCATAATGGGCTTCTCAAACTCATAGGCCATGATCGCATCAGCGTTTCGTGCATAGGCGTCGCCGGCGTCTGCGATCAGCGCTTTCATCATGTAGGCCCGAACGAACTGCTCTTTGATGTCGCGCCGGATTTCGGCACGTCGGGGGCTGTCGTTCACCTCGATAAACTTCTTCTCGAGCTTTGCCACCGAATCCAGGTCACGGACGCCGGCGGTATGCTTCAGTACCGTCAGGACATCGTCGGGCGAGATGATGCCCTTCTTCAGCAGGTCGTCGACGTCAAGCACCGAGTAGGCGATGTCGTCGCAGGCCTCCATGATCCACGTCAGCGGATGGCGTTGGCCCTCTTCTAATCCGGTCTCAGCTCGCACCCACTCGACCACGTCGCGTTCCGACTCGAAGTAGCCGGCCTTCTTGATGTGGTCACGATCTTTATCCCGCGTGTCGGCATGGACCGGATACTTGAGGGAGGCCGCAAGCGTCGCAGCGGTCAGGTCCAGCCCGACGTTGTGATGAGAGGTCTGCAGGCGCGCCATCACGCGCATCGTCTGAGGGTTGCCGTCAAAGTCGACGAACTCGGTGATCAGGTTTGCCGGGACCTTGTCCTCGAGTTCGTTGGCTCCCTCTCCTTCGCGCTCATGGCTGAAGATCCACGACCGCCGACATTCGAACCAGCTTCCCATCGCTACCTCGCCCTGGTGTCCGAAGGGCGGATTGCCGAGGTCATGCGACAACCCGATGGCCGAGACTATCGGCTGGATGGTGCGGTAGAGTTCCTGTCGACCGAACGCCGCACCACCGCTTGCGCCTGCCACCGCGGTCGCGATGGACCGCGCGAGATTGGCCACCTCGTGCGAATGCGTCAGGCGCGTACGAACCCCGTCATTGGTATCCATCGGCCAGACTTGGGTCTTATCGGCGAGGCGGCGCACCGGTGACGAGAACAGCAGGCGATCATAATCCTGCTGAAAGATTGATCGATCGCCCTCCGACGATTCGCGTTCGCTGACGATTTTGCCGGATCCGTCATATCGGCGGCGAACATCGGACCAAATGCTGGGCGTCGAGATCGTACCTCTCCTTCGCGATCGTCTTCCGGCAGATCGCGGACCAACGACAGTGGATACTACAAGCGTGCATCCATAGCAGATGCCCCGCTGACTGTAAGGTATTGTCGCCCGATCCGACGCGACCCAGCTCAGGTTCCGTGGAAGAGTCCTCACATAGCGTCTGTGCGGCGACCGCGATCAGGCAGGCTACGGGATGCGATCAACCAGCATGCGCAGTCCATCGGCGCGATACTGTGCTCGCACACGGTCAGGCGTAGCCATCCAGACGATAAACCGACGGAGCGCTCAGCGGTATGATCGGCGCTCGAATCCAGCCAGCAGCCGGCGCCTCGCCTTCATGTCGTTGGGCGCGCTGAGCGAAACGCCAAAGGCTTCTGGTCGACCGGCTGGTTCCAATGCCCGCCAATCCCGGCGCCCGGATATGTCGGCTCTTGTCAAAAGTAGACGTTTGGCGATCTGGGAAGGAATGACGGCTTTGTCCCCAACTTCGGCCATTCTGACTCCGCCTCAGGACAGGATGAACAAACGGCAGGTTCCGGGCTTGCAGCGGGTCAGGCTCAATGTCCGATATTAGTGCGCGTAGCCGTCAGTTCCTGTATTGTAGACAATCTTAACCCGAGCAGAGTTTCCTTTAAAAGCCAATCCTGCTGCCTTGTTCGGGTTTCACCACGCTTTCCAATCGCAACCGTTCGACGATCTCTATCGCATCGACGGCAGGAGCGTGTCGAAGCTGTCGCGCCACCACCGAGAAATCGCCCGGCGTCAGGTTGCGCAATTCCGCCAGATCCGCTGGCGCGACCATCCCGAAAAAGCGCCCGAATGCCCGCGCCGCTTTCGCATTCCCAAGTGGGCGCAGTTCCAGCTTGAACACGAACCGCCGCAACGTTGCAGGGTCGAGCATTCCGGCATGATTGGTCGCGGCGACCACCGGCAGCGGATGACGGTCGAGCCAGGTCAGCAACTCGTTGACCTGCCCCACTTCCCAACTGTTGTGTGCGGTCGTCCGGTCGAACAGCAGCGAATCCGCCTCGTCGAACAGCAGCACGCCTTCCCGTTGACGGGCCTCGGCAAAGGCACCGGCGATCCGCGCTTCGGTCTCGCCGACCGATTTGGAAAGCAGGTCCGAGGCACGCTTGACGATCAGCGGCCGGTCGAGCGCCTGGGCTAGATGATAGGCGAGCGCGGTCTTGCCGGTGCCGGGCGGCCCGGTGAGGAGCAATGAGACATCGAGGATATCGCTATCGCGCAAGGCGGCGAACAGCGGTGCGATCGGCCGGTCGGTTTCGAACAGATCGAGGTCGAGCGCGCCCGGTCCATCGAGCGGCAATTCACCCCCGCGCAAAGCCCGCACCAATGCGCTCGCGGCGCGAACACCGCCGTCCGATTCTTCCGCCAGCCGCGCCGCACGCGCCGCTACACGCAGCACTGTTGCGGTTTCCGGCGCGCGCTCGATCAGTCGGCTGAAACCGTCACCGGGTTGCACGCCTTCGTCACGGGTGATCCGGTCGAGCATCCGCAACGTGGCGCTACGCGGCGGGAAATCGAGCTTCACCACGAAGCTCATCCGCCGCAGGATCGCATCGTCGACGTTGCCGATCGCGTTGGTAGTCCAGATCACCGGCACCGCGTTGGCCTCGAGCATCCGGTTGACGAAAACCTTGCTGCCCTCGCGTTTGGCGAACCAGTCTCCCGATGAGCGTTCCGTTCCGCCGATCAGATCCTCCATCTCGTCGAACATCAGCGCCGCCCCGCCACGCGGCGCCAGCAGCCGCTGCGCGATTTGCAACGCATGGACGCGATCCCAGCGGGTAGGCTCCTCGCCATCCTCATCCGCTTCGCCGATGCCGTGCAGCGCCACGCCAGCGGCGGCGGCCAGCGCCTTGGCGAACTCGGTCTTGCCGGTGCCGGGCGGGCCGTGGATCAGCAGGTTGATCCCGACCGCACGCTCCCCGATCGCGCCGCGCAACAGCCGCACGAGGAAATCGGCATCGGCGACATGCGCGAAATCGCCGAGATCGAGATTGGTCGACTGGTGATTGCCAACGAGCGCATCGATCATCGCCGTCCCCGACGCAGGCGCACCATCAAGCAGCCGTTCGAGCATCCAGCGGAGGTCGATCTCCACCTCGCCCTGCCGGTTGGCGGCAAAACCGATCAGGCCGAGCCGCAGCACGGGACTGCGGCGCACCATGCGCTCCGCGTCATGCGGCGCCGCGCCGGCAAGCTCACCGAGCAAGGTGGGCAGGTCGTGCCCATGCCGGGTCAGGATTTTGATGAGACCGGCCGCGCGCGGCAATCGGTCGCACGCGATCATCAGCACAAGAAGCGCGCCATCGACCGGCTCCAGGGCGAGGAGCGACGCCAGCTCTTCAGCGAGTTGCAGCACCTGCTGGGGCGCGCCATCGCGCACCCGCTCCGTCGCGATCCCGCGAAGCAGGTACTCCCAGCACAGTTCCGTATCCTCGACCGGCGGATGTCCCATCAGCCAGTCGACGTGCGGTTGCGCCCATTCGACGATCGCCTTCGCGATCGGTGCGGTCGCGGGCTGCCCGCGACCGACCCGGAGCAGCATGCCCCGGACGATATGAAATTCGTCCATGATATCCCACTTCGCCGCGAACCAGCGCGCGAAGGCGCGGTTCGGCTTTCTTCAAATGTTCGAAATCGTTCGAAGCGCGGCAGCGGATCACCCGCCCTGCCGCAGCGTCGTGGGGACGCTTACGAGAAGGGCTGGAAACCGGCGGGCACGACGCCCCGAATGACGGTCAGGTCCAGCAATTCATTTCTCCAGTTCATCACCGCGATGACGGTGACGCGGCGGCGCCAATAGCCGAAAAGCGCCGCCACGACAATATTGCATTGCGGCCGTCAGCCGATCGTCACCAGGTTGCTCGCCCCCTTCCGAACATCGAAGCGGCAGCGCCGGCCGGTGAAGCGTTCGATGATCGCCGCCGCCGTCAGGCTGTGCTCGCTCAATTTGACCGTGGTGAAGCTGCCGCCGCCCGCGAGCGCGAAGGGCAACAGCAGCTGATCGGCCAGATACGGCCCGGCAAACGCGCCGGAATCGATATAGCCAGTCGTCCGCCCAGCCGCGGTCGCCGCGATCCGCTCGGCCGTCACGCCCAGCCTGCCGAAGCCGCTGACCACCTCTGCGACATGCTCGAACCCGGCCTCCAGCAGGAGGACGATGCCCGGCCCCTGGTCGGCGGGCAATTCGCGCACCGCGAACGAGCGGTCGAGCCAGTCGGGCAGCGCCTTGCGCGCCCGGTTCAGCATCCGCTCCGCGATCTCGAACGGCAGTCCCGAAAACAGCACCGTCGCCGTCTCTTCGGTCGGCGCGCCACGTTCGAGGCACTCGATCGCGCGGAGCGGCGCGGGGATGATGTCCACCTCGATCCGACCGCCGCCGCGCGGGAAGAAACCGTGCCGCACCAGCCGCGCCTCGACCTGCGGCCCCATGCGGTTGACGATCGGCAGGAAGCTCCGCGCGATGAACTCGAACGGCGGCGCCAGCATGTTGTGCGTCCCGCCCTCCAGCACCAGGCGCGACGGGCCATCGGCGAGCAGCAGCGGCATCAGCACGGTTTGCAGCACCAGCCCGGTGCTGCCCGCCGTCCCCACCGCAAAGCGATATTCGCCCGACCGCACGCTGCCGGGCGTGAAGGCGATCTCCGACGCGCCGACCGTCAGCCCTTCGCATTGCGCGCCACCGATCGCACACGCGGTCTCGATCGCGGTGACGTGCTGACGCATCAGCCCCCGGCTTCGCGCGCTTGCCCCGAACGTTGGTGATGCGGAACGGCTCACCGGTGACGAGCGACAGCGCGCACGCATTGCGCACCACCTGCCCGCCACCTTCACCTTCCGAACCATCGATCTCAATCATGACATTTCTCTTCTGGGTGGCGGCGCGCGCCACGAGCGCTAGCCCTTGACGCACACCACCTGCTTCAACGTGTGGACGATCTCGACCAGGTCCGTCTGCGCGGCCATCACGGCCTCGATCGGCTTATAGGCCTTCGGCGTCTCATCGATCACGCCTTCGTCCTTTCGACACTCGACGCCCGCCGTGTCGGCGATGTGTTCGTCGAGCGTCACCAGCTTCTTGGCGGCAGTCCGGCTCATCACCCGACCGGCGCCATGCGAGCAGCTGTCGAACGATTCCGGGTTGCCCAGCCCGCGCACGATGAACGACTTGGCGCCCATCGAACCCGGGATGATGCCCATCACACCCTTGGCGGCGCGCACGGCGCCCTTGCGGGTGACTAGGACATTCTGGCCGAAATGGTTCTCACGCTGGACGTAGTTGTGGTGGCAGTTGACCGCCTCCATTTCCGCGTCGAACGGCTTTGCAATCTGGCTCCGGAGCGCACGGATGACGTTGGCCATCATCATGCGCCGGTTCAGCGCGGCGAAGTCCTGTGCCCAGCCGACCGCTTCGACATAGTCATCGAAATGATCGGTCCCTTCCGGGAAATAGGCGAGGTCCTCGTCGGGCAGGTTGATGTACCACTTGCGCATGTCCTGCTTGGCCAGTTCGATGAAGAATGTGCCGATCGCATTCCCCACGCCACGCGAGCCCGAGTGCAGCATCACCCACACCCGCTGTTCCTCGTCGAGGCAAAGCTCGATGAAGTGGTTGCCGGTGCCAAGCGTGCCCAGGTGCACGAGGTTGTTCGTGTTCTTGAGCCGCGGATGCTTCTCGCAAAGCCGTTCGAAGCGCTGGGCGAGCGTCGCCCATGCCTCGACGATCGCCGGCGGCGGGCTGCCCCACGAACCGTGATCACGCTGCCCGCGACCGACCGAACGGCCGTGCGGCACCGCCTGCTCGATCGCCGAGCGGATGGCTTCCAGGTTATCCGGAAGATCGCTCGCCACGAGCGAGGTACGCGCCGCCATCATGCCGCAGCCGATGTCGACACCCACGGCCGCCGGAATCACCGCGCCCTTGGTCGGGATCACCGAACCCACGGTCGCGCCGATGCCGACATGGACGTCGGGCATCGCGGCCACGTGCCTGAACACGAACGGCATCTGCGCAGCCCGCATGAGCTGGCCGCGCGCGCCATCCTCGACCGACACGCCGCGGGTCCACATCTTGATCGGCACGCCGCCTTCGACATGCTGATAATCGTACAATGTCTCGGTCATGGCCGACCTCCTTTAAGCGCGACGGCGAAAGATCGGCGAGCCGCCCTTTCGAACCGTGTGAATTCCTTGAGGCGGCCGGCCCATTCCGGCCGCCTCAGTTCCGCTGCGTCGGAAGAGTAATCCGCCTCAACCGACGTCAATACCAAAGCAGAATGCGTGCCAACGCAGGACGGCAAGCCAGATATTTCATTACACCATTGCTATATAAGAATTTTCTTCGGGATCGGCCGACCGATGGTCATGTCGACAACCATCCATTTCATATCGCAATAGATACGGTCTTATTCTATAGGATAAGAATGAAACCCCTGACCGTGATCGGATTTCTCGGCTCGACGCTGGATGCGAGCAAGTTCGGGCCGTCGCGCTGGAACAAGTGGCGGCCGACCGTCGGCCTCACGATGCATGAGGATCTGCGGGTCGATCGCCTCGTGCTGCTGCACGGTACGCCCCATTGTCGCCTCGCGGAATATGTCGCCGAGGACATCGCCTCGGTGTCACCAGAGACGTCGGTCGAGATGCGCCTGCTCGACTTTCGCGATCCATGGGATTTCGAGGAGGTGTACGGCAAGCTCCTCGACTTCGCCCGCGCCGAGCCGTTCGACCCAGAGGCGGAAGATTACCTGATCCACATCACCACCGGCACGCACGTCGCGCAGATCTGCCTGTTCCTGCTGACCGAGGCCCGGTACCTGCCCGGCCGCCTGCTCCAGACCCAGCCCGAGCGGGGCACCGCCAATCCGTCGGGGACCTGGAGCATCATCGACCTCGACCTGTCGCGCTACGACAGCATTGCCACGCGCTTCGCCGCCGCCAGCGCGGAAAGCACCTCCTTCCTCAAATCAGGCATCGATACCCGCAACGCCGCCTTCAACCGCATGATTGACGGCGGCCGACCGACCGGGGCTGCTGCGCTCGGCCGATACCGGGATGTTGTTCCTGGACGAGATCGGGGAACTGGGGCTGGACGAGCAGGCGATGATCCTGCGCGCGATTGAGGACAAACGCTTCCTGCCGGTCGGCGCCGACAAGGAGGCCGCCAGCGATTTCCAGTTGATCGCCGGCACCAATCGCGATCTGGGCGACGCGGTGGCAAAGGGCGTCTTTCGCGACGATCTCTTTGCCCGCCTCAATCTCTGGACGTTCCATCTGCCGGGCCTCGCCGATCGACGCGAGGATATCGAGTCCAATCTCGACTATGAACTCGACCGTTTCGCCGAGCGCGAAGGGGAGCGGGCGAGCTTCAACAAGGAGGCGCGGCAACGCTATCTGGCCTTCGCGAGCGGCCCCGATGCGCGTTGGCCGGGCAATTTCCGCGATCTCGCCGCCAGCGTGACGCGTATGGCCACGCTCTCCCCTAAGGGGCGCATTGACCTCGACTGCGTGGACGCGGAAATCCAGCGGCTGAAGCGGCTATGGACCGGGCAATCCGAAGAGAAGGACGATATCCTGACGCAGATTCTGCCACCCGAAGCACTCGCCGAAATCGACCCGTTCGATCGCGTGCAGCTTGCCGAGGCCGTCCGCGTCTGTCGCGCGAGCCGCTCACTGTCGGAAGCGGGCCGGACCCTGTTCGCCGTCTCGCTTGCGCGGCGCAGCACCGCGAACGATGCAGACCGTCTCCGCAAATATCTCGCGCGATTCGAGCTGGATTGGTCGAGCGTGACCAACATTTAGCGCGATATTTCGCGTCTGCTTTCGGGGCGTCCAAGCGAGCCGCCCAGCGGCAGATTATCAGGCGCGATGCAGACATCGGGATTGGCGACGCCCACGTCCGCCATCCAGGGGACGATCGCCCGAAGCAGAGCGTCTCGAAGGCCCCCGGCTCAGGGCTGTCGTCAACTTTCGATCAATTCAGGCGATGAAGGAGATAGGATCGACGAGGACGACGGACTATCGAGCCGCAATGGGAATGTTTGACCGCGTCCGCTCCGAAATCCCCCTGCCCGACGGCTTCACGGGAGAACTGCAGTCCAAGGACCTCGACTGCATCATGACAACCATTCTCATTCGTGCGGATGGCCGACTGATGATGGAGGAGAGCGAATGCAAACATGACCGGCGTGCGATCGGGCAGCTTTGCGAGCTTGATCCCGGCCATGTCAGCGGCTCTCAAGCTGATCGAACACCAGGTCCTTGTGGACCACTAATCTGACCGGTGCGCCCGGCCGGATCGTGATGGTCGGCTGGATGCCTAGGTTGCGCTGGGTAATTTGGTCCCCGGCACGCGACACATTGTCTTGCGTCGACATGCGAAGCGCCTGCACGAGATCGCTTTGCCCGGACAGCGCCAACTCGGAACTGACCCCGAGCAGCGTCGAGAGCGCGACGCCCTTCAGAAGCTGCCACGTATGGAAGTCCACCTTGTCGGCAAGGCCGGCATAGCCCGACGGATCGGTGGCAGGCACGTTGTCGATGCGCAGCGAGCCGCCATCGGGCATGATGATCCGCTGCCAGACGATCAGTGCGCGACTTTGTCCGAACGCCACGACGGAATCATAACTGCCAATGAGTCGCGCGCCCTGCGGGATCAGGAGAAGGCGGCCGGTCGCGCTGTCATAGGTGTTCTCTGTGACCTGTGCGGTGACGAGGCCGGGGAGATCGGAGCGCAACCCGGTGATCAGGCTGGCTGAGATGACGCTTCCGGCCGAAAGCGTATAAGGCGACGACAGCGGCGTAAGCGCATGCGGGTTTACGTCGCCGCGTGGATCGAGGTTGGAAACGAACGCCTCTTTGCGCCCCTGCGCGTTGGGATCGTTGATCGGGTCGAGCGCCAGCTTGGGCGCATCGGTCGCCGTAGCTGCCGCCGCTGGCGCAATCGCCGGTGCGGCGTCGCCGATGCTGCCTGCTTGCCTGCCTTGCACCAGCACGCCCGACTCTCGCGCCGACTTCAGCTCGGCAAGCTGCCGCTCGCGTTCGGCGGCCTCGGCCTGCTGGAACTGCTGGTCGGCCGGGTTCACCGCCGTCATCATTGACTGCTGATGCTCGAGGATAGGTTTGCCGAGATCGCCGGGCAGCGGCGGCCCGAGCCGCGGCACGTCGCCATAGGTGGCCGGCGCACCATTCAGCGTGTCGCTCGCCGCGCGCGTGCTGGGCCGCGATAGCTCCTCCTGCGGCGCGGCGCCGTGGAACAGGCGCGGCTTCAACGCCATCCATGTCACCGCCATCAGGCTGACCGAACCGATCGCGGCGATGGCGATGATGACGCCGCGCTTGAACCGGATGGCGCGTGGCGGACGGCTGCGGATCGCCAGCGTCTCGGGATCGAGCTTGGCGGGCTGGGCTGCGGCGGCCCCACTCGCTTCGACTGCGCTCACGATCCCCTCCTCCCACTGGCGGGCTCGCCGGTGCGGCTGATCCGCACCACGTCCTGATGCTTGAGGCCGAGCCGCAATTCGGCCGTGTCGAACAGGCGATCGACCACATAATATCGGCCCTGCAGGCGGTAGTTGACGAGGGCCGCGGTGCCCTTGGCATCGACAAGGAACAGCGGCGGTGCCTCGCCGACGCCGAGCGATGCCGGAAACTCGATGAACGTCTGTCGGCCATCATCAAAGGCGCGCAGCGGTCGCCACGCGGGCTGATCGCCGGTGATGGCATAGCCGAAGTGGAGCTGATCGACCGACAGGCCCGATGCGACCGGCTGCGCGGCCCGCGCCTGTTCGGCGGCGGCCTTGAGCGCGATGAGCTGGTCGGCCGGATATGTCCAGGACAGGGCCGACATCGCGGTATGCCCGGTGCTGGTCAGCGATAAGTGATAGGTCCGCCTGTCGGTGACCACGACCACGTTCGTGGAAAGCCCGCCGGTGAAGGGCTTCACCAAGATATGGGTGCGCTTCATCTCGCCGCTGCCGCTGGTGGTGTCGCCGATTACCCAGCGGACGGTGTCGCCGGCCGCGACCGCGCCAAGGTTCTCGCCCGGCTGCAAGGCGATGTCCGTGACCTGGCCCGGCGCGGTGAACACATGATAGATCGTGCCTTCGCTCCAGGGATAGACCTGCACCGCGTTGAGATACCCGCCGGCCGCCGGTTCGAGCGTCGCCGCGCGATTGGCGGCACGGACGCGTAGTTCGGCGGGCGATGGCGGACGGTAAACATGCCGCGCCGGCGGCGGCGTGGTGGTGGTGGTGGTGGTGGTGGTGGTGGTGATCGGCGAAGCGGTAACAGGCGGCGCATTGACTGGCGTCGCTGTTACCATTTCCTGCGCCGATGGCGTCGAAGCTGGCGCGGCTGATACCGGCGCAGTTGCGGTCGGCAGCGTCTGAGCGAATGCCGGTGCGGCTACGGCAAGCGCCGTCGCCGCCAGAAGGGCGGATTTCATGGCTGGATCTCCGTGTTGGTGGTCGGGGCTGCGAGGTTCGGATCGAGGGGCGATCCTGCGGGGACGCTGGCCGGAGGCGCCGAAGGTGCAGGCGTCGTCGCGGCGGGTTCGAGTTCGCGGCTCCAGTCGATCGCATCGACATAGACCCCGAGCGGGTTCTTGCGGAGCGTATCGGCGCTCGACGGCGGCGCCATCACCACGCTCAGGATCGCGGTCCAGTGGGAGGTGCCGGACAGCGCGCCGCGCTCGTAGGCCGTCTCGACCCATTTCACCTGAAACGACTTGTCGGACGCGCGAACAATGCTCGTGACTTGCACCGAGACGGTGCGCTCGCCGACATGGCCGAACGGATCGGCCGAGCGGGCATAGTCGTCGAGGAACACCGCGCCGCGCTTGGTCGTGAAATCGTAGGCTGAAAGCCAGTCTTGCCGCATCAGCACCGGATCGAGCGACACCGAGCGCACATGGCTGATGAATTGCGACAGGAACCACGCAACCTGCGGGTCGGTCGGCTGATAGTTCGCATCGGCGGGCTGAACCGCCCGCGCCTCGCCGAGCCGATCGACCTCGACCACATAGGGCACGACGCGGCTTTGCAGCGATTGCCAGAGCAGGCCGCCCGACAAGGCGGTGGTGAGCCCGAGACAACCGAACGCCATCAGCCGCCAGTTCCTGGCCTGCACGCGGGCCGAGCCGATCCGCTCGTCCCAAAGTTGGCCGGCGCGTTGATAGGGTGTTTCGGGTGCGGGTGTGCGCCCATAGCGCTGCACCGCTCGTTTGAAGAGCATGTCAGTCGTCCCTTTCCTTGATGTCGGGGGTGGCGCCGTGGCCACCGCGGTCGCCTTGCTGGACGGCGTGCACGGCGGCCTGGCCGTGATGGCGGGTGGATTGCTGCGCCTTCATCGCGCGCGCCCATCCGGGGACGGCATCGGCGCCGCCTTCGGATCCTGCCGCGCTGGCGGAAGTCCGATTGGTGAGCGCATTGAACGCGGCCTGCCGGCCGGATTCGGCGGCTTCGCCGATGCCAAGCGCGGCGGACATGCGCGACCGGGCAGCGCTGCCGGCCGCGCTCGCCATACCGGAGAGGCCTGCACCGACGCTCGATGAACCGGCCGCCTCCTGGCCTAGCGTGTAGGCGGTCGATGCCGCCGATCCCATCGCGGTGCCGGCCCGGACGGCCCCGAGGCCGGCAGCGGCAAGCCCCCGCGCCGCACCGATCGCGCCGGCGCCGCCGAGATACATCATGCCACCGGCACCCACGACAGTGCCGAGCGCGGCGCCAGCGCCGAGCTGCGGCGCGCCGGCGACGAGGCCAGAAGCGATGGACGGTCCGAAGATGCCGAGGCCGAACAGCGCCAGGCTCGCCAGCACGAGGCTCATCGCCTTGCCGATGTCCGGTTCGGTGCCCTGCAGCGACGCGGTGAACGGCAGGAAATAGTTGGAGCCGATGCCGACGATAACGGCGAGCACCATCACCTTGATGCCCGAGCTGACGACATTGCCGAGCACGCGTTCGGCGAGGAAGCTGGTGCGGTTCCAGAGCGCGAACGGCACGAGGATGAAGCCGGCCAGGCTGGTCAGCTTGAACTCGAGGATCGTCACGAACATCTGCACGGCGAGGATGAAGAAGGCGAGGATGACGATCACCCACGCCACCAGCAGCACGACGATGGTCAGGAAATTGTCGAAGACGGTGGTAAAGCCGAGATACTGGTTGACCTGAACAAGCAGCGGCCAGGCCGCGGAGAAGCCGGTCCCGGCGAGCCGGCCGGGTTTCAGAAGATCATCGGCCGACATTGTGCCGCCGCCCGCCGTCAAACCGGCCTTGGCGAACGAATTGAAGATGATCGTCGACAGCGTGGAGAAGCTGTTCAGAATGAACGCGAACGCGCCGATATAGAGGATCTTGCGGATCAGCCGGCCGAGCACATTGTCCTCGCCGCCGACCGCCCAAAACAGCCCGGCGAGTGTAATATCGAGCGCGATCAGCGTGCGGCTCAGGAAGGACACGTCGCCGCCCAGGAGGCCGAACCCGCTGTCGATGTAGCGGATGAAGGCCTGCATGAACTGATCAATGACGTTCAGATCGCCCATTTGCGTCGCATCCTGATGAGAAGGAAAAAATGCCGCGGGGCTCGACCGGGGGAGCAAGGGGCGACCGAGCCCCGCGGCGGCGGCGGAAGGAGGCGCAGACCTGCCGCCGCCTGATCCGGCTTGGCCTATTGGGGGGTGTAGGCGTTGCCGGAGCCGAGGAACTTGGTCGTGGCGCTGTGCGCGTCCGTCTGGCTCTGCATCCGGTTTGCGCGCTCGATCGCATCGGCGCGATATTGCGCCGCCATCAGCGTCTGAATCTGGAACTGTTGCTTGGCGACGAGCGCGAGAAGCTGGTTGGTGGCCTGGCTGACCTGCAAGGCACCTTGCGAACCCTGGCTGCGCTGGACGATGCCGTTGAGCGTCGCCTGATCGGCCGCGATATTCTCGACCACTTGCGCCTGCACGGTCATGGTCTGCTTGTAGGCCGCCATCGACGTATCGAGCCGGTTGCGCGCGTCGATGACATGCTGGTTGTTGGTGAGCGCAGCATTGAAGCTGGTCGGATAGAGTGACTGATATTGCTGGTTGAAGCTGACGACGTGGAACTGAATGTTCGACGCCTGCGCCATTAGCTGATCGATCTTCTGGATGTCCTGCTGGAGCATGGCCAGCTCGGGGAAATTGATCGTCGTCAGGTTCCGAGCCTGATTGATCAGGCTCTGCGCCTGATTCTGGAGCATCTGAATCTGGTTGTTGATCTGTTGGAGCGTGCGTGCTGCCGTCAGGATGTTCTGGCTGTAGTTGGACGGGTCGAACACGGTCCATTGCGCGTGCGCCGGTTGGCTCGGCACCATCACGCCCATCACCAGCGCGCCGGTGGCCGAAAGGCCGAGCGCACCGGCGATGAGGTATTTTCTGATTGGCAGTTTCCTGGTCATGGTCTGTCTCCGGGGGGTTGGACGTTGGGGAGCGGTTCACGCCGGCGTGCCGGGGAAGTCGCCGAGCAGGTCAGCGGCCCATTCGAGGCTGGCGGATTCGAGAAAGCGGGCGGCGAAATCGGCCGGGCCGTGCTCGGCGAGGATCGCGTCGACGCGCTTCTGACTGGCGGGATCGGACGCGCCGCACAGCGCCAGCCCGATCGGGCCTAGCCCCAGCTCAAACAGCCGGTTCCCGCGCGCCGATTGCAGATAATAATGCCGCTTGGGCGTGGCGCGGCTGATCAGCTCGATCTGGCGGTCGTTGAGGCCGAACCGCTCATAGGCGGCGCGCGACTGCGGCTCGATGGCGCGATCGTTGGGAAGAAGGATGCGCTGCGGGCAGCTCTCGATGATGGCGGGCGCGATCGTGCTGTCGGCAATATCCGCCAGCGATTGCGTGGCGAACACCACCGCGACATTGCGTTTCCTGAGCACCTTCAGCCACTCGCGGATGCGCGCGGCGAACAGCGGGTGGTCGAGGAACACCCAGGCTTCATCGAGGATCAGCAGCGTCGGCCGCCCGGTGAAGCGTTCCTCCAGCCGGTGAAAAAGGTAGGTCAGGACCGGCGCGACGACGCTCGCCTGTCCCATCAAGGCTTCCGTCTCGAAGCACTGGACATCGGCAATGGCGAGATCATCTTCGGCCGCGTCGAGCAGCCGGCCGAACGGTCCTTCCAGCGTATAGGGCGAGAGCGCCGATCGCAGCGCAGTCGATTGCAGCAGCATCGACAGGCCGGTCAGCGTGCGTTCCTCGTTGGGCGCGGTCGCGAGATTGGTGAGCGCCGACCAGACGGTTTCCTTCACCTCAGGCGTCACCAGCACCTTTTCGTGCGTCAGCAGCGCGCCGATCCACTCGGCGGCCCATGCGCGTTCGTCGGCGCGGTCGATGTGGCGAAGCGGCTGGAACGAGATGGCCTTGCCACCCTCATCGCCACCGCCGAGTCCCAGCGCATGGTGCGCGCCGCCCATCGCCAGCACCGCGGCGCGCGCGGAAAAGCCCTTGTCGAAGATATAGACCTGAGAATCCGGGTAGCGCCGGAACTGGAGCGCCAGCAGCGCGAGCAGGACCGATTTGCCCGCGCCCGTCGGGCCGACAATGATCTCATGACCGACATCGCCGACATGGGTGCTGAGCCGGAACGGTGTGGAACCGGCGGTCTGCGCGACCAGCAGCGGCGGTCCGTCGAGATGGGCATTGCGCGTGGGGCCGGCCCATACCGACGACAGCGGCATGAGGTGGGCCAGGTTCAGCGTATGTACGATCGGCTGACGAACATTGGCATAGGCATGGCCGGGCAGCGACGACAGCCATGCCTCGACCGCATTGACGCCCTCGCGGATCGTGGTGAAGCCGAGCCCGCCGGTAATGCGCTCGACCTGCCGGATCTTGTCCTCGACGCGGCCGCGATCTTCGTCCGATACCGTGATTGTCGTGGTGAGATAGCCGAAGCTGACGTGATCTCCGCCGAGCGCCTGCAATGCCATGTCCGCGTCGGCGACCTTGTTGTCCGCGTCGCTGTCGAGCAATTGCGTCGGCTGGTTGTAGATCACTTCGCGCAGCATCGCGGTGATCGACTTGCGCTTGTTGAACCATTGTCGCCGCAGCTTGGTCAGCAGCTTCGCGGCGTCGGTCTTGTCGAGCGCGATGAACCGGGTGGTCCAGCGATACGGAAAATCCGCTTCGTTGAGCGCGTCGAGGATTCCCGGCCGGCTTATGTTGGGAAATCCGGTGACGGTGAGCGTGCGCAGATGCCGACGCCCGAGCATCGGTTCGAGCCCGCCGACCAGCGGCGTATCCACCAGCAATCCATCGAGATACATCGGCGTTTCGGGCACCGCGACCGGGTGGCGCCGGTTCGAGATGCAGCCGTGCAACCAGGTCAGCGTCTCCGCCGACGAGAGCGCCCGCACCTCGGGCATGAACGCGGAGAAAAGGTCGAGCGCGCGTGTCGTCTCGGCGATGAAATTGGCGAGCGCGCCGCGCCAGTCGCGACCAGCGCCCGCGGCCTCTGGCCGCTCAATCAACGAACGCCCGGCTGCGTCCGCGCCATCGGCGGCGGGAAGCAAGGTCAAGGTCAGATGATAGCGGCTTTCGTAATGGGCGCCGTCGGCTTCGAACCGGGCGCCGCGCTCCTGATCGACCAGCCACGACGCTGCATCAGGGAACGCGCTGTCCGGATAGCCTAGCGCCTCGCGGCGTTCGGCCTCGAAGAACAAGGCCCAGCCGGTGCCGAACCGCTTCAGCACATTGTTAGCGCGCGCGCAGGCCGCGACGAGTTCGGCTTCGGTCGCGGATTCGAGGTCGGGACCGCGGAAGGCAAATGTCCGCTGGAAACTGCCTTCCTTGTTGAGCACCACGCCGTCCGCGATCAGCGCCGCCCAGGGCAGATGGTCGGCGAGGCGATCGGCGCCGTGCCGGTATTCGGCCAGATTCAGCATGTGAGATAGCTCCGCTGGCGAAGGTGGCGGACGAGGACGGGCGCGAAGGCGGGATCGCGGCGCGCGGCGAACACGGCGATGCTGTGCCCCACGGCCCACACCACGATGCCGGCGATCCACTGCTGAAGGCCGAGCCCGATCGCAGCGGCGACCGTGCCGTTGACGATCGCCAGCCCGCGGGGTGCGCCGCCCAAGAGGATCGGCGCTCCGAGGCTCCCGTGAACGGGAACCTCGAAGCCCTCGATATGGCCGCCGGCAGATTGAGGGCCGACGGTCACGAGATCAGCGCCCCGCCGCCAAAGCTGAAGAAGCTGAGGAAGAAGCTCGATGCGGCGAACGCGATCGACAGGCCGAAGATGATCTGGATCAGCCGCCGGAACCCGCCCGCCGTCTCGCCGAAGGCGAGCGTCAGGCCGGTGGTGATGATGATGATCACCGCGACGATCTTGGCGACCGGCCCCTGAACCGAATCGAGCACTTGCTGTAGGGGTTGCTCCCACGGCATGCCGGTGCCGGAGGCATGGGCCTGACTGGCGATGGTCATGCCGAAACCGAGGGCAGCGCCGATCAGGAAGGTCGAGCGGCGCGTGGGAGTGCGGGCAAGCGTCATGATTTGTCTCCTTCGAAAACAGTAAGTTCGGGGTTGAGCGCGAGGACGGCGTAATTTCCGTCCGGATCGACGCCGGCGACGCGCGCGATCGTGTCGACGCGGCGGGCAAGGCCGCGGCCGGCGATGAACACGATCATGTCGATCGCCTCGGCGATCAGCCGGCGCGGCACGGTAACGACGGTTTCCTGCACGAGCTGCTCGAGCCGGTAGAGCGCGGAGACCGCCGAGTTGGCGTGGACCGTGGCGATGCCGCCCGGATGCCCGGTGTTCCAGGCTTTGAGCATGTCGAGGGCTTCCTTGCCCCGGACCTCGCCGACGATGATGCGGTCGGGCCGCAGCCGGAGCGTCGAGCGCACAAGATCGGCCATCGTCACGCTGCCCGATCGCGTCCGCAGCGCCACGACATCAGGCGCGGCGCATTGCAGCTCGCGCGTGTCCTCAATCAGGATCACGCGCTCATCGAGATGCGCCATTTCGGCGAGCAGCGCGTTGGCGAGCGTGGTCTTGCCCGACGACGTGCCGCCTGCGACGAGGATGTTCTTCCGGTCCACGACAGCGAGCGAAAGGATGCGCGCCGTGTCCGCCGACATGATCCCGTCGTTCACATAGTCGAGCAAAGTGTAGATCTTCGCCGCAGGCTTGCGGATCGAGAAGCACGGCGCGAGGCTGACGGGCGGCAGCACGCCCTCGAACCGCTCGCCTGCGCCTTCGCCATGTGGCGGCAATTCCGCCGACACGATCGGCGATGCGGCATGAACCTCGGTGCGGGCGTGGCTCGCGACCAGCCGGACGATCCGTTCAACCTGCGCCGGTTCGTAGCGTGTACCGGTATCGATGCGGCCATCGCCGAGCCGGTCGAGCCGGAGAACGCCATCGGGGTTCACCATGATCTCGATGACGGCCGGGTCGGCGAGCGCGGCGGCAATCGCCGGTCCCATCGCGGTGCGCAGCATCGCGCGGCGACGGTCCGCGGAGATGGTCTCGCTCATCGCCGGGCCTCGTCGCCGCCAGCGGCATCCAGCGTGCGCTTGCCGCCCGCGATCTGGCGGCCAAGCTGGGTGATGAAGCGCTCGAACCGCTCGTTGCCGGTCGCAAGCGCCGCGGCATCGGCTTCGGGGAGCGGTGCGGTGACAGTAAGCTGATAGCGGACGAACAGCGCCAGCGCTTCCAGCACCACATTGATATCGCGGCGACATGCGCCGATCTCGCGCGAGATACGGTCGAGCCGGACTTTGAGGAGGTCGTCCACCTCCTTCGTCGCACGCCGCGCCAGCCAGGAGCCGAGCGCTTCGTTGACGATTCGGCTCTTGTTGCCACCGGGCCGGATCGCGAGCGCTTCCAGCGCATCGCTCAAGTTCCGGTCGATATAGAGGTTCTGCCGGACCTTCATCGCTTAGAGTCCCGGCAGAAGGTCGCGGTCGCGACCCTGATTGATGCCATCGGCACGGACCAGCGAGGTCCGTGCGCGGTCCATCATCTGCTTGTCGGCGGCGGCATCGGGATCGTCGCGGTCGAGATCAGGAAGGTCGAGCTGCTTCGGCGGCTCCTGCTTTGCGGGCGCCGGCTCGATGCCCGGATGGCGTTCCTGCTGGAGCCCGCCTTCATCGGTGACGGCGGCCGACTCGTCCTCGCTCCGGCCAAGCCGGGCATCGGGCGCACGCACCATGCCGCTCCAGTCGTCGGGGCGGGCCTTCGGCCGGTCGGGATAGTCGCCGGGCGCAAGCTGCGGCGGCGGGAGAAGCCGGTCGCGGAAGTTGCGATCCTCATAGTAGCGCAGCTTCTTCGCCCGGATCGGCGCCATGCCCGACACCAAGACCAGTTCGTCGGCGGCCGGGAGTTGCATCACCTCGCCGGTGGTCAGCAGCGGCCGGGCGGTTTCCTGCCGGCTGACCATGACGTGTGCGAGCCACGGCGCGAGTCGGTGGCCGGCGTAGTTGCGCATCGCGCGCTGTTCGGTGGCGATGCCGAGCGCGTCCGAGATGCGGCGCGCGGTGCGCTCGTCGTTGGTCGCGAATGCCACGCGCACATGGCAGTTGTCGAGGATGCTGTTATGCTCGCCGTAAGCCTTCTCGATCTGGTTGAGCGACTGCGCGATCAGGAAGGCGCGGACGCCGTAGCCCGCCATGAAGGCAAGGCTCGTCTCGAAGAAGTCGAGCCGCCCTAGGGCCGGAAATTCGTCCAGCATCATGAGGAGCTGATGCTTGCGGGCTTCACGCGGCATCGAGCTTCTCCGTCAGGCGGCGGCCGATCTGGTTGAGCACGAGGCGCACCAGCGGCTTGGTGCGGCTGATGTCCGATGGCGGGATGACGAGATAGAGCGAGACGGGATGCTCGGCCTCGACGAGATCGGCGATCCGCCAGTCGCAGCGTGACGTGACGGCCGCGACGGTCGGGTCACGATACAGCCCGAGAAACGACATGGCGGTCGACAAGACGCCGCTGCGTTCATTGTCCGACTTGTTCAGCACCTCGCGCGCCGCGCTGGCGACGACGGGATGGACCTGCGGCGCGTCTTTCGTCCCGAGATGATTGGTGGTCATCATCCGGCGCAGCGTCGCCGTGAACGGCCGCTGCGGGTCCGACAGGAAGGTGGCTACCCGCGCGAGGGTCTTTTCTTCCTCGGCATAGAGGACGTGGAGGATCGCGCCGACCAGCAGCGAATGGGACGTTTTTTCCCAGTGGTTGCGCCTCTCCAGCGCCCCTTCCGGGTCGACCAATATGTCGGCGACGTTCTGCACGTCGCGGACCTCATTCTCGCCCTTCCGCACCTCCAGCAGCGGATTGTATTTGGCCGAGCGAACGTCCGTCGGGTTGAACAGCAAGGTATGGCTGAACCGCGACCGCCAGCCGGCGGTGAGCTGCCAGTTCTCCCCCTTGATGTCGTGGATGACCGCCGAGCCGTTCCAGCTCAGCAGCGTCGGGATGACGAGGCCGACGCCCTTGCCCGAACGGGTCGGGGCAAACGCCATGATGTGATCGGGGCCGTCGTGCTGGCGACCGAGGAACACGCCCGCGTCCTTGAACAGACCGGCGTGTTCGATCTCCTTCGCGCTGGCCCAGCGTGCGGAGCCATAGGTGGTGACGTGCCGTTGTTGGCGCGCCCGCCACAGCGAGCCGGCGATCGCGGCGCCGCATCCGACAAAGCCACTCGCCCCCGCGATCGCGCCGGCCCGATCGAAGACGTGCGGCGCGTAGGCGTCGAAATGATACCACCAAGGGAAGATCGACCACGGCCGATAGACCGGCCAGTGCCCGACAAAGAACCACGGCAAGCCAAGCTCCAGCTGCCATGCCAACTTCCACGCCGCCCATTCGGTCGCGAACCAGATGCCCGCGATCACGATGGCGAAAACGACGATGATCTGGCCGATCAACAGCCGGGTCGGGGTCATGCTCTTGCTCCGGAAAGGACGGATCGTCCTGACCGGATAAGAATCGCATCGGTGCGCGGCGGGGCGTTAGAGCCTCGCTACCGACTCTCGTCCCCTCCCCGCCGACATCTGGACGGCTGGCAGCGGCGATTGACTCTATGTTCCCTATTTGTTCTTATTGCCTCCATGATGGTTCCGCTATCCCGAGTCGATGACGATACGCTCTCCCTGCACCTCGAAGTGGCGCTCTCCACCGCCGCACCCTCGGTCCTCGATGGCCTCGGCGATCCCGACCGCCGCCGGCGCCAGGCGGCCGTCGGCGAGATTGTGAGACAACTGATGGAGCGATTGCGCTGCTTCGATATCCGCAGCGCGGAAACGACAAGGCGAAGCGAGGCGCAAGCCTGCCTGTTTCATGACCTGGGGCCGATCGGCTGAGGATACGGCGATCGGCCCACCCTGACGCGAAATCCTCGGCATTGGCATACTATGCCAATCAGTCTATATGGGCAGAGCGATATGCGGAAGGGTTGAACCATGCCGACACGAAACGTCGTCCTGACCGATCACCAGCAGGAAGTGATCGAGACGCTAGTGGAATCGGGCCGCTATCAGAATGCGAGCGAGGTGATGCGCGAGGGACTTCGGCTCGTCGAGCAGCGCGAACGTGAGGATGCCTTCAGGCTCGAAGCATTGCGGAAGGCCGCACAAGCCGGCCTCGCCGATCTCGCTGCCGGGCGGTTCCGGGACGTGAAACCGGGCGCGATCGACTCGCTCGTGGCCGAGTTGGGCGCTGAGGCGGGCAAGCGGGCAGGCATGGGCGCTTGACGCGCACGATCCGGCTCTCCGCGGCGGCCGACGCTGATATCCTCGACATTCTGGAACGCTCAGAGCGTGATTTCGGGCTGGCCGCACGACGACGCTATGAGCAGTTATTGGCAACGGCGCTGCGTGACATCGCCGATGCACCCGAACGGCCCGGAAGCGCGGCACGGCCGGAACTCGGTGATGACCTCCGGTCCTGGCATCTACGATCCAGCCGTGCCCCTGCGGGCATGGTGGACGGTGGCGTGCGTCGTCCCCGACATCTGATCCTCTATACCATTATCGACGACGCCACGATCGGCGTGCTGCGGGTTCTTCATGATGCGATGGAGCTTCATCGCCATATCGGCGACAATGACGACGGCATCGAGGACGCCTGAATGCGCCTTTATTCATCAGGCTGCCAGTGCGGAAGCTTGTGGCCGTTTGGAGGCTGACAGCTTCTAGAAACTCGATCGAGGATAGCGGTTGTTCCCGCGTCGGCCAAATATGCGACGACACGGACCAAAGCCTGAATTTGAGGTTCGGGCGAATCCGCCCTCCACCGGTCGGGTGGATCGCGGCGCTCGTCGAATCAGCAGATGGTCGACGCCGTTCGCACCAGGCGGCTCAGTTTTACAGCATGACCCTCAGAGCGAACAGATCAGGCATCCGTCGCGCAACGTCGGATCATCTTGGGGTTCGAGCCCGCCGAGAGTCTCTACAAGCGGGACATTCTTCCGTTTCTTGCGCGCACGCTCCTGCGACGAGGTCCAATTGGCCTCGATCTCAGCCATCCGGTCGGGCCGCTCGAGTTCGGCTAGGGTCTCGTTCTGGCACCAGTAGAATTGCTCGCCAAATTCGACGGCTTTTTCTTCGTAGCCCTTTGCGAGCGCGAAGAGATCGGGGTGGGCGCGCTTCAGCCGCACCCATTCGATCTTCTGCTGGTAGAAGCAGAAATAGCAACCGGAGCGCGATCGTCCCCAATCCATATAGGGTGGAAGCCCCAGGCCTGAATCTTCTAGGATACGGATGATGTCGGCCCGTACGAGGCCATCTTCCTGAAACGGATAGACGGCCGTGATATTGGGCTTGGTGCTGATATAGCCGACCCGCTTCTCGTCCGCGCGCAGCCCGACATAGTTGATGACCGGGCCATCACCGACATAGGATTCGAAGGGCTTGAGCTTCAGCATCTTTGTGCACCAGCGTCGATGGTTCGACGGCAGCATGCCGCGATACACTTTGAGCCAGTGATCGAACGTGTCGACCGGCGAGGTGCGCGCGACTGGTTTACCCAAGATCGCCTCCAGACGGGCGAGATAGTCGTAGGTTTCCGGCAATTCCTTATCGGTATCATGGAAGATATATTCGATCTCCGGCACGCGATCGCGCAGATAGATGGCGAGCGCGGCGCTATCCTTACCGCCGGACAGGCTGAGAACGTGACGCAGGGGCTCGGCGGTCATACCTTGCGTCCCGAGCGCGGGCGCGCCGTTTTGGCGGAGACGTCGGTTCGTGCCTTGCTCCCGTTCCCCGCCTCGAGTTCCTCCCAGAGCAGCTGGGAGAGGAGGTGGAGCCGCAAGCGGCTGTCTTGGGGCAAGCGCCGGCGCCACTGCTCAGCCTCGCTCTGGATGTCGTCGCCGGCGGTCGGCTGGACGATCGTGAGAAGATCCTGGCCATCGCCACGGGTCAGGTTGAGCCTGATCGCGTCGAGCGAAGGCGCCGTCTCGCCTTCGCCGAACGCAGTGGCCTCGACCTTGTAGAAAAGACTCGCCAACTCGCCGACCGTTTCGCTGAAACGTGCTTCCTCTCCCGGTCCCCATTTGTGCGGCGGCCGGGCTACGACGAAGCTCGCGAGCGACTCCACCCAAGCCTCGTCGCTGAGCTGAGGGTCGCGCAACCTATTGGCGAAGGCGCGCAGACGAGGCTCCCGCGCGGCGAGTGCGACCTGCGCCGCGCGGCTGGCAAGAGCCGCACGATCGAAATGGCCGGGCGCATCACCCATCGCTTCGGTGACGTGCACGATGATCCGGGCGACGAGTTCGGGATAAGCCGCGCGCAGCTCGTCGATCGCATCGTGCAGCCGCGTCACGAACGCCTGGACGCGATCTGCGTCGGCGGTCTCGTCGGGCGAGAAGGGCTCGACCCCGCATGCGACTGGCAGGGCCTGGAACAGCAAGGTGACCGGCTCCCGCGAGCCGAGCAGGGCGTCGCGGACGTGCACCGCATGACTGCTAAGACGACGGGTCGCACGGCTGTAGTCGGGGAGCTGCGCAGCGAACAGACAGAGCGTTCGCACGATATCGAGGAGCTCGATCTGACGATCGCCGGAGGGAGCCGCATAAGCCCGCGCAAGCTCGCGGAACACATCCATCCGCACGCCGGCGATGCTGCAATGCTGGATCTCGAACCCTTTGGGAGCGCGGATCAGGCGCATAAAGTCCGATGACCCGAAGCGGTGCAGGAACGTCCCATCCTCGTAGACGGCAAGTTCGTGCGAACGGTTGAGCAGGATGATCGCCAGCAGGAGCGGAGCGACCCCGGCGCGCACACCCCATGGCCGCTCACGCACGCAGTCCAGCAGGATCTGGACAGGCACTCGACCGCCTGCGGCGGTGATGATCTTGCCGGCCATATGATCGAGCGCGGGCTTCAAGCGCAGAGGATCATCGGCATCCGGTTCCCGAACACGGAAGCTGTCGCCGTCCGGGACGTGGATGCCGCCCTTGCGGATGACCGAGAGATACATGGACTTCTCGGGCGGTGCCTTGTCCGGATCGATTCCAACGAAGGGGCGATCGGCATGAGCGAAGAGGCCCTCGATCAATCGCATGCGCGCAGCCGATGCGGCGGAACTCAGCACGTTGCGGTTGAGCAGCTCATTGGTGATGCGCGGCGCCTCGCCATAGAGCCGGTCGCACACATCGGAGAGCAGAGCGGCAAGACCTCCCCGCTCGGGCGCAGTCATGACGCTGCCCGCACGGAACCATTGAATCTGGTCGGCTCCGGACGATCGCACCCCGGTGCGATCCGCCAGCTGATCGCCAAGTGCGCGGCGCGCGCTCGCAAGCTGTCGCGCGACTTCGGCGGCCGCATAGGCGTCTTCGGCGAGTTCGGGTGTATTGTCGGCGACCCATTGCCAGCAGCGCAGGTCCTGGACGTCGGGCGCCAGCGACAGCAGCGGCTGGGTCACGCCGATCAGGATGTCGGGCCGGTCGGCCAGCGACGGGGCCAGCGCTGCGGCCATACCCTGCTCGACCTCGTGGGGACCGTCGGCAAGCGCGATCAGCACCACGCCGTCGGCGTCGGTCGGCTTAAGCGTGACGCTAGCGATGTCTGCGACCGGCGCGTAACGCAGCTCGAAGTAACGAAGCGTCCCTTCTTCCAGATAGTGCCGCCGTGCGAGCATGGGTTGGCGTTCGAGGTAAGGCGCGAGCGCGCCGGAAACGCTTTCGATCATGCTGACATGACGCGCGGCCAGCGCCATCGCCCCATCCAGGCTGACGCTCGATTGCGGCCACAAGCGCAGCACCGAGCCGCCGCCGCGCTGGAAAAGCAGCCCCCGATCCTTGAGCTCGGCGATCGCGGAATCGATCTGGGCCCGACCGGCCGGCGCTAGGCAGGCCTCAACCGATTGCACAGTCGGCAGCAGATCGTCCGCGTCGAGAAGATTGAGGATCGCAACGGTCTTCAGCAGCCGCTGGCCCAGGACGGAGAGCCCGGCGGCGGCATCGACGGTCGCGACGATGCGCAGCCAATGACTGCGGTAGCTTTGCCCGGCCAGGCGGTGGCCGAACATGGTGCGGACATAGTCGTAGAAATCGGCAAGTCCGTACCAGTCCTGCGGATCCGCAGTCCGCTGCGCGAAAGACTGGACAGCGAACGGCTCCGACGAGAGGAGAAAGCCGAACAGCGATCGCTCATGCTGGCCGAAGCGGGCAAAGAAGCGCACTGCGACCGGCAGCAAGGTCGGATGGAGCGGATAGAGGCGGGCCGCGTCGAGCGTTGCGGCGCCTGTCGCGCCACCGCCGAGCCAGCCAGTCCCGGCCGTCGCCTGCGCGATTCCACGCGCCGTCGACCGGACCTTGTCTGGCAGGCGGTTGGGATTGAGACCCAACGCCCCCGAGACGAGCGCCGCGGTGTGAGCCAGCGGCTGGTCGAACACGATCTCGTCGAAGCGGCCGGCGACCTTGTCCCATTCATGGCGGAGGCTGGCAGGCAGCCGCTCCGCATAAGCATGAAAGCCCTGGTGCAGAATGCCGACGAGCAGCATCGGACGCTCGCCGCTGCGGCTTGCGAGCTCCGCCAGGCGCTGAAGGATGAATATATCCTCCCGGTCGGGGCGGTTGGCGGCATGTTCAAGCAGCTTGCCTAACTCGTCGACGACGAGGAGTACGCCCCTGCCCTCGGCCGCAGCCTGCTCACGGACGGCTTCGATGAGCGCTTCAAGCTCGATCGCATCGGCCGATTGTTCGACCTCATCCGCCTGATCAATGAGCGTCTGCAGGGCGCCGGGCATGCGACCACGCGCCGGCCGACGCTGGAGGCAAGCCTCGCGGATGCCGCGCGCGAGCGTCGCGATCATGCTGCCCCGCGTGCCGGTGAGCAGGATGGGCCAGAGGCGCGGCATTGCCTGCTGCTCCTCCCATCCTAGTGCCGAGGCGATGCGGCTTGCGGCACCCGTCTGCCGGTCAGCCAGAAGGTGTGCGAGCACCAGGGCGAACGAGGATTTGCCGACGCCATAATCGCCTGTCACGCGCCAGGCGCGACGACCCGAGCCGGTGCGCAGTCCGTCAGCAATGCGCGCGAAAGCGTCGGCCATGGATGGCGTCAGGACGTAATGATCAAGCGCCGCGACGTCGCGGAAATCGCGTTCCAGCTGAACGGAGCGCATGAAACGGTCCGGCGTATGGAAATAGCTTGCGATCGAAGCCGCGGCCTTAGGCATGAATAAGCGCCTTCTCGTAAATGTCGCGCAGAGTCGGGCGGTGACCTCCAACCGGTCGGCTGAGCAGTCCCTGAATCGCCGACGGGACGAAGCTGAACGGGGCGTCGCTTTTCGCATTGGCGTAGAGTTCCAGGCGGCTACGCACGTCGTCTTCTGGCAGCTTGAAAACTTGCCCGGGAGAGGAAGGCGCCGACGCGATCTCGCGCAATGTCAGCGTTTCCTCCTGCGGACGGAAACGGGTCCAATAGTCCGCGATGCAATAGGCGAAGAGCGCGGGCGTGATGTCCGCCTTGGGCTCGCGGCGAAACGCATAGACGGTTTCGAACCGACCGCTTTCGGTCCGGCGCTCACCCACCGGCTGGATCAGCGCCAGCTCGACGAGCGGACCATCCAGCGAGTCCTCCACGCCGGTCGAGCCGCGCGAGGGATGATAGCTGTGCAGGAAGATGTCGAGATGCTGGGCGAGCGTGACCTCGCTGTGCGAGAAACCGAGCCGGGCCGACTCGCGCAGGAAGGCGGCCAGCACTTCCGAGCGGGTCAGCTCCGGGAATGGCCAATGATTGAGAAGGTAGCGCCAGGCGAACAAGGGCGCTTCGGACCTGGACGAGAGGTTCCAATGCAGCAGCCAGAGCGAACGGACATCCTCAAGATAGGGATCAAGGCCGTCCCGGGCGAAGAGCGCATGGGCGAAATCGGTGAGAACGAGACCTTCGCCCTTGCGGACATTGGCAAGGCCCATCGCTTCAACCCAGAAGCGCAGCGAGCGAACCATGTTGCGGCCGATACCGAGCTCGATCATCGCCCCTTCCTCGTCAGCGAACTGGTGCGGATCGGCGAGCAGCGCACGGTAGGCCTTTGAAAGCCACGCATAGCGGCAGGCGAAGGTCTCATGGCCCGAGAAGCGCAAACCTTCCAGGCCGGATATGTCCAAGTCGGCGGTCAATGGCCACTCCTCTGCGCGCGCACGATACCGGCCTTGCCGAAGCCCGCGAGCAGCGCGACGCAGCCCGCAAGGTTCTG
>JASGGR010000030.1:0-23408 GCA_047602705.1 Sphingomonas bacterium | reverse complement strand
TGGCCGCCGCCGGCTCCGGGGAGGAGGCGCTGGCGATGCTGCGCGGCGGCGCGGGCGTGGATCTGGTGATGATCGACGTCGCCATGGATATCGCGGCCCTGATCCATGCCTTGCAGGCGGAGCGCATCGCCGTGCCGGTGATCGCCTGCGGCATCGACGCCCCGGCGGAGCGCGCGGTGGCCGCGATCCGCGCCGGCGCGCGCGACTATCTGCCGCTCCCCGCCGAGCGCGCGCTGATCGCCGCCGCCATCGCCTCCATCGGCAAGCCGGTGAAGGTGGACTGGCTGGTCGGCCATACGGTGGAGGAGGTGGAGCGCGAGCTGATCCTCCAGACGCTGGAGCGCTGCCACGGCAACCGCACCTCCGCCTCGCACATCCTGGGCATTTCGGTGCGCACGATGCGCAACAAGCTGCGCACCTTCATCGAGGCCGGAATCCCGGTTTCGCCCGCGATCTAGGGTCTTCCAGAACAGATGCCGGCCACCATGCCCCCCGCTATCGCCCGTTTCCTCCAGCGCCTCGCGGCGAACCGCGATCTCGTGCTCGGCGGCGGGATCATCGCGATCATCGCGATGCTGATCCTGCCGATGCCGGGCTGGATGCTCGATCTCGGCCTCGCGCTGTCGATCACCCTGTCGGTGATGATCCTGATGACCGCGCTGTTCATCGAGAAGCCGCTGGACCTGAGCGCCTTCCCGACGATCCTGCTGATCGCCACGATGCTGCGGCTGGGCCTGAACCTCGCCAGCACGCGGCTGATCCTGGGCCATGGGCATGAGGGCACGCAGGCGGCGGGCGGCGTGATCGGGGCGTTCGGCGAGTTCCTGATGGGCGGAGAGACCGCCATCGGCCTCACCATCTTCCTGATCCTGATCGTCATCAACTTCGTCGTCATCACCAAGGGCGCGGGGCGCATCGCGGAGGTGGCGGCGCGCTTCAGCCTCGATGCGATGCCCGGCAAGCAGATGGCGATCGACGCCGATCTGAACGCCGGCATGATAACCGAGGAGCAGGCGCGCGAGCGCCGCGCGGAGATCGAGGCGGAAAGCGGCTTCTACGGCGCGATGGACGGCGCCTCGAAATTCGTGAAGGGCGATGCGGTCGCCGGCCTGCTCATCACCGCGATCAACATCGTGGTCGGGCTGGGGATCGGCGTCTTCTCGCACGGCGTGTCGCTGGCGGACGGCTTCCACACCTATACCGTGCTGACGGCGGGCGACGGGCTGGTGAGCCAGATCCCGGCGCTGATCGTCTCGACGGCGGCTGGCCTCCTCGTTTCCAAGGGCGGCGTGAAGGGCAATACCGGCGCGGCGCTGGGCGTGCAGCTCGGCCGTTATCCCAAAGCGTTCGCGATGGCGGCCGTGCTGATGGGCGCGCTGGCGCTGCTGCCGGGCCTGCCGTTTGCGCCGTTCGCGCTGTTCGCCGCGCTGGCGGGCTTCGCCGGCTGGCGGATGCACCGGCAGGCGCAGGAGCGGGACGCCGCCGAGCGCGCGGGCGACGCGATCCGCGAGGCGCAGGCGGCGGTGGCGGAGCAGCCGATCGCGCAGACGCTGGCGATCGACGCGGTGCGGATCGAGATCGGCTATGCCCTCCTGCCCATGATCAACGATTCGGAGCGCGAGCCGCGCCTCGACGATCAGGTCCGCGCGCTGCGCCGCCAGATGGCGACCGAGTTCGGCTTCGTCCTGCCCTCCGTCCGCATCGTCGACAACATGGCGCTGAAGGCCAACGAATATGTCATCTCCATCAAGGAGACGGAGGCGGCGCGCGGCGAGATCAGGCTCGATCGCCTGCTGCTCATCAACCCCGGCGGCGAGCCTGCCGGCCTGCCCGGCGAGCCGACGCGCGAGCCGGTGTTCGGCCTGCCCGCGCTGTGGATCGACCGCGAGCTGCGCGACGAGGCGGGCTTCCGCGGCCTCACCGTGGTCGAATGCGGCACGATCATCACCACGCATCTGACCGAGCTGGTGAAGGAGAATATCGCCGAACTGCTCTCCTATACCGAGACGCAGAAGCTGCTGACCGAGGTGCACCGCGACGCGGAGAAACTGGTGGTGGACCTGATTCCGGCGAAAATCTCCATCTCCAGCGTCCAGCGCATCCTCCAGAACCTTCTGGCGGAGGGCGTGTCGATCCGCGACATACCCTCGATCCTGGAAGGGGTGGCGGAGGCCGCGCCGCTCACCGCGAACCTCACGCAGATAACGGAGCATGTCCGCGCGCGGCTGGCGCGCCAGATCAGCGCGTCGCAGGTGCGCGGGGACGCCATTCCCGTCGTCACGCTTTCGGCGGACTGGGATCAGGCCTTCGCGGAGAGCATCACCGGGCAGGGCGACGACCGGCAGCTCGCGATGGCGCCCTCCGCGCTCCAGCAGTTCATCGCCACGGTGCGCGAAACCTATGACCGGCTGGCGCAGACGGGGGAGATTCCGTGCCTGCTCACCAGCCCGTCGATCCGGCCGTTCGTCCGCTCGATCATCGAGCGTATCCGCCCGTCCACCGTGGTCCTGTCGCAGAACGAGATCCATGCCCGCACGCGCATCCGCGCCCTTGGCACGATCGGATGACGCCGCGCCGCCGCGCCGCGCGCGCTTCGTCCTATAATGGAAATGACCGCCCTTCGCATGGGCATCAACGAGGCTGGTGAATGCAGATCACTCCTTTCGTCCTTCCGCTCGCATCCGCGCTTTCCCCGGCGGTTCCGGCCGTGCCGGGCTTCGCGGGAAACCTCGATCTCGTGCTGGCCGGGATGCCGATGCCGGAAAATGCCGCGCCCGCCGCCGCGATGCCGGGGAAGCAGGCGCCGGTGGCGATGCCGCAACGGCTCGACATGCAGGCGGCGAGCGCCGCCGATGCGCTCGCGGAGGCGATGCCGGGGACGCAGCAGCCGCAACAGGCGCAGCAGCTTCTCGCCGCCCTTTCCGTGCAGCAGGGCGAGGAGGAGGCATTGCCCGCCGGCGCGACGGAGCATATCCGGTTGCCGGTGACGCTGCGCGTGCGCCGCGCGAAAGCCATGCTGGCCGACAATCCGGCGGGCGATGCCGCAGGGGCGATCCCGGCCGCGCACATCCTGCTTGCCGCGATGGCCGGCGCGCCCGCCATGGCCGCGCAGGCCTCCGCCGCGCAGGCCATGCCGCAGATGCGGCCCGCCGTCGCGCTCTCCATCGGCGGCGTGGCCCAGCCGATCGCGCAAAAGCCCGATGCGAAGGGCGCGGCTGTCGGCGTCATGGAAGGCAAGGGCGATGCCGCCGTTGGCAAGGGGGCGGGGGCGGATGCCTTCGCCATGCTCCACGGCGTCCCGGCGACGGAAGGCGCGGGGGATCGCGCCGCTTCCGGTCAGGGCCAGCATGGTCAGGGGCAGCGGCATGAGGCCGCCCCCGCGTTTCCCGCCGTCGCGGCCCCCGAAAGCGCCGTGGTGCGCCACGCCGATCCGGCCGCCGCGCCGCACACGGCCACCATCGCCGCGCGCGCCGGGCATTTCGGCGAGGCGCTGGGCGTGGAGATCGCGCGCCGCGTCGATCTGGGCAACGAATCCTTTCGCGTCCGCCTCAACCCGGCGGAGCTGGGCCATGTCGAGGTGACGCTCGCCTTCGACGACGGCGGCAGCCTGCGCGCCACGGTGCGCGCGGAAAGCGCCCATGCGCTGGAACTGCTGCGGCAGGAAGCGCCCGATCTCGCCCGCACGCTGGAACAGGCCGGGGTGCGCGCCGACGCGCAGAGCCTGCGTTTCGAAAATCGCGGCGGGGGCGGGCAGGAGCATCATGCCCAGCAACAGCACCGCCAGCCCGGCCATCATCATCTGGCCGCCGAGGAGGAGGCGAACCACGCCGCCCCGATCTGGCGCACCATCTCCGGCGACGGCCGGGTCGACCTTCTCGCCTGAGGACAGCAAGCATGACCACCATTTCCGGCACCGCCGCCGACACCGTCGCCGCCGCCACGTCGCCGACGAAGCTCAACGCCGATTTCAACATGTTCCTGAAGCTGCTGACCACGCAGATGCAGAATCAGGACCCGCTCAGCCCGATGGATACGTCGCAATATACCCAGCAGCTCGTGCAATTCTCCCAGGTCGAGCAGTCGATCGAGCAGACGAGCACGCTGAAATCGATCCTGGGCAGCCTCGGCACGCAGAATCTCGCGCAGGCCTCCTCCCTGATCGGGCGGCAGGTGGAGACGGGAAGCGCCGTCGCCGGCCTGGGCGAGCAGCCCGCGCAATGGGGCTGGAGCGCGGGCCGCGCGGTCGCCACGCTCACCGCTACGATCACCGACGCCAACGGCCGTCTGGTCGATACCCGCACCCTGAGCGGCGGGGCGGCCTCCGGCAGCATGATCTGGGACGGGGAAACCTCGGCCGGGCGGCAGATGGCGCCGGGCAGCTACAGCCTGTCGCTCAAGGCGCTGGACGCGAACGGCAATGACGTGCCGGTCACGGTGAACGGCACCGGCCGCGTCAACGACGTGCAGCTCGCCAACGGGGCCGTCATGGTGACGGTGAACGGCGCGCAATTCCCGCTGACGGATCTCACGCGGATCGGCGAATGACGTGAAACCGGAAGCCCCGCTCTCCCGGCGTGGGAGAGCGGGGCTTTTTCGCGTTCAGTTGAAACGGTCCGCGATGGCGGATCAGTGATGGCCTATGCCGGCGAACGCACGAAGCGGCATTTCCCCGCAGGCCGCTTCGTAACTGCCGTCATCGCTGTCACCCTCTTCGATCTCGAAGCGCATCAGGGTGCAGCCCGCCAGGTCCGCGGGCGAAAGCAGCAGCGCGATGCAATCCGCGATCGACGGCGCCTCGCGCGGGCCGATCGTGTCCTCCACGTCGGCCAGCGTAAGCCCGATGGGAGAGGCAAGCGCGCGCTGCGCCGCCATCTGCCACAAGGCATCCGCGTCATTCACGTTCAGCGTGACATTGACGTTGAACCCCTCGCCAATATCCCTGAATTTATTCCCGATTCCCCCGGTATTCATTCCATCGCCCCCGTCGATGATACGCAAGTTACCGAGTTGGTAACTAATAGGTGATAAGCCTGTCGCGTATTCCGTTAATCACCATAGGTGCGCCGTCAATGCACCCTTGCGCCCGCCCGGCGATCCAGCTCGCGCATGTGCGCGGTGGCCAGGCACAATTCGGCATAGAGCCGGTCCCAGAAAGGTGTCGGTATCTCCAGCGCGATCGCCTCGCGCCGGGGCATCGCCCCGGGCCTCTGCGTAAGGCGCAGCACCGCGCACGGCTCCAGCCCCAGCCCGAAATGCGTGGGATAGGGGCCGTCCGCCTGCTCGTCCGGCAGGGCATGGGGCGCGGCGAGGCGGGCGGACATGATATAGCCCGACAGCAGCTCCGCGCCGTAGCCGTCCAGGGTGACGCGCGGCGCGCCGGCCACGTCCGGCCGCTCGATCACGAGCAGCGCGCCGGCCGGATATGCTTCCACCCTGACCTGAAGCCGCGCGCCGAACGCATCGGCAATTTCTCTGATCCGGGGAAAAGAACGCATCACACCTGCTCTTGTCTTGTCCTTCATTGTAGAGGGCTTGGCCGGACAAGAGACGGAAGCGAGGGGAAAAATCGCTTCGTTTCGACGCAAAAAAAGGACTGGAACGGTTGCCCGTTCCAGCCCGAAACCTCCACGGGCCGAAGCCCGCGAAAGCGTGTCCGCCTTAGCGGAACAGCGACATGATCGACTGCGGCGCCTGGTTGGCGATCGACAGGGCCTGCACGCCAAGCTGCTGCTTGACCTGAAGTGCCTGAAGGTTCGCCGATTCCTTGGCGAGGTCCGCATCGACGAGATTGCCGATGCCGCCATCGATCGCGTCGGACAGCTTGCTGTTGAAGGAGAGCTGCGCGTCGATCTTGCGCGAAGCCGAACCCAGCGTGCTGAGCGCGCTCTTCACGCTGTCGAACGCGGTGTCGACCAGGCCCTTGAACGTGCCGGCGGTCGTCGCGTTGGTGATCGTGCTGGTGTCCAGCCCGGCCACGATCGTGTCGAAGCCCTGGTTGGAAACAGCGAGCGTCGCCGTCAGATCCTTGTGCGTCGTCAGCGCCGCTACGCTGCCGCTGCCCGTGCTGTCCAGCAGGTTGGTGCCGTTGAAGTCGGTCGACTTGATGACCGAGTCGATGGTCGACTTCAGCGAGGTCAGATCGGCGACGACCTGGGTGCGGCTGTCATCGTCCAGACCGGCGTCGGCGGCCTCGGTGGCCTTCGACTTCATCTGGTTGAGCAAGTCGGAGATCTGCTCCGCGCCCGCAACCGCCACGTCCACCGTGCTCTTGGCGCGGTTGAGCGAGGAGGAGACCGCCTTCAGGCCGCCGACGTCGCCACGCAGCGTCTGCGCGATGGTGTAAGCGGCCGAGTCGTCCTTGGTCGAGTTCACGTTCAGGCCGGTGTTGATGCGGCTCTGCGTGGTCGCCATGTCCTTCTGGGTCACGCTCAGGCTCTGGAGAGCCGCCATCGCGCCGATGTTGGTGTTGACCGAAAATGCCATTGTTCTTGTCCTTCGTGGAAGTGAGGCCGCTTCTGCGGCCCGGGCCGGAAATCGCCGGCCCACGATGAACACGCATCGTGCTCACATTTCATTTTGGGAATATTTATCGGAGGACCAAAATCACCCGCGCATTTTGTTGGTTAATAGCGCGATTACTCTTGCGGGGAGTGGTTTTTCGCCGGTTTCATCCGGACAAACGCAAAACCCGCCACTCCGGTTTCTGCCGGAGCGGCGGGCAGCGAAAGGTGATGAAGCGATCGTTCAGAACGGGAACAGCGCGTCGTAGATCTGCTGGCCCCAGCGCGCCTGCTGCGCGTCGGTGAGTTGGCCGCGCCCGCCATAGATCACGCGCGCCTCGGCGATCTGCGAATGCTGGATCGAATTGTCGCGGGCGATGTCCTCCGGCCGGATCAGGCCGGTGATGATGAGCTCGCGCATCTCGAAATTGACGCGCACCTCCTGCCGGCCACGGATCATCAAATTGCCGTTGGGCAGCACCTGCGTGACGATGGCGGCCATCGTCATGCTGATCGTCTCCGATCGCGCGGTGGTGCCGCCGCCGGAATATTTCGAGGCCGAATTGGTCTCCGCCACGGCGGCGGCATTCGGGCCGAGCAGCTTCTTCACCGGCGAGATGCCGAGCAATCCACCGACCCCGCCGCTTTCCGCGCCGCCGCGCGTGCGTGAAGTGTTGTTGCCGATATCGGCCTTGTCGGCGATGTTGATGCGGATCGTCAGGATATCGCCCATCCGCGTTGCACGCTGGCCCCGGAACAGGGCGCCGGCCCCGTCGCGGAACAGGGAAGCGCTGGTCGCGGGCGGCCGGGCCGCCGCCGCAGCGCCGCGCACCGAATGATCGGCGGGCATCACCAGCGAAGGCTCCACTTCCGGCGCGTTCACCGGCTCCATCTGCGACAGGGCCGGGGCCTTGCCGACCTGCTTCAGCCGTCCCACCGCGCCGCAGCCGGAAAGCGTCAGCGCCATTGCGGCGCAGGTCAACAGCTTGCGCATATCCTTGCCTTTCACGGGATCATCACCCGGACGCTGCCGGCGGCCTCGATCCGGCCGTCCAGCGTGCGGTTGGTGGAATTTGCGACGACGCGCACCGCGTCGCCCTTCGCCCCGCCGCCGAGCGCGCGGCCGGCGGTGGCGATCGAAAGCGCGCCCGTCACGATGCGGATCGTCACCGGCTCGCCCCGCCGTATGAGTTGCGGCCGCACCAGATCGGTTGCGCGAAGGATCGCGCCGGCGGGTAGAGCGCGCGCGGCCTCCATGCCCGCCGCGTCCCCCGCCGCAAGCGCGCCGTGCGCCGCCATTGCCGGCCGCAGGTCCGCGCGCAGGTCCGCCGCCTCGACGCGATCGCCCTTGCGCAAGGCGTGATCGAGCACCGCCACCTCCACCGTCGCCGGTGCGACGGCGGCGGCCAGCAAGAGCGCGAGCATCAGCGGAGCTGGCTGGTCGTGGCCAGCATTTCGTCTGCCGTCTTCACCACGCGGCTGTTCATCTCATAGGCGCGCTGCGCGGTGATGAGCGCGGTGATCTCGGCCACGGGATTGACGTTCGATCCCTCGATGAAATGCTGGGTGAGCAGGCCGAAGCCCGGCTCGCCCGGCTGCGCCGTCACCGGCACGCCGGATGCCGCGGTTTCGAGGAACAGGTTGCCGCCCTTCGCCTCCAGCCCGGATTCGTTCATGAAGGTGGCGAGCTGGAGCTGGCCCAGGGTCTGCGGCTGGGGATTGTCCGCCATGACCGCCTGCACCAGCCCGGTCTTCGAGATCGTCACGTCCACCGCGCCCTGCGGCACGGTGATGCCGGGCTCGAGCGGATAGCCGTCCTGCGTCACCAGCTCGCCCTGATCGGAAAGCTGGAATGCGCCGTCGCGGGTATAGGCCGTCTGGCCATCCGGCATGGTGATCTGGAAATAGCCATGGCCTTCGATCGCCACGTCATAGGGGTTGCCCGTCTGTTGCAGCGATCCCTGCTCGTTGATGCGATAGACGCCGCCGGTGCGCACGCCCGCGCCGAGCTGGATGCCGGCGGGCGCGGCCGTCTGGTCGCTGGTCGCCGCGCCGGGACGCGTGACCTGCTCGTAAAGCAGATCCTGGAATTCCGCGCGCTGCCGCTTGAAGGCGGTGGTGTTCATGTTGGCGATGTTGTTCGAGATGACGTCGACATTGGTCTGCTGCGCCAGCATCCCGGTGCTGGCGATCGATAGGGAGCGCATGGGGCTAGTCCTTCCTTGAAGATCAGCCGACGCGGCCCAGGCGGTCGATCGCCTGCTTGCGCATGTCGGACATGGATTGGGAGATGTTCTGGCTGGTCTGGTAGGCGCGCAGGATCGCGATCATGTCCGTCGTCTCGGTGATCGCGTTGACGTTCGATCCTTCCACCCCGCCGGAACGGAGGCGGGTTTCGGCCGCCGCCAGCTCGCGTCCGCCCGTGGCGTTCATCAGGCCGTCGCCGCGCGGATCGACGTTCGCCTCGTCGAACACGGTGACGGCGAGCCGTCCGATCGGACCGTTCGCGCCGGACACCGTGCCGTCCGGCGCGATCGAGAGGCGGGCGACTTCTTCCGGCGGTACGACGATCGGCTTGCCGCCCTCGCCCAGGATGCGCTGGCCGCCCGTCGCGGCAAGCTCGCCGTTCTCCAGCACCTTGATGAAGCCGGCGCGTGTATATGCCACGGTGCCGTCGCCCGCCTGCACGCTGAGATAGCCGTCGCCCTCGATCATCACGTCCAGCGGATTGCCGGTCTGCTGGAACGCGCCCGGCGCGGCATCGTGCACCGCGCCGTAATCGAGCACGAAGGAGGTTTGCCGCGCGGGCTGCACGGCGGATTCCGTCTGCTCGACATATTCGCGGAACACCGGCCGTTCGCGCCGAAAACCCACCGTGCTCATGTTGGCCAGGTTGTTCGCCGCCACGTCCATGCGGCGCCGGAGCGCCTGTTCCTGGCTGAGCAGCACATAGGAGGCAATGTCCACCGAAGGTCGTTCCTCAAAAAATCCGCGGCAGGCAAAAATTGCCCAGCGATGATCCTATAATAGGACGAAATGCACCGGCGCGGTCGCCGGGAGCGCAATTCGAAAGGTTCGATGCGGATGGCGGATCCGGAGATCGTCGAGGTCGAGGCGGGGGAGGGCGGAAGCCCCGCGACGCCTGCGCCCATGCAGGGCGGCGGGAAGCGCAGGCGCCTGATGATCGCGGGCGTGGCGCTGGTCCTGCTGCTCGTCGCGGCGGGGGCGGCGGCGTTCCTGATGAGGAAGCCGGCTGGCGGCGAAGGCGGCAGCGAGACGGCGATGAAGGCCGATTATGTCGACGTGCCGGAAATGGTGGTGAACCTGCGCTCGCCGGACGGCGCGCCGCATTTCCTGAAGGTTCACCTGATGCTCGTTCCCGGCGAGCGCGGCAGCGGGGATGCGGTGAAGAACCATATCCCGCCCTTGCTCGACGCCTATCAGCCGTTCCTGCGCGAGCTGCGGCCGGAGGATCTGGCCGGATCGGCCGCCGTGTTCCGCATCAAGGAGGAGTTGCTGCGCCGCAGCGCCGCGGTGCTCGGTGACGGCATGGTGAAGGACATCCTCATTCAGGATCTGGTGCAGCAATGATCGAGTTCGAAGATTTCGATCTTCCCGATCCCCCGATCTCCCCGCTGGGTGAGATGGGCGACAAGAAGTTCGATCAGGCGGATATCGACGCCCTGTTCGGCGATGTCGCCCCTGTCGCGCGCAAGGCGGGGATGCGCGCGGTGGTGGAATCGCGCGTTATCAGCCACGAGCGGATGCCGATGCTGGAGGTGGTGTGCGATCGCGTGGTCCGCGCCTTCGCCAGCTCGATGCGCACGCTCACCTCCGATGCGATCGAGGTGAGCCTGGAGGAAGTGACCTCCGTCCGCTTCGGCGAGCTGATGAACCGCGTCGCGCTGCCGGCAATGGTGGGCGTGTTCAAGGTGAGGGAATGGGAAAGCTACGGCATCGTCACGGTGGAATCCGGGCTGATCTATGCCGTGGTGGACGCGCTGCTGGGCGGGCGCGGCGGCGGGCCGCCGACGATGATCGACGGCCGCGCCTTCACATCGATCGAGACGCGGCTGGTGTCGCGGATGCTGGAGCTGGCGCTGGGCGATTTCGCGACGGCCTTCTCCCCGATCGAGCCGATCACGATCGAGCTGGAGCGCGTGGAGACGAACCCGCGCTTCGCCGCGATCGCCGGATCGTCGAACATCTGCGCCACCTCCACGTTCCGCGTCGACATGGACGGGCGCGGCGGGCAGTTCACGCTCGCCTTTCCCTATGCCACGCTGGAGCCGGTGCGGGACAAATTGCTCCAGCGCTTCATGGGCGAGAAGAGCGGGCGCGACAGCATCTGGGAGGCGCATATGGCCTCCGAGATCCGCAAGACCAACGTGGCCGTCAGCGTGCTGCTGGGCGAGCGCGCGATGCCGATCGCGGATCTCAACGCGCTCGCCGTGGGGCAGACGATCGCGCTGAACCGCGATCCGGACGATCCGCTCGATATCGCGTGCGGCGGCGTGGTGCTGGCGCAGGCGCAGATCGGCCAGCGCAGCGGAAGGATCGCAGTGCGGCTGGTCAACAATGTTTCGGGAAACAAAGGGGGATTGGCATCATGATCGCGCTGGCGGCGAATATATTGACGAGCATCCTGTGCGCGGCCGTGCTGGTGCAGAGCGTGCGGATGACGCGGAGCCTCGACAAGGTGAAGGAAGGCGATCTGCCGCGCATGGTTTCCGCGCTGGACAAGGCTACGGCAGAGGCGCGCATCGTGCTTTCGGAGATGAAGCGCACCCTTGGCGACGATTGCGCCGAACATGCGCGACAGGTGGAGCGCGCGCGCGAGTTGCGCGACGAGCTGGAGCTTATCACCGGCATAGGCAATGCCGCCGCCGAACGCATCCTCGACGCGGTGCAGCGCACCGGCGCCCCACGCGACGAAGATGAGGCGGAAGGCGAGGAATCCGTCGAGGCGGCGGACGGCGAAGCCCCCACGCTTCAGGCGGAAGCGGCATGAAGCCGCGCCTTTCGCTGCTGTCGCTGACGGCGGCGGCCGCCGCCATGGGCGTGGTGGCCAATGCCGTCCCGATCGCGGCCGCCGTTTCTTCGGACACCGGCAAGAGCCGGCTGGGCGGGGCGATCGAGCAGGACATGAGCGAGCGCGACGCCGCGCAGGCCCGCCGCTCGCGTGGGCTGGACCTGCGCGAGCAGGCGGCGCGCGCCACCGAGGCGCGGTTGCAGGCGGAGCTGGACCAGCGCGGCCCGTCCGCAGCCGGCGTGCCGGCGCCCGATGCGCAATATGACGATCTCGCGCGCATCTATCAGGCGATGAAGCCCGCGCGCGCCGCCGTCGTGTTCGAACAACTGGAGCTGGAGGTGCAGATGAAGGTGGCGCAGCGGATGCGCGATCGTTCCACCGCGCTCATCATGGCGGCGATGTCGCCGCGCGCCGCCGCCGCGCTCACCATGGCGCTCGCCCGGCGCTACGCCTCGCCCGCGCAGACGGCGGCCACGACGGTCGGCGGTGGACGGAAGGCGGCGCGCTGAGGATAAGGATCGTCCCGGCATCGGCCGGGGCGGCATTCAGGCAATCCCGCAGGTCACGCCGGCTCGGCGGCCAACTCTACGATCAGCACGCGCGCGAGCATCGGCTCCACGCCGGAAAGCGCCGCCTGCAGCTCGCGGCTGAACTTCACGGCGTCCACCGGCCGCAGCCCCGACACCTCCAGCCTTGCGAACTCCAGCCCGGCCGCGATCCCGGCCGCGCGCAGCTCCGGCATCCTGCTGCGCAGCGCGCCGAGCGTCGTGCCGTCGCGCGCCGCGAGCACCAGCTTGAAGCGCAGCACGCCGTTGATGCGATCGGAATCGACGATCGGCACCGATATTTCCTGCATCGGCACGAAATGGGGGTCTTGCGCCTTGTCCTCCCCGCCGTCCGCCGCCTGCGCGATCCCGGCGGGAAGCGGCGAGGTCGCCGCCGCCAGCGCAAGCGCGGTCGTCATCGTCCGCCGCACCCCCGCCGCCCGCGTCGATTTCACTGCCACCTCATATCTCCTGAACATGCGGCCGCGCGCCGTTCGGGCGGGCCGCTCCTCTATAATAGGAATAAATCAACGAGCAGGTGACGAAGTGAGCCACGATCAACGCCCGGCAAGGATGCGCCTCGTCGGCAACGGCGCGAAAAACGCCGCTGCCGCCGCCAGGAAGAATGCGCGGGTGACGATCGATGCCGATGCCCGCATCGTTTCCGAAACGGGCGCGCCGCGTGGGGAAGGCGGCGGCCGAATGGCGGTGATCGGCGTGATCGTGCTGTTCCTGATCGCCTGCGCGGCGGGCGGCGCGGGCTTCGCCTTCGTGTCCGGCGGAGGCCTTGGCTGATGCGCATCCTGCTAGCGCTGCTCGCCGCCGGCACCGCGCTGGGGGCAGCGCCGCCGCCGGGGGAGCCTGCGCGTGTGGCGGCGGTGCCGGGCGCCTTGCCGGGTTTCGCCGCGCAGCTTGCACAGATGCCGCCGATCCTAGGCCCCTCGGCATGGACCGGGGACAAGGCGGTCGGCTGGACGCTCGCCGCGCGCGCCAACGGCGCGGACCGGCAGATGTGGCGCTGGGCCTATGCCCGCAAGCTGATCGGCGGCGGGTTCGGCGCGGAGGCGATCGGCGTGCTGGAGATGATGCGGATCGACGACCATGATCTCGATCTTGTCCCCGCCTTCCGGCTGGCGCGCGGGGCGGCGTTTACGATCGCTGGGCATGACGAGGAGGCGCTTGCCGCGCTCGCCGCACCCGAACTTTCCGGCAATGCGGAAGCCTGCGCGTGGCGGCTGCGGGCGCTCGCCGGTGCGGGCAATGCGGCGGGCGCGATGGAACAGGCCGCCTGCGCCGCCGGTGCGATCAACGCGCGGGCGAAGGCGGATCGCGCGGCCTTCCTCCTCCCCGCCGCTACCGCCGCGCTGGACGCGCAGCGCCCCGCGGCGGCCCTTTCATGGCTGAGGGCGCTGCCCGATCGTGAGGCGGCGGCCAATGTGCTGCGCGGGCGCGCGCTTCTGGCGCAGGGGCAGGTCGCGGAGGCGCGGCTGCGCTTCGGCCGCGCGGCGCTGGCCGACGATCCCGCCGTGCGCGCCGATGCGATGCTGGCGCTGATCGAGGCCGATCTCGCCGCCCGGGCGCTCGCGCCTGCCGAGGCGATCCGGCGGATCGACGCCTTGCGCTACGGCTGGCGCGGCGGCCCGGTGGAGGCGCGCGCTCTGCGTGTCGAGCTGGATCAGGCCGCGCTGGCCGGGGACACACCGGCGCAATTGCGATCGGGCGCGGCGCTGCTGCGCTATTTCAACCCCGGTGCGGATACCGGGCCGATGCTGACCCGACTGCGCGCGACGCTGTCCACGCTGCTTGCCCCCGACAGCCGCGTGCCCTTGCCGCAAGCCGCCGGACTTTACTGGGATTATCGAGAGCTTGCGCCCACCGGGGCGGAAGGCGATCTGCTCGCCCTGCGCTTCGCCGATCGCCTGCAGGGGGCGGGGCTTTACGCGCGGGCGGCGCAATTGCTGCAATATCAGCTCACCCGTCGCGCGCGCGACGTGGCGCAAGGGCCGCTTTCGGTGCGCGTCGCGGCGTTGCAGGTGCTGGCGGGGCGGCCCGATCTCGCGCTTTCCGCGCTCCAGACGACCGAGCAGCCGGGCTATACCGACGAGATGCGCTGGAACCGCAAGCGGATGGAAGCGGTGGCCTTCTATCGGCTCGGCCGGGGCGAAGCGGCGTTCGCGGCGCTGGACGGCGTGCCCGACGCGGCGGCGATTCGCGCGGAGATGAACTGGCGCGCGCGCAAATGGGGGGCGTTCGTAACCGGCACGACGCTTCCCGGCGCGGGTGCGTTGAGGGAGCCGCAACAGGCGCAGATATTGCGCTATGCCGTCGCGCTGGCGATGCTGGGGCGGGAGGATGCGCTGCGCGGTCTGCGCGCGCGCTATGCGGCGGCCTTCCGGGGGCTGCGCACGGAGAATGCCTTCGATGCGCTCACCGCCAGCGTCTCGGCCGTGGAGCCGGCGAAGCTGGCGGCGGCGATGGGCGCGATCCCCGGCGCCAGCCCGGCGGGCGCGATCGCCGACCTGCTCGATTCCGGGGATTGAGAAACGAAAACACCCCACGGCCCGGTCGGGTCGCGGGGTGTCGATGCAGGCTTCGGGCCGGATCAGCGCAGGAATGAGATCAGGCTGAAGCCCGTGAGCTTGGCGACGGTGGCATAGCTCGCCTGCAGCACCGTCATCTGATTGGCGAGATCGATGGCCACCTGGCCCAGATCGGCGTCCTCATGCTGCTCGATCACGCCCTGGAGCAGCAGGGCGCGCTGGTCGCCGCGCTCGGTGAGCGTGTCGAGCTGGGCTTGTCGGCGGCCGTTCTCCGCATTCATCGTCTGCACCGGGTCGAGGCCGGAATCGAGCTGTCCCACGGCCTGTTGCAGCAGGGCCAGCTGCGCGTCGGTGGGCTTGTCGCCCATCGGGCCGAGCTGCGCCAGCGTCTGGAAGGCGGTGTATATGCCCTTGCCGATATCGGTCGCGCCGATGCCATAGGTCATGTCCACGCCATTGGCGATGCGCGCGCTCACCCGCGTGCCATCGTCGCGAAAGGCGTCGTCGGCGCTGGTGGCGACGGCGTCGGACAGCCTCTCCACCGCGAAGGGCGCCTGTTCCGTCTGTCCGCCGCCGAACAGCGGCGTTCCCCCGTCCGACGCGTTGAGCGCGTGGCGATAGAGGTCGAAAGCGGTTTCGATCGCGGCGTTCAGCCCGGTGCTGCTGTTCGTGCCGATCGCGGTGAGCAGCTCGTTCTTCAGATCCCCCGCGCTCGATTCGATCGTCTCCAGATTGCTCTGGTAGAGCGACAGGGTGGTGCCCACGCGCTTCGCCACCGTCGATTGCGCCTGTTGCTGGGCCAGCATCGTGTGGGTGGAAAGGTTGCGCACCGTTTCGGTGCCGAGATCGGCGAAGGTCGCGGCCTTCTTGCCGGTATCGAGCTGGGTCTGCGTCGTGGCGAGCTTTTCCTGCGCGCGCTGCATCGCGCCGGACATCACCCGCTGGAGCGGAAGGGTTGCTACACGCGACATGATCGTCTGGTCCTTTTCCTATCGCACCATGCCGAGCAGGGCGTCGTACATGTCCTGCGCGGTGGTGAGCACGCGCGCGGCGGCGGAATAGCTGTTCTGCAGCACCACCATCTGCGCCAGTTCCTCATCGATGTTGACGCCGGAGAAATTGTCGCGGCGGTTGATCGCGTCGTCGCGCCGCGCGCCGGCGTCCTCCAGCCGCGATCGCGCCTGGCTGGCCTGAAGCCCGGCGTTGCCCAGCACCTTGCTGGCATAAGCGTCCATCGTCGTCACGCCCGCGCGGCCCAGATCGACCGCTTCGGACAATCGCGTTACGAAGGCGGTGGCCCCGCGCGTGTCGCCCGCGCCCAGCGCCTTCGCGCCGGGCGCGACGTCGTTCAGCATCGCCAGCGGCAGGCGCGCGGGGTTCGCCAGCATCTCCGGCAGGACTTCCGCCGCGCCAAGCCCGCTCGCCCCGCCCGTGATCTGCATCGTCGCGGAGAAGGAGGCGCCGAGGCCGTAACGGCTGGTCGAATCCGACGGCACGCTCAATGTCGCGCCGGTCAGGCTGCCGACGGGATCGAAGCGCAGGCGGCCGCGGTCGTCGAGGGAGAAATTACCGTAGGCGCCCAGCGAGCCATTATTCAGCGCATCGACCAGATCGCCCATCGTGCCGCCGGTCTGCGGCTGGAGCGTATAGCTGCCGAGCGTGCGCCCGCCGGCGTCGCGCAGCACGAACTGCGTGGTCTGCCCCGTGTCGAAACCGTGCGGATCGCCGGCGGCGAAGCCTGAGGGGACGAGCGCGCCGCCGTCGCTCACCACCAGATCGTTCATGCCGAAGAATTGCGACACGCCGACGCCCGCGCGCGCGGCGGGAGCATCCGCATCCTGCGCGATCGCCACGCCGTTGCCGGTGCCGGCGGCCTTGATCGTCAGCCTGCCGTCGACGAAGCCGGCGGTGCCCGCCCCGCCCAGCCCGGCGTTGATCGCGTTCACCATGTCGGCGATCGTCGCATTGGGGCCGAGCGCATCGAAATCCACCCTGGTCTTCGCGATCATCGTGCCGTCACTCGCCACCACGGCGAAGGTGGCGGCCCCGGTGAAGCCCAGCCTGTCGCCATCCAGCATCCCGGTCTGGCGGCCGGAGAGCATGGCTGGCGGCGGCACGGCGGAGCCGGCGTTGGACACGCTGTTCAGCGCCTCCGAAAGCCCGCCGAACAACATGCCGATCTTGTCCTCGAAATCCGGCAGCATGCGGTCGCGCAGGTCGAGCAGCCCGCCGAGCTTGCCGCCCACGGCGGCCGAATCCAGCTTCTCGCCGGTCGATGCGCCCAACGCGCCGCCCTGATCGGCGAAGCGGATCTCGATCGTGGGATAGACGGGCTGCGCGCTGCCCTGCCCGGCGGTGGGATAGGAAAGCTGGCGCAACCTCTTGTCGAGCAGCACCGCGCCCGAACTCGTCTCGATCGAGACGCGCCCGTCGGGCTGCTCCCGCGCGACGATGCCGATCAGGCCGCTCAATTCCTCGATCGCGCTCATCCGCTGGTCCGCCGCGCCGCTCGCGCTGCGGCCGAGGCCGGTCTGCTGCGCGACGGTGGCGTTCAGGTCGTTGATCCGCTGGAGCAACGTGTTGATCTTGTCGACCGTGTAGCCGACCTCGGATTCCACGTCGGTGCGCAGGCTGGTGACGTCGCTTTCGAGCTGGCGCATCGAATCGATCGCATCGGCGACATTGGCGGTGAACTGCGCCACCGTCTGCTCCGTGCCCAGCGCGCCCGTCATCGACACGGCGGACGCGCTGATCGCATCCAGCCGCGCGGACAGGCCGACATTGCTGCCCGGCTGGCCCAGCAGGCCCTGCAGCCGGTCCAGATAGCTGTTGGTCACGTCCGCGCGGCCGTAATCGCCCGCGCGCTGGTAGACGGTGGCTTCCAGGAAACGATCCGCGACCCGTGTCGGCTCGCCGACGATCACGCCGGAAACCTGCCCGGACGACACGCCGGTCGACAGGTTCACCCGCTCGCGCGCGTAACCGGAGACGCCGACATTGGCGATGTTGTTCGAAACGGTGCGCAGGCCCGCCTGCGCCGCCGCCAGCCCCGATATGGCCGAGCCGAGGATATCGTTGAGCGACATGGATCAGTCCCTTGCGTCAGCGCTTCAGGTCGCTGACTTCGCGCAGCATGTCGTCCACCGTGGTGATGATCTTCGACGAGGCGCTGTAGGCGCGCTGGAAGCGGATCATGTTGGTGAATTCGCTGGCGAGATCGACGGTCGAAGCCTCCAGCGCATTGGCGGAGATATGGCCCGCGCCCAGCGATCCCGGCACGTTCAGCGCATAATTGCCCGACGCGCGGCTGGTCGTATAGGCGTTGCCCGATACGCGGGTGAGGCCGTTCGGATTTTCGAACGTCGCGATCGGAAGCTGGAAGACCGGGCGGGTGGTGCCGTTGTCGAACACCGCGCTGACCACGCCCTCCTTCGAAATGTCGATCGAGGCGATGCTGCCCAGCATGCCGCCGTCCACGCCGGAGGAGATGAGCGAGCTGACCCCGCCGAACTGGGTGAGGCCGTCCAGCCCGCCGTCGCTGCCCAGCTTCAGGCTGATCGGTTCCGATCCGGCCTGGTTGGTCCAGCTTACGTTGAGCGGCGCGAAGAAGGACGCGTCCGAATTGGCGAGATCGAGGCTGCCGTCGGCGTTGAACTTGATGGCGCCGCTGGCGAGCAGGCCGTTCGTCGCGGTGACGTCGCCCGCCGGGCTGGAATAGATCTCGCCCTGCCAGCTGTTCGGCCCGGTCTTGATGAAGCCCATGGTCAACTGGTGCGCGCCGCCCTGCGAATCATAGACCTCGAACGGGCGGGTGAAGGCGGGGGTGACGGTGCCCGAGGCCATGTCTCCGGCGGCATAGGCGCCGGTATAGTCCGCCGTGGTGGACTGGAGGTTCATCCGCGCGCTGATATGGGTGGTGGGCGAGGCGGTGCCGGTCAGGTCGCTAAGCCGCACGGGTTCCAGGGATTCCGCGCTGCCGCTGTTGGTGAAGTTGCCAGTTGCATCCAGCCGCCAGCCGTAGAGATACAGGCCGGAGGCGTTGCGCAGATAGCCGCCCTCGTCCGTGCGGAACGCGCCGGCGCGGGTGAAGGCCAGCTCCCCGTCCGTGTCCGGGCTGGTGCGCGTGACGAAGAAGCCGCCGCCGTCGATCGCCATGTCGGTGCTGTTGCCCGAAGCCTGGATCATGCCCTGCTTGCTGATCGTGGAGACGGACACGGCGGAGACGCCGCCGGCGCTGTAGTTCGCCTTGCCGCTGCCGTCCGTCACCATCGTGCTGAACTGGCTGTCGACGCCCTTGTAGCCGACGGTGTTGATGTTGGTGATGTTGTCCGCGACCGCCGCCATCGCGTTGGCATGCGCGCCGAGGCCGGAAACGCCGGCATAAAGAGCAGAATAGAGGCTCAAGACATACACTCCAGTAAGGCCCGGCCGGGGAGCACGCGGGCGATATGCCTATTGTAGGATGAGGATCGGACAGGCCCAATCATGGGCAAAAATTGCCGGGTCCGGCCGTGCCGCCGCAATTCGATCCTATAATTGATGCGAACGACGGGTGGAGTTTCGAACCTATGCTGCGCATCACGCTTCGCGATGGCGAGAAGGCGATCATCAACGGCGCGGTGATCCGCGCATCGGGCCGCGTCCAGATCGCGATCGAGAATCAGGTGACGGTGCTGCGCGGGCGCGAGGTGATGAAGCCCGAAGAGGCCACCACGCCCGCGCGCCAGCTCTATTTCGCGACGATGCTCGCCTATATCGATCCGGCCGGGCGCGAAGCCTATCAGGACAATGTGGTGGAGCTGATCGCCCATCTGGTGAATGCGCTGCCGGGGGAAGCGGCCCATGCCGCCTGCGTCCGCTTCGCCGCCGAGGCGGGGCTGGGCGATTTCTATCGCGCCCTTTCCTCCGCGCGGGAACTGATCGCGTTCGAGGATCTGGCGGCGGGCCGGACGGAACTGGCGGCCTGAGGGACACGCGGGCGATGCAGACGCTTTCCAGCGCCGCGCGCGCGATCCGCGAGATGGCGCCCGATCGCCGCTTCGGCCGGGTCGTCGCGGTGCGCGGCGCGCTGATCGAGGTGGAGGGGCTGGCCGGCGCGGCGCAGATCGGCAGCCGCATCTCGATCGAATCCCCCGGCGGCATCGTGCAGGCGGAAGTGACGGCGCTGGATCGCAGCGCGGCCCTGTGTCTGCCCTTCACCGATCCGCAGGGCGTGGGGCTGGGCGCGCGCGCCGAGCTTTCGGCGGGGCAGTTCAGCATCCGCCCCTCGCACGGCTGGCTCGGCCGGATGGTCGACGGCCTGGGCTGCCCGATCGACGGCCTCGGCCCGCTGCCGCCGGGCGCGGAGCCGCGTCCGATCAAGGCGCAGGCGCCCGCAGCCGCGCATCGCGGGCGCGTGGCGGAAAGGCTGGTGACGGGGGTGCGCACGCTCGACCTGTTCGCGCCCCTGTGCCGCGGGCAGCGGCTCGGCCTGTTCGCCGGATCGGGCGTGGGCAAATCGGTGCTGCTGTCGATGCTGGCGCGCTGGACCAATTGCGACGTGGCGGTGATCGGCCTGATCGGCGAGCGCGGGCGCGAGGTGCAGGAATTCGTCGAGGACGATCTGGGCGCGGAGGGGCTGGCGCGATCGGTGGTGGTGGTCGCCACCTCCGACGAGCCGGCGCTGATGCGGCGGCAGGCGGCATGGACCACGCTCGCCATCGCGGAGCATTTCCGCGATCAGGGTCTGAACGTGCTGTGCCTGATGGATTCGGTGACGCGCTTCGCCATGGCCCAGCGCGAGATCGGGCTGGCGAGCGGGGAGCCGCCCGCGACCAAGGGCTATACGCCCACCGTCTTCGCCGAGCTGCCGCGCCTGCTGGAGCGCGCCGGGCCGGGCGTGGCGGGGGCGGGGATGATAACCGGCGTGTTCACCGTCCTGGTCGATGGCGACGATCATAACGAGCCGGTGGCGGATGCCGTGCGCGGCATCCTGGACGGCCATGTCGTGATGCGCCGCGCCATTGCGGAGCGCGGGCGCTATCCGGCGATCGACGTGCTCAAGTCCGTATCGCGCACGCTGCCGCATTGCATGGACGCGGAGCAGAACGAGACGCGCCTTTCCGCCCGCGCGCTGCTTTCCACCTATGCCGATATGGAGGAGATGGTGCGGCTGGGCGCCTATAAGGCCGGATCGTCGCCGGAGGTGGATCGCGCGGTGGCGCTCGCGCCCCGGATCGAGACGCTGCTGACGCAGGGCAAGGACGATCGCGCCCATGCCGACGCCGCCTTCGCCGCGCTGGCCGATATCCTCGCGCCGGAGATGGAAGAGGAAGAGGCGGCGCTCGCAGCCGGGGCCGAAGCGGGAGAGGGCGAATGACCCCCTATGACACCGCATTGCGCCTCTATCGGCGGCAGGTGGACCAGATAAAGGTCTCGATCAGCATGGAAGTGGAGACGATCTCCACCCTCACCACCCGGTCACGCGCGCACGAGGCGCGATTGCGCGAGGAGCGTGCGCTGGCGCGCGCGCTGCCCTTCGCCTCCGACGCATGGACGGCGCGGATGTGTGACGAGAAGCGCGGGATCGATGCGGCGCGCGGCGAGGCGCAGGGCCGGCTGGAGCGGCTACGGCGCGACGCGGCGGAAGCCTATGGCACGATGCGCGCGATCGAAACCGCCGCCGCGCGCTGGCGCGACGATGCCGAGCGCATTAGCGCGGTGGCGGAGCAGGCGCGGATCGACGATCTCGCCGCCGCCCGGCTTTCCCGGCTGGCGTGACGATGCGCGCGGATCTTGCCGCCCTTTCCCCGGCGCAGCGCGCGGACGTGATCTACGCGCAGGCGCGGGCGGAGCTTTCCACCCGCCTGTGGCGCGCCGCGCTGGGGGAGGCGGACCGGAAGACCGACGCCGCCGGCTGGGCCGGAGGGCGCGGGCTTTCCGGCGACGCCTTGCTCCAGTTGCTGGGGGAGGGGGCGTCCCCGGTCGCGCCGCCGCCCGCCGCCGTGCCGGCGCAGGCGCGGATGCTGCGCGACGTGGACGCGGGGGAGCCGCCCCTGCTCGATCGCGACGGCCGTGGCGGCAGGCGGCGGCGCGAGGGCGCCGTGGCGGGCGTCGGCGCGCCGTCCCCTGGCGCGAACGCGCAATATGCGCCCTATCTCGCCGAGGCGGAGGCGCGGAGCGGCGTGCCCGCGCGCGTGATCGCCGCGATCGTCAATGCCGAGGCGGGCAAGGACGCGGACGGGCGGTGGAATCCCCTTGCGCGCAATCCGCGCTCCAGCGCCGCCGGGCTGGGCCAGTTCCTCGCCGGGACATGGCAGCGGATGGCCGCCACGCCTGGCACATGGCTGAACGCGATGGCGCGGGAGCGCGGCTGGCTCGATCGCGCCGGCCATGTCGCGTCGGCCGCGCGCGCGGAGCTGCTGGCGATGCGCTACGACCCGCAGGCGGCGATCCTTGGCGTCGCCGATCTCGCGCGGCAGAACCTCGATCGGCTGCGCGACGCGGGCTTCCGGGTGGACGGGGATGCGGAGACGCTCGCCAAGACCGCCTATCTCGGCCACCATCTGGGGCTGGCGGATGCCAGGAAGTTCCTTTCCGGCGGAATCGGCGCGGATCGCGCGCGCACCCTGCTGACCGCGCAGATCGGGGCGCGGGCCGCCGAGCAGCGAATCTCCGGGGCGGGCGGCGCCGTCCAGGCGCACCGCCAATGGCTGCTCGCCTTCATCGACCGGCAAATTCTGGCTTAACCATAAATTTTATTGGATGATATCCGATATCGAGCGGACGACGGATTTTTCCTTGCTATAATACAGGGTTATACGGCGATATCCCGCATAATATCATCCAATAATAGTTGATCCTATAAATCATTTCTTAAAGGATTTGGCTAACATTGCCCCTCGACCACGGCGCCGCGGGAAACGCCGCCGGGCGGGATTTACTGGGGGGTAATATCATGTCGAAAACCACGCAGGCGCTGGAAAGCGCGGTCGCGATCGTGCTTCAGAACAAGCCTGCCGACGGCCGGCCGACCGCGCGCCAGCGCGCCGCGATCGATCGCGCCTTCGCGCATATCCTGAAGCTGATCGCGCCGCGCATCCGCCACTATATCCGCCAATATGGCCTGAGCGCGCATTGGGACGATGCGGAGCAATGCTGCGCCATCGCCGTCCACCGCGCGATCGAGGCCTATGAGCCGGAAAAGGCGCAATTCACCACGTTCGTGAACTGGCAGATCCGCGGCGAGCTTCAGAGCCTGCGCTTCCGCCTGATGACCGATCAGCGCCCGTCCGCGAAGAAGGTGGCGGCCACCACCGTCTCGCTCCAGGCGCTCGCCGCCGCCCCCGATGGGGAGGAGATGCTGCCGGAGGTGATGGTTGAGGACGAGGACGCGCTGGGCCGCGTCGAGGGCGGCGCGTCCGATTATCTGGCCGAGCGCGCGATGGGCGCGCTGATCGACGCCTATATCGAGCAATTGCGCAAGGTGGGCATCGAGGCGCTGCGCCGCCGCCCGCGCCCGAAGCGCCAGGAAGCGGCGCTGCGCCGCGAGGGCCTGCCGCTCCACAACGCCACATGGGGCATCGATCCGGCCGAGTTCGAGAAGCTGGACGCCAAGCTGGCGCGCGACCGCGAGATCGTGGAGCAGCGCCTGTTCCAGACCGCGCGGATCGAGGACATGGCGCTGGAGCCGGGCGTCACCAAGGAGCGCGTGCGCCAGATCACCAAGCGCGCGGCCAAGGCGATCGCGGAGATCGCGGCCAACGATCCGCGCTTCAGCGTGATGACCGCGCACGGCGAGCGCCGCCGCGCG
>JASGGR010000285.1:0-2544 GCA_047602705.1 Sphingomonas bacterium | reverse complement strand
TCAAGCATGGCGCCAAGCTGCTGTTCGCCTATGCCGAGGCGACCGTGCCGAAGATTACCGTCATCACGCGCAAGGCCTATGGCGGCGCCTATGACGTGATGGCGTCGAAGCACCTGCGCGGCGACCTCAACTATGCGTGGCCGACCGCCGAGATCGCGGTGATGGGCGCGAAGGGCGCGGTGGAGATCATCTTCCGCGGGCTGAACGAGGAAGGCATCGCGGAGAAGACCCGCGAATATGAGGCGCGCTTCGCCAACCCGTTCGTGGCGGCGTCGAAGGGCTTCATCGACGAGGTGATCCAGCCGCACTCCACCCGCCGCCGCATCGCGCTCGGCCTACGAAAGCTCCGGAGCAAGGCGCTGGAGAATCCGTGGAAGAAACATGACAATATTCCGTTGTGAACGGTGTCGTTGTTGCCTTGGTTGGACTTATTTCGGCTGTCTTGGGCGGTTTCATGCAAGCTCGGGCAACGCGATCATTCGAGCGACTGCGATTTAGTCGTCAGGCAAAGTGGGATTTATATTCGGCCTTTTTTGTTTCTTTGGGTGAATTGAGTTTTTATGCGCGTGAGACTTCCACTCACACTGCTGCACTGGCATCGATGGCGCAAATCCGTGCTCGAATTGCGCTTGTAGGGACACATGAGGTGATCGAAAGTGTCGCAGAAGTATTCCGCTATCGGGATTTGAAAACGGATGCCGCGCAGGAAGCGATGGCGGCGGCGTTACGTGCGATGCGTCGCGACGTGGGTGAAGTCGATCGCGTAATTGATCCGGCGATTTTGAAAGCAGTTATGTTTCGTTCCTCTAAGGGTGATTTATGAAACTGGGCCGCCTCAACCATGTCGGCGTCGCGACGCCGTCGATCGCGAAATCGGTCGAGACCTACCGCCTGCTGCTCGGCGCGGAGACGATCGGGGAGCCGTTCGATCTGCCCGCGCAGGGGGTGAAGGTGTGCTTCATCGACGCGCCCAACGCGCAGATCGAGCTGATCGAGCCGTATGACGAGAATTCACCGATCGCGGGCTTCCTGCGGAAGAACCCGGCAGGCGGGCAGCATCACGTCTGCTTCGAGGTGCCGGAAATCCACGCGGCCGTCGCGCATATGAAGGCGAGCGGCGCCACCGTGCTGGGCGAGCCGCGCATCGGCGCGCACGGCACGCCGATCGTCTTCGTCCACCCGAAGGATTTCGGCGGGATGCTGGTGGAACTGATGGAAACGCCCAGGGGCGATCATTGAAGGGCCGCGCCGCCTTGTTCCTTGTCGTCATGCCGGGCTTGACCCGGCATCCGGAGCGACAGGTGGCGGGATTTGCGGCTCTGGATGCCGGGTCAAGCCCGGCATGACGGTGAATGGCGAGAGAGAGGAAGCGCACGATATGGCCGAATATGAAACGATCCTGACCGAGAAGAAGGGCGACGTCCTGGTCGTCACGCTCAACCGGCCGGATCGGCTCAACGCCGCCTCGTTGCAGATGGCGGAAGATTTGAGCGTCGCGCTCTACAATCTCGATGGCGCGCGCGCGGTGCTCATCACGGGCGCGGGCCGGGCCTTCTGCTCCGGCGCGGACCTCCAGGCGCGCGGCGAGCGCAGCGCGGTGGGCGGCGGAGACGCCAGCCATCGCGCGCTGATGAACTATTACAACCCCGCGCTCAGCCAGATCATGCGGCTCGGCGTGCCGGTGGTAACGGCGGTGAACGGCCCGGCGGCCGGCGTCGGCTGTTCGATCGGGCTGGCGGGCGATTTCGTACTGGCGGCCAAAAGCGCCTATTTCCTCCAGGCCTTCGTCAACATCGGGCTGGTGCCGGACGGCGGCTCGACCTGGCTGCTCGCCCGCGCGATCGGCAAGCCGCGCGCGACGCAGATGATGATGCTGGGCGAACGGATCGGCGCGGAGCAGGCGGAAAGCTGGGGCCTGATCTACAAGGCGGTGGACGATGCCGTGCTGATGGACGATGCGCTGGCGCTCGCCACGCGGCTGGCCGCCGGGCCGACCGTCGCGCTGGCGACGATGCGGCGCAACATCATGACCGCGCTCGACGGCTCGCTCGACGAGACGCTCCGCGCCGAGGCCGAGGGCCAGCGCATCGCGGGCGGCACGCAGGACGCGCGCGAGGGCGGGCTTTCCTTCCTCCAGAAGCGCAAGCCGGCGTTCAAGGGCGCATGAGCATCGCCTGCTACCTGTCGCACCCCGAGGTGCGGATCGATCCGGCGGTGCCCGTGCCGCAATGGGGATTGTCCGACGTCGGGCGTGCGCGGGTAGCGGCGTTCGCGCGCGGGCCGTGGGCGCGGCGCTTCACGCGGATCGTCAGCAGCGATGAGGTGAAGGCGCAGGAAACGGCGCGGCTGATCGGCGATGCGATCGGCGTCGCGGTCGAAACCGGCGGGAATATGGGCGAGAACGATCGCAGCGCGACCGGCTTCCTGCCGCCCGACGAGTTCGAGCAGACCGCCGACGCCTTCTTCGCCCGCCCCGATGAATCGGTGCGCGGGTGGGAACGGGCGCTGGATGCGCAGCGCCGCATCGTCACGGCGGTTCGCGAT
>JASGGR010000284.1:0-2562 GCA_047602705.1 Sphingomonas bacterium | reverse complement strand
GGCCACGCCTCGTCGCGGGCGGTGAATTCGCGGACCAGCCGGTCGATATCCCACAGATTGCGCAAGCCGCCCGAAAGGTCGCCGTCCGCGAACAGATGGAGCGCGGCATGGACCACCATGTCCTCCGGCGACAGGATCGAGAGGCCGCCTCCCAGCGGCTCGGCCGCCGCGATCAGCTTCGCGGCATCCGGGGTGAGCCGCGCGGTCGGGGGCAGGATCGTGTGGTGGACGTCGATCATCCGATCCCGCTCGCGATGGATCAGCGGCGGAAGCTCATGCATCCAGCGCCGGTAATAAGCGTCGTCATAGGGATCGGGCTTCACCCATTCCCACCCCGCATCGAGCAGCGCCCGCTCCGCCATATCGAGCGCCGCGCGGGAGACGAGGATATCGAGGTCGCCGATATGCCGCCCCTGCCCGGCATCCAGCCCCGCCGCGACGAAGGCGGTGCCCTTGAGCAGGATCACCGGGCAACCGGCGGAGGCGAGCGCGCGCCGCGCCATCTCCGCTTCCCACAGGGCCTGCCGGCGCCCCTCCTCCGCCGAGAGGATCGCCGCCTCCATCAGCGAAGGCGCGGGCAAGCCGCGCAGCCGGAAGGCGAGCGAGCCGATCAGCAGCTCCGCGCGCGCGACCGCGATCACGCCGGTCCATTGCGCCGGATCGAGCCGGAGCGCCTCCTGCGGCTCGGCCAGCAGGCGGCAGAGGAGGCGCGCAGGCGTCATGCCTCCGCCTCGATCGCGGCGATGGCGGTATCCGCATCGGGATAGTCGAGCGCGACGGCCGGCACCTCCCGCGCGAACCGCACGAGCGCGTCGAAACCGCGCTCGCCGAGGGCGACGTAATTGGTCGAGGCCTGCGTCAGCCGTACGAACACCTCGCTCGGGCCGACCGGCCTTTGCTCCGCCGCGAAGCCGAAGCGCGGGAAGACCAATCGCTCCACCCGCGCCGGCGCGCCCATCGCCGAGACGGCCAGCGCATCGGGGACGAGATGGCGGATATCGCCCTTCGGCGTCCCCGCCAGCAACGGGCCGAAGCGCGCACCGGGCAAGGCGGTGCGCACCACGTCGATCGCGGCGTTCTTCAGGCTCACGAGGCGCGGGAAGGCGTGGACCAGCCCCGTCTCCGGATCGATCAGCGCGAACTCGTCCCCCATCAGCCGCCAGCCGCGCGCGGACAACAGGGCCGCGAGCGTCGATTTCCCCGCGCCGGATTCGCCGGTCATCACGATCGCCCGGCCGTCGCGCTCCAAGGTGGCGGCGTGGAGCAGCAGGAAACGCCGCTCCCCAAGCGCGAGTTGCAGGTTCATCGCCATTTCGGCGGCGAGCAGCCCCTGCGCCAGCGGCAGGGGAGCCGCATCCGGCAGCATATAATCCCCGGTGATCGCCACCGACGGGCGGATGAAGCGCCGCCATGGCCGCGTGGCGGAAAGGCGGACGTTATAGTCCGGCACCTCCCCCGCCGGCATGGGATAGCCCGTATAGAGCGCGCGTAGCTGCTCCACCGGCGCGCGCCAGTCGCTGCCGATGCGGAAAGTGGCCGGGCCGATGCGGAGCGTGAGGACGTGCCTCATCGCGCCTCGACCAGCCCCGTCGCGGCCAGCTCGTCCAGCCGCTCGACCAGCGCCCCGCGCTCATCCGCCGCAAGGCCGAACGCCGACGCCAGTTCGTCGAGCGAACGCCACTCCCCCGCCATCGCCTCCAGCAGTTCCGGCACCGGAGACACGACGATATGGGTGAGGCCGGAGGCGCGGTGATAGATGGCGGTCAGGTCGTCCAGCGCCGCGATGCGCAGGCCGGATGCGGCCGGCGCGCGATATTCCACGCTTTATTTCCGCAGCATCTGGAGCGAGGCGAAGCAGGTGAAGCCCGTCGTTCCGCGCTGCAACCGCCCGACATATTTCAGATAGGCGCGGCTGCGCTCGTAATCGACGCCGGGCAAGTTGCCGCCGGTCGCCATCGCCTTCCGCACGTCCTCGCCCCGCAACGGGCGCGGGGGTGGCGGGAAGGCGTTCTTCGTGCCGGCGGGGACGACATTGCCGCTTGCGTTGATATAGCCGCCCGCGCGCGAGGGATCGGGCACGGGAATCTCGCACATCAGCACCGATCCGGCCGTCTGCGCCAGCGCCGGGCGGATCGACACCACCGCCGCCGCGCCCGCCGCGCCGAGCATCAGCGCACGCCGGCGGGTGGTCGCGCCATCCGCATCGATCCGTTCGGGCTTGTCGGTTTCGTCGCTCATCGTGAAAATCAGTCCCACAATCGGCCGCGGCAGACAAGCGGCGGAAAAAGACCGTATCGCACCGGGACGTTTACCGGATGCTTTACGCGGGCATGATCGGCTAAAGCGCCGGCCGTGCTAGACGGAATCACGCCTCGCGGCTGGCTGGCCACCGGGATCGTCGCCGTGACGGCGGCGGCGGCCTATTCGCTGGCAGGCGACTGGCAGGTGCCGCTGGTCACGATGGCGGGCGGGCTGGTCGCCCTGCTCGCCGCTTCCCAGATGCGCGAGGAGCAGAAGGCGGCGGCCTCCGCCTTCTGCTCGCCGCTTCCCAGATGCGCGAGG
>JASGGR010000283.1:0-2609 GCA_047602705.1 Sphingomonas bacterium | reverse complement strand
CCACCTGATCCATGATCGTGTCCAGCGTCACGCCGCTCACCCCGGACTGCCCGGAGCGCGGGGACATGCCGTTGCCGTTCATCAGCGCCTCCAGCGCGACGCGGCCGCGCGCGACGCGGCTCTTGATCGTGCCGACCGCGACGCCGCAAATCTCCGCCGCTTCCTCATAGGCGAAGCCGCCGGCCCCGACGAGGATCAACGCCTCGCGCTGCGGCTGCGGCAAGTGAAGGAGCGCGCGCTGCATGTCGGCAAGCTCGACATGCTTGTCCTGCCCGGCGGGCGCGGCGAGAACGCGGTCCGCCACCAGATCGTCCCACTCGCCCTTGAAGCGCGCGCGCCGCATCTGGGACAGATAGAGATTGCGCAGGATGATGAATGTCCAGGCGCGCATGTTGGTGCCGGCCTGGAAGCGCTTGCGCGCCGCCCATGCCTTCAACAGGGTTTCCTGCACCAGATCGTCCGCCAGATCGCGATTGCCGGAAAGCGATCTGCCGAAGGCGCGGAGGTGCGGGATGACCTGTGCCAGTTGTTCCTTGAATTCGGGATCGGAGAGCGCGACGTGCTCGCCGCGCGAACCCTCCTGGTCCTCTCCCGCGCGCGCTGGTTCCTGCTTCATCAAAACGCGATCAACCCCCGCTCAATCTTTTGGACAATACGGCTGGCCGGCGGATATTTCTACCCGCCGCCGCCACGCCCGCGCGGCCCGTCTATAGCCTGACCAGCACCAGCACCGCGAAGATCGCGACCACCAGTATCAGCGAAAAAGCGAGAATATACCGCGTCATGTGCGGCGTGCTCCCGGCCCTCGCCTGCTCCGTGCTAAGATGGATCGGTTCGTTTTCGTCCGTCATCCATCGTCAACGAACAAGAACCGTTTTGGCTCCGTATCAGTTCGATCCCTCAGGCCGCCGGCACGGTGGCCTGATCGAAGAACAGCGCCTGGCTGATCGCCGCCTTCACCGTCGAGCGTTGGAACGGCTTCGTGATGAGGAAGGTCGGCTCGGGCCGCTCGCCGGTCAGCAATCGTTCCGGGAAGGCGGTGATGAAGATCACCGGCACCCGGAACTCGGCCAGGATATCCTTCACCGCATCGATGCCGGAACTGTCGTCGGCAAGCTGGATATCGGCCAGCACCAGACCGGGCCGATCCTCCATCGCCAGCTGGACCGCCTCGTCCCGCGTCACGGCGACGCCCGTCACCTCATGGCCGAGATCGCGGACGATCGTCTCCACGTCCATGGCGATGATCGGCTCGTCCTCGATGATCAGCACGCGCGCGCGCGTCTGATGCTCGATCTCCGTCATCGCCTGATCGACCAGGCTCTCCACCTGCTCGGCGGGGACGCCGACCACATAGGCGGCATCCTCCGGCGTGAAGCCTTCCATCGCGGTGAGCAGCAGCGCCTGCCGCGACAGCGGCGTCATCCGCGCCAGCCGCGCACGCGCCACCATCTCCTGCTCGCTCGCGTCGCCAGGCTCGCCCGGCTCGTCGACCTGCGTCGAGGACCAGATGGCGTGGAACGTGCGATAAAGGCCCAGGCGCGGGTCCACGTCCCGCGGGAATTCCTCGGGAGCGGCGACGATCGCCTCCAGGGTGGCGCGCACATAACGGTCGCCGTGAGACTGGCTGCCGGTCAGCGCACGGCCGTAACGCCGAAGAAAGGGAAGATGCGGCGCAAGCTGTTGACCCAGCGACATGCGGTTATTTTCTCCGTCCAACCGGGGCGTCCAGGAACACGCCCCCCCGATAAATGCGACGCCACCATAACGTGGCGGAGCGCCTTCGCCAGCACGGCCGGCGGCCGCGCGTCGATTTTGTCGCCCGCAGGGTGGAACCATCGAGCCGCTCTTTGGTTTCATCACCCGCATGTGCCGAACGTAATGGTGGCGATTTCATTAGGCCTTGCTGTTTTTTGCAATCGTGTCTTTACGATGCATGTTTTAGGTAATCCCGTGCGGGCGGGCGTTGCAGGGGACAGGTGTTGAATTCGGGCGATCAGGCGAAATTGGCGGATCGGAAGGAAGGGGCCGCGAACCCATCGAAGAAGCGGACGCCGAAGGAGCGTGACATGGGGGCCGCGCTGCGTTCCGTCTATCAGAAGACGATAGAGGAGCGTATCCCGGACGAGATGCTGGCGCTGCTAGGCAAGCTGGATTAGGATATCGGCCGGAACGGTGCTTTCTCCAACGGCATTGGCGGCGGGCTTCGTCGCGCGCTGGCCCACGGGCGCCAGGCTGTTCCTGATCCTCAGCATCGCATTGTTGCCGCTGGCGGTGATCGCCGCCTATGCGACGCTGCAAACCACCCACAATGCCGATAAGGAAGCAAGCGCGGGCTTGCGCCTCGCCTCCACGGAGAGCGGCCGCGCGATGGTGATCGAGCTGCTCGGGGATATGAGCGCGCTGCGCCGCGCGGTGGAATCGCTCGCGCTCGATCCGCATGACGCGCCGGGCTGCGCGCGGGCGCAGGGTGTGTTTTCCCAGCAATCGGGCATCGGCGCGCAATTCGTGATCTTCGATCGTGGCGGCCGGGTGCGGTGCGGCACGGCCTTCGCGGGCGCGCGGCGCATCGCCATGTCGGCGCGTGGAGACGCGATTCGCGCGCGGAG
>JASGGR010000282.1:0-2613 GCA_047602705.1 Sphingomonas bacterium | reverse complement strand
GGGGCTGGGCGATTATTTCCTCTGCGCGGTCGGCGTAATCGTCGGGCTGCACTTCATCGGCCTGTGGCGGGCGAACGGGGAGGCGCGCTTCCTTCATATCGCGCTGGCGATGTGCATGGTCTCGATCGGCGCGATGCTGTTGCCGCTTGCGTGGCGCGATGCCTCGCTCGGTTTCGGCAATGCGCTGGTGTTGTGGGTAGGCGCGGGCCTGCCCTGATCAATCCCAGCGCGCCAGCTCCGCCAGCCATGCCGCCGCCGTGCCGTCGCTCGGCGCACGCCAGTCGCCGCGCGGGCTGAGCGCACCGCCTGCCGACACTTTCGGCCCATTGGGCAGCGCTGAGCGCTTGAACTGGCTGGTGCGGAAGAAGCGGTGGAGGAATTTCTCCAGCCATCCCCGAATCGTATCGAGGTCATAAGCCACCCGCGCCGCTTCCGGCACGCCCTCCGGCCAGCGTCCGGCGGAGGCGTCGCGCCAGGCATGCCATGCGAGGAACAGGATCTTCGACGGCGCGAGGCCGTAGCGGATCACATGATGCGCGAAGAAATCGTTGAGCGCATAAGGCCCGATCCGCGCTTCCGTGCTCTGGATTGCGCCGTCCGCGCCGGCAGGCACCAGCTCCGGACTGATCTCGGTCGCGAGGATCGCCTCCAGCACCGCATCGGTCTCGCGGTCATATTGGTCGGTGGCGATGCACCAGCGGATCAGGAACTGGATCAGCGTCTTGGGCACGCCGGCGTTGACGCCGTAATGGCTCATCTGGTCGCCCACGCCATAGGTGCACCAGCCCAGCGCCAGCTCCGAGAGATCGCCGGTGCCGACCACCATTCCGTCGCGCTGGTTGGCGAGGCGGAACAGGTAATCGGTGCGCAGCCCCGCCTGCACATTCTCGAACGTTACGTCATAGACCGGCTCGCCGCCAGCGAAGGGGTGGCCGATATCCTCGAGCATCCGGCGTGCCGCCGGGCGGATGTCTATCTCCTCCGCTGTGATGCCGAGCGCGCGCATCAGCTTCCACGCGTTGCTTTTGGTGCCCTCGCTGGTAGCGAAGCCGGGCATGGTGACGCCAAGGATATCCGCGCGCGGCCGCCCCAGCCGGTCCAGCGCCTTGGCCGCGACGATCAGGGCATGGGTGGAATCCAGCCCGCCGGACACGCCGATCACCAGCCGCTTCGCGCCGGTCGCCTCCAGCCGCTTCGCCAGCCCCTCGACCTGGATGTTGAAGGCCTCGTAGCAATCCGCGTCACGCTTTTCCGGCGTGTTCGGCACGAAGGGGAAACGGCGCAGCGCGCGGCGCAGGCCCACGTCCGCGAAATCGGGCTCGTGCGCGAAACGTACCCGGCGGAAGCGCGTCTCGGGATGGCCGGCGAAGGCGGCGGCGTCGTTGAACGTGCCGACGCGAGAGCGTTCCTGCGCCAGCCGCTCGCAATCCACATCGGCGATGCACAGGGCAGGCTCCCGCGCGAACCGCGCCGATTCGGCGAGCAGCTCGCCAAGCTCGTGGATCGTGGCCTGCCCGTCCCATGCGAGATCGGTGGTGCTCTCGCCCGGCCCGGCGGCGGCATAGACATAGGCGCAGGACGCGCGCGCCGATTGCGCGGCGGAAAGCATCGCGCGCTCCCGCGCCTTGCCGATCGTCACGTTCGAGGCGGAGAGGTTGCAGCACACCAGCGCGCCCGCCAGCGCGCCGAGGGTGGAAGGCGGAGTCGGCCCCCAATAATCCTCGCAGATTTCGGCGTGGAAGATGAAATGCGGCAAATCGTCCGCCGCGAAGACCAGATCCGTGCCGAACGGCGCTTCCACCTCGCCGAGCGCGATCGTCAGGCCGGAAAGCCCGGCGCCGCTGGCGAACCAGCGCTTCTCATAATATTCGCGGTAATTGGGCAGGAAGCTCTTGGGCACCACGCCCAGCACCCGCCCGCGCGCGATCGCCACCGCGCAATTGTAGAGCCGCCCGTTGCGCGCCAGCGCAGCGCCGACCAGCAATACCGAGCGAAGATCGCGCGACGCTTCCGTCACCGCCTCCAGCGCCTCCAGCGTCGCGGCCTGCTGCGCCGTTTGCAGGTGGAGGTCGTCGATCGCATAGGAACTGAGATTCAGCTCCGGGAACACCAGGAGATCCACCGCCTCCGCATGCGCACGCCGGGCGAGCGCGATCGTGGCGGCCGCGTTGGCGGCGGCATCGCCCACGCTGGCGCGCGGCGTGGCGGCGGCGACGCGCAGCATCCGGTGCGCGTGGATCGAATGGAAGGACGGCTTCATCGCCGACGTGTCTAATGCGCTTTCGATGCGCGCGCCATGCCGTCCCTTTTCGAGTGCGGGGTAAGAGGTTAAGTCCTTTGCCATGAGTAGCCGGGTGATGGATCGGCACGATATCTCCCGCCAGTTCGCCGGAGGCGGCGCGCTGGCTGAGCAGATATTGGCAATGGACTGGGCGGCATCGCCGCTCGGCCCGATCGAGCAATGGCCGCGTCCGCTGGTCGATGCCGTCGCCATGCTGCTGCCGGCGGGCGTGGAGATCGTGCTGTTCTGGGGGCCGGACTATATCGCCCTCTACAACGATGCCTATGCCGTGCTGGCGGCGGACCGGCACCCGCGCGCGCTCGGCCGTCCCG
>JASGGR010000281.1:0-2660 GCA_047602705.1 Sphingomonas bacterium | reverse complement strand
CGATCGATCGCGCGGTGGTGGACATGGCGGAAGCGGTGCTGCTCGACGGGCAGGAGGGGCGGACGTTCGACGCGATCATCCTCGACCGCGACGATCGCGGGGCGCGCGTGGAGCTGTGTGATCGCCCGGTGATCGCGCGGGTGCTGACCGACAACGGCGAGCCGGGTGATCGCATCTCGCTGCGCCTGGACGAAGCCGATCCGGTGAAACGGACCCTGCGCTTCACGCGGATCGGCTGAGAAGCCTTCGCGTCACCGGCGCATAGCTGGCGGCGTCGCGTCCGAGATGGCTTTCGTAGAGCGTCAGCGCCTCCATCGTGAAGGGCGCGCTGGCGAGCGCGGCGTGATCGGCGAGCCATTGCTCGATCGCAATCCCGTGTCCCGCGCTGCGCGGTATACGGGCGAGCGTGATATGCGGCAGATAGGCCCGCCGCTCCGGCTCCAGCCCGAGCGCCACCAGCGCGCGGTCGGCCTTGCGGTGCAACGCCGCCAGCGCCTCGTGCGGGGCGACGCCGGCCCATAAGGCATCGGTGCGCCCGTTCTTGTCGAACCGTCCGACGCCGGACAGCCTGACCTCCGGCGCCGGCGCGTCGATCGTGTCGAGCGCCAGCGCGATCTCCTCCGCCAGCGGCCGCTCCACCTCGCCGATGAAGCGGACGGTCAGGTGAAGCTGCGCGTCATCCTGCCAGCGCGCGTGCGGCACGCCGCCCATCGCCTCCTTGAGCGCCGCACGGATCGGCGGCGGGGGGCGCAGGGCGATGAACAGACGATGCATTTCGGCTGAACCTTTTGTAACGAAACATTGCTCCGGGGCGGCTTGCTTGAAAAACGTGGCGATACGGGCAATATTTCGAATGTGCCGGCACATCTCATTGCCGGACAAAGGAGCGAATTGACAATGGCTAACTGGTCCGACCCCCGGCAGACTGCCGCCCCGTTCGGGACGAGCGCCGCCGATACGCGCAGCGCCGCGTATGACGCGGGCCTCCGGTCTTACATGCTGTCGGTCTACAATTACATGGCGTCCGGCGTTCTGCTGACGGGCATCGTCGCGATGCTGTTCGCCAGCGGCGGCGTGAACAGCCTTGCCGCGCAGGTGTTCATGGCGCCGGGCATCCTGAAATATATCGTGATCTTCTCGCCGCTCGCTTTCGTGTTAGTGCTGAATTTCGGGCTGAACCGCCTGTCCACGGGCGCGGCGCAGCTCATCTTCTGGGCGTTCGCGGCGGTGATGGGCGTTTCGATGTCCACCATCTTCCTGGTCTATACCGGCACCTCGATCGCGATCACCTTCTTCGCCACCGCCGTCGCCTTCCTGTCGCTGAGCCTCTACGGCTACAGCACGAAGCGTGACCTGTCGGGCTTCGGCACGTTCCTCATCATGGGCGTGGTCGGCATCATCGTCGCCTCGCTGCTGAATCTGTGGTTCAAATCGCCCGCGATGGCGATGGTGATCAGCGCTGTCGGCGTGCTGCTGTTCGCGGGCCTCACGGCTTACGACACGCAGCGGATCAAGGGCATGTACGCCTATGTCGCTGGCACGGACATGATGGGCAAGGCCGTCATCATGGGCGCGCTGTCGCTCTATCTGGACTTCATCAACATGTTCCAGTTCCTGCTCCAGTTCATGGGCAGCAACCGGAACTGAGCGGGAAACCGCAGAGCGGAAACGAGGCCCGGCAGGTGAACCTGCCGGGCCTTTTTCGTTAAGGGGCATTGAGAGGGCGTTAACCTTCTCCGTGCGAGGACGGGCGCGGAAAGGGACGGCAAGACCATGACTGCGCAATCTCTCCAACGCGATGAACGCCGCGCGCCGCGCTCGCCGGTGGAATGCCGCGCAACGGCGCGGATCGCGCTGTCGATGGAGCTGCTGGACGCATCCGCCCTCGGAGTGCGCGCGCGCATGTCCATCCCGCTGCCGGTGGGCACGACGCTGAAGATCAGCCTGCCCGGTGGGGTGGAGCGCCATGCCCGGATCGTCTGGGTGAAGGATCGCGAGATCGGCTGCGAATTTCTCGCCGAACTCAACCCGAAGGAACTGGATACGCTGCTGATCGCCACGCCGCTCGCCTCCCCGCGCTAGGCGCGCGCGAGACGGGTTGCGATCGCGGCGAAGCGTGGTGGCGGGTCACGCTACCGCTTGAAACATTATTTCAACCATGCGAAAGAGAAGTGCGCGCCGGAAGGACGCGCGCGAGTCTTGGAGAGAGCATGGCCGGCGATCCCGTTCGCAGCAATCTGAAGCCGTTGGCGCTTCATGTGCCGGAGCCGCGTTTCCGGCCCGGAGACGAGGTGGATTTCTCCGCCGTCGATATTCCCGCGGCCGGCTCCGTCCGCCGCCCCGACACGCATGATGACGCGGCCGACTTCACCGATCTGGCCTATGCGATGGTGCGCGTGCTGGACGAGCACGGGCAGGCCGTCGGCCCGTGGAATCCGCATCTGTCGCCGGACAGGCTGCGGCGGATGCTGCGCCATATGGCGCTGGTCCGCGCGTTCGACGAGCGCATGTTCCGCGCGCAGCGGCAGGGCAAGACCAGCTTCTACATGAAGTCGCTAGGCGAGGAGGCGGTTTCGGTCGCCGCCGCTCATGCGCTGCAATATGACGACATGTGCTTCCCCTCCTATCGCCAGCAGGGGCTGCTGATCGCGCGCGACTGG
>JASGGR010000029.1:0-23482 GCA_047602705.1 Sphingomonas bacterium | reverse complement strand
TCAATGCGGAGACGATGGGCGAGGACGGCACGCCCCGCGCCGCCGCGGGCGTGATCGCGCGCTACGAGCCGCCATCGGGGCCGGGGGTGCGCGTCGATGGCTATGGTCGCGGCGGTTATGCGATCAGTCCGCGCTTCGATTCCCTGCTCGCCAAGGTGATCGTCCATGTCGCGTCCGGGGATTGGGCGACTGCCCTGAAGGCCGCCGACCGTGCGCTGGCCGAGTTCGCGATAGAAGGCGTCTCCACCAATATCGGCTTCCTGCGCGCCGTGCTGCGCGACGAGGAAGTGATCGCGGGCGATTTGCGCACCACTCTGGTGGCCGGGCATATGGACGCGCTGCGCGCCGCCGCGCACGTGCTGGAGCCTGTCCATGCCGCGGAGACCGGCGCGATCGCGCAGACGCAGGCGGTGGCGGTGCCGCCGGGCAATATCGCGCTGGCCGCGCCGCTCTCCGGCGTATTGACCCTGACGGAGGTCGCGCCGGGCGATGTGGTCCGCGCCGGGCAGACGATCGCGATCATGGAAGCGATGAAGCTGGAGCATGTCGTGCGGGCCGAAACCGGCGGCACGATCACGGCGATCCTGCCCGCGATCGGCACGGTGCTGGCGGAGGGCGCGCCGATCGCCTTCATGGCGCCCGACGATGCCGCCGGGGAAGCGCTGGCGGAGGAGGCGCTGCCCGATCCCGATCATATCCGCCCCGATCTCGCGCAATTCCTCGAACGCCGCGCGCTGACGCTGGACGAAGCGCGGCCCGATGCGGTCGCGAAGCGCCACAAGCTCGGCTATCGCACCGCGCGGGAGAATATCGCCGATCTCGCAGATCCCGGCAGCTTCGTCGAATATGGCTCGCTGGTGATCGCGGGCCAGCGGCTCCGCCGCCCGCTGGACGACCTGATCGTCAGCACGCCCGCGGACGGGATGGTCACGGGGATCGGCTGCGTCAATCGCGCGCAATTCGGGGCGGAGGCCTCGCGCTGCGTCATCATGTCCTACGATTACACCGTGCTCGCCGGCACGCAGGGCATGAAGAACCACGAAAAGACCGACCGCATGTATGAGCTGGCGGAGCATTGGCGTCTGCCGGTGATCCTGTTCGCGGAAAGCGGGGGAGGGCGCCCCGGCGATACCGACCGTCCCGCCGGCGGGGGCATCTTCAACACGCGCGCCTTCGGCCTGCAGGGCAGGTTGAGCGGGCTGGTGCCGCAGGTCGGCATCGCCAACGGACGCTGCTTCGCCGGCGCGGCGGTGCTGCTCGGCTGCTGCGACGTGGTGATCGCGACCGAAGGCTCGACGCTCGGCGTCGGCGGGCCGGCGATGATCGAGGGCGGCGGGCTGGGCGTCTACACGCCGGAGGAGGTCGGCCCCGTGGAGGTGCAATCGCCAAATGGCGTGATCGATATCGTCGCCAAGGACGAGGCGGACGCGGTGCGCTTCGCCAGGCGCTACCTGTCCTATTTCCAGGGACGGATCGAGGATTGGGAATGCGCCGACCAGCGGCTGCTGCGCCATCTGGTGCCGGAGAACCGCCTGCGCGCCTATGACGTGCGCAAGGTGATCGAAACCCTGTGCGACACCGGATCGGTGCTGGAGCTGCGCCACCAGTTCGGCCGCGCCGCCATCACCGCGCTCGCCCGGATCGAGGGGCGGCCGGTGGGCGTGATCGCCAACAATTCTGCGCATCTGGGCGGCGCGGTGGACAGCGACGCGGCCGACAAATGCTCCCGCTTCATGCAATTGTGCGACGCCTATGACCTGCCGATCGTCGTGCTCGCCGACACGCCCGGCAACATGGTGGGGCCGGAAGCGGAGAAGACCGGGCTGATCCGCCACTGCTGCCGCATGTTCGTGACAGGCCCCAACCTGACCGTGCCGGTATTCTCGATCGTGCTGCGCAAGGCCTATGGGCTGGGCGTGATGGCGATGGTCGGCGGGCATAGCCAGGCATCCTTCTTCACCTTCTCCTGGCCGACGGGCGAGTTCGGCGGGATGGGGCTGGAGGGAGCGATCAAGCTGGGCTTCCGCAAGGAGATGGAGGCGATCGCCGACCCGATCGAGCGCGATGCGTGGTTCAAGGAACGCGTCGCCAGATCCTATGAGAACGGCAAGGCGCTCACCGTCGCCATGGGCTTCGACTTCGACGATGTGATCGATCCGGCGGAAACCCGCGCCCGCATCGTCGCCGGACTGGAAAGCACGCCGCTTCCGCCGCGCACCGGCAAGAAGCGCCCGTTCATCGATACATGGTGACGCATCATCCGGTGCGCGCACATCGGCCGAAGCGGGAAATCGGCCCCTGCGGAGAGGTCATGCAATGGCATTGAAGCAACAGCACCGGCCTTCGCCCCTCGCCGGGATCGCCGTCCTCGAATCCTCCGACGATATCGCGGCGCGTTATTGTGGGCGGATGTTCTCGATTCTGGGCGCGCGCGTCTTCCGCGTCGGGAGCGCGCCGGCAGCGGCAGCCGATCCGGTCGATCCTTGGCTCGATCAGGGCAAGATCGCCGTGGCCTCGATCGGGCGGGGGCTTGCGATGCTGGAGGATCATCCCGCACCGCTGCGCGTGCTGCTCGTGGGCCAGTCGCCCGATGCGGTGGAGGCGGCGGACCGGCTGCTGGAGGCGCGCGGATTCGAGGCGCTTCGGCTCGGCATCACATGGTTCGGACATGACGGCCCGTTCCGCGACTGGCACGGCGACGACGCGCTGGTCCATGCGCTGACCGGGATCGCGGCATCGTTCGGCGCGAAGGAGGGGCCGCCGATGCTGCCGCAGGGGTTCGCGCCGCAGATCACCGCGGGGGCCACGCTGCTCGTCGGCGCGCTCGCGGCTTTGTGGGGACGCAAGCACGGCGGAGCGACGCGCCGGATCGACGTGAATGTGCTCGAAGCCGCGATGTGCTTCACCGAGCCGACGCCGCCGATCTTCGAGGCGAGCGGGATCAGGCCCGAGCGGCAGGGGGTCAATCGCTTCGGCGGCAATCATCCGACCACCGTATATCGCACGCGCGACGGCTGGCTGGGTGTGACGACGCTCACGCCCGCGCAATGGGCCGGACTCGCCGATCTGGTCGGGCGGCCGGAATGGGCGACCGATCCCCGCTTCGCCACCTCGCGCGCGCGGATCGAGCATGCCGATCTGATCGATGCCGGGCTGAGCGCCATCTTCCCCACCGACACCACGGAGCATTGGCTGATCGGCGGGCAGCGGCGTCGCGTGCCGCTGGCTCCGGTGCCGGACCATCGGGAATTGCTGCGGACCGGGCATTGGCGCGAGCGCGGCAGCTTCGCCCCGCTGCCCGGCGCGGAAGGCGTGCTGGCTCCCGGCCTGCCGTTCCGCATCCTGACCGACGGCGCGCCTTGCCCCGAACGCGCCGGTCCGGTCCCGCGCACGCCGCTGGAGGGGGTACGCGTCGCGGATTTTTCGATGGGCTGGGCCGGGCCGATGTGCACCCGCCTGCTCGGCGATCTGGGCGCGGACGTCATCAAGATCGAATCCGAGGCGCATCACGACTGGTGGCGCGGCTGGGAGCCGCCCGGCCGATCCGATCCGCCCGCTCATGAGGTGATGCCCGCCTTCCTCATCATGAACCGCAACAAGCGCGGCATATGCCTGGACCTCACCACCGGCGACGGCCGCGCCTCCGCCGAGGATATCGTGCGCGCATCCGATATCGTCATCGAGAATTACGCCCCGGGCGTGATGCGGAAGCTGGGGCTGGATCAGGAGCATCTGGCCGGATTGCGGCCGGGGCTGGCGATGGTGTCGATGGGAGCATTCGGCGCGACGGGGCCATGGAGCTTCTTCCGCGCTTATGGCTCCACCGTCGAGCATGCGTCCGGCATGCCGCACGTCAATGGCGAGGCCGCGTGGCCGCCCGTGCTGCAACATGCCGCTTATGGCGATCCCGTAGCTGGCATCTATGGCGCGATCGCGGCGCTGGCGGGCCTTCATGGCCGCGCGACCCAGGGCGGGAGCTGGGCCGATCTCGGGCAGGTCGAATGCCTGTTCCAGCTTGGCGCCGATGCGATCATGCGCGCGCAGGCCTGGGGGGCGCCGCAACGGCTGGGCAGCCGCTCCACCGTCTACGCGCCGCGCTGCGTGGCGCGCGCGGGCGCATCGCATATCGCGTTGGCGTGCCGCAACGACGACCAATGGGCCGCGCTCACCGCCTGGCTTGGCAGGCCGGAGTGGCGCGCGGCCTTCGCCACGGTCGCGTCGCGCAACGCCCATGCCGACACGATCGAGGCGGCCGTGGAGCAGTCCTTGGCCGGAATGTCAGCCGACGAGGCGGCGGATGCGCTGCAGAAGGCCGGCGTTCCCGCCGCGCCGGTGTGCGCCGCGGAAGACCTGCCGACGGCGCGGCACCTGTCCGAAACCGGCGCATGGGTGCGGATAGAGCGGCGCTATGTCGGCAGCCACTGGAGCGCGGCTCCCACCATTCGCATCGATGGCGCGCGCGCGCCGATCCTCCGTCCCTCGCCGACATTGGGCGAGCACAGCGCGGAAATCCTTCCCGTGTGAGGCATCAGGGCGCGAGGCCTCGCGTTCAGCGCCGTCCGGCCGCGCGCAGCCGATCGGTTATGCCTTCCACCTCGTCGCGCGACAGCCGGTAGCCCCGCATGACGGAAAGCCCGAGGCACAGGATCGCCAGCATCAGCGGCCCATAGGCCACCGCCAGCCGGAGCAGCGGCCCTTCGGGGATCGTGCCCGGCGACATCCCCTTGGGGAAATGGATCAGGTCCACGATCAGCCCGGCGGCGACGCCTCCCAGCCCCATGGAGGCTTTGCGGCAGAAGGCGTTGACGCCGAAGACGATGCCTTCGACGCGCGCGCCGTGGAGGACTTCATATTCGTCCGCGACGTCGCCAAGCATGGCGGCCGCCAGCACCACGGGGATCGCGCCGACCAGCCCCAGTCCCAGCCCCGCCGCGACGAGCAGCGCGAGGAGCGGCGTGGAGCCGGGGGCGGGGGCCATGCCCAGCAGCGAGAGGATCACCGGCCCGCTGCCGATCAGGCACGAGCCCAATATGCCGATCATATAGGGGCGCTTCTTGTCGAACCGCACCGAAAGCGGACGGGCGAGCGGTATGCCGATCATGAAGCCGGCGACGGAGGCATAGAGCACCCACGGTATCTGGGCCGGCGTGAGCTGCCAGTAATAGGTGTTCATGTGCAGCGCGAGCGCGCCCTGGACGCCGTTGTAGCAATACATGATGAGCAGCGCGAAGAACAATGCGCGGAACGATGCCGATCGCATCGCGAGGCGCAGCGCCGCCAATGTGTTCACCGGCGCATGCGATCGCGGCGCGGCCCGCAGCGCCCGCCGCTGCGTGCCGAGCGCGGAGACGATCACGACGATGACGACGAGGCATCCCAATATCACCGCGAGCCGCGGATAGGCGCTGCGATCCAGTTGCCCGTTCACGCCGGGCGACGTCGCGCGGAACACGAAGCCGAACGCGATCGCGATCGCGGCCAGGCGCCCGGCATAGCCGAAGAACGTCCGCTGCGCGCCGAGCGAGATTCGCCCGGAGAAGTCGCTCGTCAATTCCGCGCCCAGCGCCATGTGCGGCACGTAATAGAGCGTCATCGCGAAACGCGCGGCGATCGTGAACAGTAGCAGCCAGCCGAACAGCAGCCATTGCCCCGCTTCGGGCGGGGAAAAGAGGAAGACCAGCGCGATCGCCAACGGTATCGGGGCGGCGTAGAGGAAAGGGTGGCGGCGGCCCAGCCGGCTTCGCGTGCGATCGGACCATGCGCCGACCGAAGGATCGACCAGCCCGTCGAACAGCAGGGCGATGAACAATGCCGTTCCGGTCAACGCCCCTGAAAGCCCGACCACCTGCACGTAGAAGAAGAACAGGAAGGTTTCGAGCGCGGCGGTCTTCAGCCCTTCGCCCGCTTCCCCGAGGCCGTAGAGCAAGCGCGTCGAGAAAGGCAGTTGCTCACCGGCGGCGGATGGCGGGGCGATGCTTGCGCCCGTCACGCCGCGCCGATCCCGCGCGCTTGCGGCGAGGCGATATTGGTTCCAGGATTCACGGCATGACCGATCATGATCCCGTCGCAAAGAAGCCCGGCCTTCGCCAGCGCAAGATCGAGCGCACGCGCAGGCAGATCGCGGAAGCCGCCCTCAACGCCTTTCTGGAACGCGGATATGAATCGGCGACGCTGGAGCAGATCGCCGAGGCCGCCGACGTCCACAAGCGGACCCTGCTGCGCTATTTCCCGACCAAGGCGCATCTCGTGCTCTACAACCAGCATGCCGCGCTCGAGGAGTTTCGCGTGGCGGCGCGGGAACGCGGGACGCGCTCCATCGTCGATGTCTGGTCCGATCATGTCATCTTCCATTCGAAGGATCTGAGCCGCCGCGGCCCGGCGGCGAACGTGCGGCAGATCACCGCGTCGGAGCCTGCGGTGCGGCAGGCCTATTCCGATATCTCCGCCGCCTATCAGGAAATCATCGCGACCGAGCTTGAGGCGGAGCTGGGCAGCGATCTCGGCTCGCGGATCAAGGCGCGGGTGGCGGCGGCGGCCTTTGCCGCCGGCAATTATTCGGTGGGCGCGATGATCATGAAGCATTCGGATTATGCGAGCCTGGAAATGGCGGAGAGGGAAGTGCTGCGCCTCGTGATCGAAGGCGTGCTGTCCGCCTAGGCGGTCACGCGCGCGATCTCGTCATGGAAGCTGCCGACGCGCGGATCGCGCTGGCTCCGGTCGCCCTCGATCGCCATCAGGCCGTGCGCGACAAGCTCGGCTCCCATCCGCGCCAGATCGGCCGCGCGATCGGGGTCGCCGCGCGTGTCGTAACGGCCCAGCGGCACGATCGCGTCATAATCGCCGCGCACCTTCCACAGGACATCGTCCACCTCATGCGCGCCGAAGCGCAGCCCGTTTTCGTCGAGCACGCAATGCCACGCGATCGGCGATCCGTCCGGCGACAGATGGCGCGGCGGATCGGTGAACACCTCGCACAGCGATATGCGGAGCGGCGGGGATTGCTCCCCCAATTGCCTAACCCGCTCCGCGATCATCCCGTGCATGAACGCCATCCAGCCGGCGCTGGCGAATTCATATTTCATCGTTCGAACCTGAATCGAGCCTCAAGACCGAAGATCCTCGGCTCGCCATAGAGTTTGACGGCCGTGCCCAGCGAATGAAGCTGGGTGACGGCGGTGAGCGCATAATCCTTGTTGGTGACGTTGTTGACGAAGGCGGCCAGGCTCAGCCGGCTATCCGCAACGTTGTTCCATTCCAGCCGCAGGTTGAGCCGTCCGAACGGCGCCTGCGAAATGGCGTCGCGCACGCCTTCGCCATAAACTTGGATATTGCGTGTGGCGGCGTCGGAGAAATAGCGGCGGCTCTGGTAGTAACCCGTCGCCGACAGCGCGACCTCGCTCTCGCCGGTCGCGCCGACGGGGACGGCGTAGCGCGTCGTCAGGCTGGCCTGATGGCGCGATATGTTCGGGAAGGGCGTGTCCGCCAGATTGAGCAGGCAGAGCGCGGCGGTGGACCCGGGAAGGCAGGCGGCGTTGCCGGGCTTTATCAGCCCCAGCGGATCGGCGCCCAGCCAAGAGGTGAATTTCGGATCGCTATAAGCATAGGAGCCGTCGATGCTCAGCCCGCCCGCCTTGATCTGCGCCTGAAGCTCGAAGCCGCGGATGCGGGCGGCGGAGGCGTTGACGTTGTAGGTGGTGGTCACGCCGTTCACCGCCGCGCTGAACAGGCGCTGGATGTTGCTGTAGTCCACATTATACGCGGCGGCGTTGAGCCGGCCGCTGACGCCGCCCACGCGGAAGCCGTATTTTATCCCCAGCTCGATGTCCTTCACGGTTTCCGGGGCATAGGTGGGAGAATAATTGGGCAGCCCGGTCGCGTTGAGCACCTGGTTGATGCCGCCGGGGCGATAGCCCTTGCGATGCGCGGCATAGAGCAGCAGGTCGGACGTCGCCTGCCAGTCGAGCGATACCGTGTAGTTGGTGCCGGAGCTTTCCGTGGTGGCGGTGGAGGTGGCCCCCGGCACATAGGCGCCCGAAGGCAGGCTGGTGGAAACGGCGGCCGTGGTCAGGCTCGATTTGTCCCAGCTCTTTCGCAAGCCCCCGGTGAGGTGGATGGAGGAAAGCGAGGAGGCGAACGCCCCGAAATCCAGCGTGGCCTGCCCGAACACGGCCTGCTGGCGGGTATATCCGCCGTCCGCGAAGGGGAAGGAGGGGTTGTAGCCCAGCGTCGGCAGCGTGATGCCGGAATAGACGCGCGACAGGTTGCGGATGCCGTCTAGGTTCCGGATCGAGGGCGTGTTCTGGTAATAATAGCCGATGTTCCAGTCGAGCGCCTTGTCGCCGATCGTGCCGCGAAGCTGCGTCTCGTTGGTATAGGTCTTCTGATACGGCCCCGGCCGATAGATCGCCGTGTTGCCGAATTGCTGCCCCGATGGCGTCGTCGCATAAGCGGCGGTGGTGGCGACGGCGACCGCGCTCTGGACCAGCCCGCCCAGCCCGTCGACGTCCCAGGCGGTGACGCCGGTGACGGCCTGATATCCGAAGATGTTGCGCAGGGTGAGGGTGGTCGGGCCGACATGCCCGAAATCGAACTCCGCCTGATCGACGAAGGTGATCCGGCGCAGCACCTCGTCCAGCCGCAGGTTCGGATCGTGCGGGACGGAGCGCACCGCGTCGCCGCCAGCGCCGGCGCGCGCAAGCTCCGCGATCAGCGCCGGCTTGAACGTGGCCGCGATGCGCAGGCGCTGGTCGATGCAGGCGTTGACCGAAGGCGAAAGCCCAGCCGCTACCGCCGTGTTGCAGACGGCGCCGAAGGTGGCGGTGCCAGCGGCCAGCCCGCCCGGCGCGGAGATGCCGCCGGGCAGGTTGTAGAGCGGCAGGTTGGTGTTGATCGCCGAAAGCACGAAGCCGCCGGGCGCCTGATCCACGTCGAACCAGTCGACCACCGCATAATTGGTGAAGCGCCCGCCGCCCGGCCGCCAGAGCAGGCTGGCGCGCAGGCCCCAGCTATTGTCCTCGTTCAGGCGCTGGTTGCTGCCGATGGCCCTGGTGTCGCCGTCGCGGTGATATTGGTTGACCGCAACGCGCAATGCGAGCTGGTCCTCGATGATCGGCAGGTTCGCGATCCCGGTCATGCGGTTGAGGTTGTAGGAGCCGCGCTGATAGTCGAGCTCGGCGATTAGCCGGTTGAACTCCGGCTTGGCTGGCGTGACGAGCACCGCGCCCGCCGTGTTCGCGCGCCCGAACAACGTGCCCTGCGGGCCGTTCAGCACCTGGACGTTGGCGATATCGTAGAAGGGCGCGCCGGCCTCCGTCGGCCCGCCCGCCACCTCGGCGAAATAGGTCTGCACCCCGCCGGACAGGCCGCGGATGCTGAACCCGCCGGAAAGCCGCCCGTAAGCGGTCGTCATCTGGACGGACGGCGCGCTGAACTGCACGTCCGTCAGGTTCACCGTCCCCTTTTCCCTGAGCGCGGCCTCCGTCAGCGCCGTGACCGCGATCGGCACCTTCTGGAGATTCTCCTCGGTGCGGCGGGCGGTGATGATGATGTCCTGAATGCCGGTGTCGGCGGCCCGGGCGCCCTCTTCGCCCTGCGGCGCGGCCGCATCCCGATCCGGCGCGGCCTGCCCGTATCCCGGCGTCGCCGCCAGCGTGAGCCAGGCTCCCGATGCAAGCAACATACCGACGCGAAGCCCCTGGCTGTGGCGCAGCTTCATTGGTTCCCTCTCCTCATGGGGCGCTATCGCGCGCCTCTCATGCCGACAGGAAAGCTGCCGAACCGGATCGTGTCAAGATATTTTGACACTCGGGCGCACTTGACTCTTGGTGCCTCCATTTGCATGTTCGCGAAAAATGGAGAGGCACGATGGACATTGGAAACTGGTCGGCGACCGAAGATCTGAACGCGATATATTCGGATATTCGCGAGATGGGGCTGGAGAAAAACCTGGCCGAACTGGAAGCTTATGGCTTCACTATCATTCCGGACGCGCTGTCACCCGAGTTGACCACCGCGTTGCGCAGCAAGATCCTCGAGATATCGGAGCAATGGCTCGGCCGTAAGCTCGATCCTGAAAATGAGGGAAGCTATACGGCGATGAGCTTCATCCCGTATCTCCTTTACAAGGACAAGATCTTCAAGGAATCCGTGACCAATCCGAAGCCGCTCGCGCTGATAACGTATCTTCTCGGCAAGAGGTGCATCCTGTCCAGCCTCGGCTGTCATCTGAAGGGGCCGGGCGGGCCGGGGCTGGAAATCCATAGCGACTCGGGCAACGGCATTCCCGATCCGCTTCCGCCTTATTCGCAAGTCGCCAACTGCAATTATGCGTTGACCGATTATTCCGAAGCCAAGGGCGCGCTCGCCATGGTGCCGGGCAGCCATCGCTACGGACGGCAGCCGACCAAATGGGAGGCGCAGATCGACGGCAACGACCGTTTCGAGCATATCGTCCCGATCGAGGTGCCCGCCGGCAGCGCGGTGGTGTGGCATGGCAACACCTGGCACGGCTCCTATTCGCGCAAGGAGCCGGGGCTGCGGATCAACCTGTCGAACTTCTACTGCCGCGAATATCTGCAGCCGCAGGAGGATTACCGGAACACCATTCCCGAAGGCTTCCTGGAGCCGGGCGAGGATCGGCTCGCCCGCCTGCTCGGCACGGAGCTTGTCCATGGCTGGACCGAGGAAGGCCCGGTGAAGCACAAGGCGCGGAAGCTGGAGCGGATGCAGGAGGTCCGTAGCTGGTATAATTGATCCCCTCTGGCCGGTCCGCGCGGGCCGGCCTTTTTTTGGGATCGCGCTTCAGGGTGAGCACGGCGGTCCGCCGCTCATTTTCCCTCTCCCGCCATGCGCGTCACGGTCACTTCCACAACCTGAACCTGTCTCGCGCGCCGGTCATATTCCACGGCCATCCGGCGATGGATGCTCGCGATCGCCTTGTCGGCGGCGGCGTCCGCGCGGCGATGCTCCTGAAGAGCGCGCATCGCGAGGAAATCCTTCTCGTCGATCATCACCTTCTCCTCTCGGCTTGTCGCGGCGGGAGACGGACAATCTCGATCTCCCCAGAACTTTCTTCGAGGAAAGACGTTTGGCGGAGGCGGCTTGTTGCGCGTGGCCGGGGAACAAAAATAAATTCAATATGTGTATCAGGCTAACATATGTACTTGTCCCCTTTTGGGACAGACCGTGACTCTTGCGGCCGCGTCGTTCGTCCGGGCGGTTCGTGATCGGTTTTCTCGATGACCGCCGGAACCGATCGGCCTGTGGCGGGCAGGCAGGCGGGAGAAGGCTTCGGCGGGAACATCGTCCTTTACGGGGCGCTCGCCGCCAATGTCGGGATCGCGATCGCCAAATTCGCGGCGTCCGCGATCACCGGCTCCTCCTCCATGCTGACGGAGGGGGTCCATTCGCTGGTGGACAGCGGCAACCAGATCCTGCTGCTCTACGGCCAGTCGCAGGCGCGGCGTCCGCCGGACAGGGCGCATCCGTTCGGCTACGGCCGGGAGCTTTATTTCTGGGCGTTCATCGTCGCGATCCTGATCTTCGCGGTCGGCGCCGGCCTGTCGATCTACGAAGGGCTGGCGCATGTGCGCAGCCCGGAGCCGCTGCGCGATCCGACGGCGGCCTATATCGTGCTCGTCGTCGCCGCCGTGCTGGAGGGAGCGTCCTGGGCGATCGCCGTGCGCGCGTTCGACCGCCAGCGCGGGGAACGGCGCTGGTGGGATTCGATCCGCCGCTCGAAGGACCCGGCCGGCTTCATGGTGCTGTTCGAGGACAGCGCCGCGCTGATCGGGCTGGCGATCGCCGGCGCGGGCATCTGGGCGAGCCATCATTACGGCGATCCGCGGCTGGACGGCGTCGCCTCGATCGCGATCGGCGTCATCCTTGCCGGCGTCGCGATCCTGCTGGCGCGTGAGGCAAAGGGGCTGCTGATCGGCGAAAGCGCGGACCCGGCGATCGTCGCCACCGTATGGCGGCTGCTCGACGCGCGGCCGGAGATCACCGCCGTCAACCATGTGCGCACCATCCACACCTCGCCCGATTCCGTGTTCGTGGCGATCAGCGCGGATTTCGCGGACGACCTGCCGATGGGCCGCGCGGAAACGCTGATCGAGACGCTGGAGGCCGAGATGAAGGCGGCGCTGCCGGAGCTTGCCTCGATCTACATCCGCCCCGAAAAGCATGAGGATGCGCTCGTCCATCCGAAGCCGCACGCGGAGCCTTAGGACGGATCGACATCCAGGCCTCCCTGCATTGCCTCCACCGTCATGCCGGGCTTGACCCGGCACCCAGAGTCACGAACGATGATCTTTGCGGCTCTGGATGCCGGGTCAAGCCCGGCATGACGCGAAAACAGCAGCCGCAAACAGCCCTCCGGGCTTGAATGTCGATCGGCCCTTGGGGGTGCGTCACGGGCCTCGTCCCAATATCTCCCGGTAGAGCGCGATATAATCGTCCGCCATGCGCTCGACGCTGAATCGCTCCACCACGGTGCGGCGCACCGCCGCGGGGTCGAGCGGGGCGACGCGCTCGATCGCCTGCGCGGCTTCGGCGAGATCGTCGACGAGGAAGCCGTTGACGCCATGCTCCACGATCTCGCTCATCGATCCGCGCCGTTGCGCGATCACCGGCGTGCCGCATGCCATCGCCTCCACCACGGAAAGGCCGAACGGCTCATCGAAGTTGATGAGGTGGAGCAGCGCGCGGGCGTTGCCGAGCGCCTCCTGCCGCGCCCGCCCGCCGACCGGGCCGTGGAAGACCACCTGACGGCCATCGACGAAAGGCGCGACCGATCGATCATAATAGCCCTGATCCTGGATGACGCCGTAGAGATTGATCCTGCGGCCGGTCGCGCTGGCGGCCCCGATCGCCTCCGCCGCTCCCTTGTCCGGGTGGATGCGGCCGAAGAAGAGCAGGTCGTCGCCGCTGTCCGGCTGGAACGGAAAGTCCCCGATCGGGATGCCGTGGTGGATCGTCGCCGCATAGCGCAGGGCGGGGTGCCGGTCCGCATCGCTGATCGCGACATAATGGACGCGATCCTGGAACGGCAGGTACATGGGAAGGATGCGATCCGACGAAAAGCCGTGGATCGTGGTGACGATCGGCGTCCGCGTCAGGCGCGCGAAGGCATGAGCGGGGAAATCGGCCTGATTGTGGATGATGTCGAAGCGCCCGGCCTGCTCGAACAGATAGGCGAGATGGCGATATTCCCACACTTTCGCGTCGATCGCGGGGTCTTCGTTATAGGGCGCGGGCACCACGCCATCCAGCGTCGCGCGAGTCACGCTGTCCAGCGTGGCGAACAGCGTCACGTCGATGCCGCGATCGACCAGCGCCTCCGTCAGCAGGCTCGTGACCAGCTCCCACGGGCCGTAATGCCGGGGCGGCGTGCGCCACGCGATGGGGGCGAGCATTGCGACGCGCATGTCAGGCCTCCCCGATCAGGCGCAGGACAAGGCCCTCGTCCGGCGCGAGCGTTCCGTCCGTCGAGGCCTGCGCGCGGGTTGAGACGATCGGCTCGCCGGCGCGGAGGCCGGGCGGCAAGGCGATCCGCCGCCTTTGTCGCCCGAAGTTGAGCGCCACCAGCAGCATGTCGCCGCCGTGGCTGCGGACATAGGACAGCACGTCCTCCTCCCCCTCGACGAGCGCGAGGCCGCCGACCGCCAGCGCCGGATGCTCGCGCCGCAACCGCAGCAGCGCCCGATAGAGCGACAGCATCGAGCCGGGATCGCCATCCTGCACGGCGACGTTGCGCTCCGCCCAATCGGGGTTGAGCGGCAGCCACGGCTCGCGGGTGCTGAAGCCGGCGAAGGGCGAGGCGTCCCACGGCATCGGCGTGCGCGAGCGATCCCGCCCGATGCCGATGCCGGGCTGGCGAAGCTCCTGCGGATCGCGGATGCGGTCTGGCGGGATCGGCACCTCGCCGATGCCTAGCTCGTCGCCCTGATAGAGCGTCGGCGTGCCGCGCAAGGTGAGCAGCAGCATCGCCGCGACCCGCGCCTGCGCCTCCCCGATGCGCGCGGCGATGCGCGGGGCGTCGTGGCTGCCGATCACCCAATTCGGCCAGCCGAAGGCGGGGAGCGATGCCTCATAGGCCGCGATCACCTTGTGCAGCGCGGCGGCGTTCCAGCTTTCCTCGATGAGCTGGAAGTTGAACGGCAGATGCACCTCGGGCCGCTCGGCCGTTCCATACCAGCGCGCGTGACGCTCGTTGGGCAGGAATATCTCCCCGATCAGCACGCGTTCCCCGTAGCGATCGGCCAGCGCGCGCAGGTCCGCCGTGATCTCGTGCGCTTCGGGCTGGTCGGTCGAATGGAGCTGGAGCACGCGATCGCGCTCGGTGCGCCCGGGCCGCCATTCGGGGTTGAGCGGATTGTCCGGAAAGGCGGCGTTCTTGACGATGTGCCACAGCACGTCGATCCGGAAGCCGTCCACGCCGCGATCGAGCCAGAAGCGCAGCACGTCGCCCATCGCCGCGCGCACTTCCGGGTTGCGCCAGTTGAGGTCCGGCTGCTCCTTCAGGAAGGCGTGGAGGTAATATTGGCCGGTCGCCGCGTCCCATTCCCAGGCTGAGCCGCCGAAATCGCTGATCCAGTTGTTCGGCGGGCCGCCGCCCGGCGCGGGATCGCGCCAGATATACCAGTCGCGCTTCGGATTGTCGCGGGAAGCGCGGCTTTCCTCGAACCAGCGATGCCGGTTCGACGTATGGTTGGGGACGAAATCGAGGATCAGCCTGAGGCCCGCTGCATGGACGGCGGAGACCAGCCGGTCGAACAGCGCGAGATCGCCGAAGATGGGCTCCACGTCGCAATAATCCGAGACGTCATAGCCGAAATCGGCCATCGGCGAAGGGTAGATGGGGGAGAGCCAGATGCCGTCCACCCCCAGCGAGCCGAGATAATCCATCCGTTCGATGATGCCGGCGAGATCGCCGATCCCGTCCCCGTTGCTGTCCTGGAAGGAACGTGGATAGATCTGATAGATGACGCCGCGCTTCCACCACGGGGCAGGGGCGGGCGTGGCGATATCTTCCGGTTCAGTGTTCAAGATCGCGGACTCCATCGGTTCATTGCCAGGTGAGGATGAGGCGGCCGCTTGCCGGGAAGTGGAAAATCGATCCGCTCGCCTGTCTTGGACTGCCGGATCGCGATCCGGCGCTTGGCTGATCCCGATTGCTCATGGTTTCTCCCGCAATGCATTGCGGCGTGAACGATCGGAGCGGGCGCTCTGTTTCGTGCGCGTGCCGATCGGCCTTTCACCGCATCCTGTCGGCGCACCGGCGGAACCCGATCGCCCTTCCGTCTCTTTTCGAGGTGGAAGGAGAGCGCCCGTGTCAGGACCAGCCGGCCCGGCCAACATCGCCGATGCCCATACCGAGCAGCCCGGCCTTGCCGGTCGAAAGGCCGTCGTCACCGGCGGCACCACCGGCATCGGCCGCGCGATCGCGGTGCTGCTGGCCGCCGAGGGCGCGAAGGTCTTCGTCTGCGGGCGCACGCCGGAGCATCTCGACGACGCGCTGGTCCGCATACGGGAAGTGGGGGAGGGCAACGGGATCGCCGTCGATCTCGCCCGGCGCGAGGAAGTCGACAGGTTCTTCGATGCCGCGGGAGAATATCTCGGCGGCCTGGACATAGCGGTCATCAACGCCGCGATCCCGGCGGAGGCGCTGATGGACACCGCCCCCGCCGACACCGACTATCAGATCGCGGTCGATTTCACTTCCTGTCTGACCAGCACGCAGGCTGCCGCCGGACGGATGAAGCAGGGCGGCGATATCGTCCTGATCGGCTCGATGGCTGCGGATGCGCGGAGCGGCGGCAACTCGATCTATGTCGCCGCGAAAACCGGGATCGAGGGGTTCGCCCATTCGCTGCGTCAGGAACTGGCGGAGCGCGATATCAAGGTCGGGCTGATCGAGCCGGGCTTCACCGGCACCGATTTCCAATATCCCGATTATCCGCCCGAAAAGCAGCGCGCGATGATCGCGCGGGAGGAGATGCTGCGCGCGGAGGACATCGCCGTCGCGGCGCATTTCATGCTCACCCAGCCGCGCAGGACGGCCGTTTCCTTCATGCGCGTCGAAACGCGGCGGAAGCATTCATGAGCGGCTATGCGGTGGACCGGCTCGTCCTCGTGCCGGACGATATCGATCTTTCCCGCTCGCCGCTGGCGGGGCAGCTCGATGCCGAAACCTATGTGCTGGGCGCGTTCAATCCGGGCCTGACGCGGCTGCCGAACGGCAACCTGCTGATGATGGTGCGGATCGCCGAGGCGCTGCGCGAGCCGGTCCGCGACGGCAAGATCCATGCGATTCGCTGGGAAGCGGGATGCTATGTGCTGGACGGCTGGCCGCTGGAGATGGTCAACACCGCCGATCCGCGCAAATTCCTGCTGCCCGGCGGCGGGTGGAAGATCATGGCGCTGACCTCGCTCTCCTGGCTGTTGCCGGTCGAGATGACGCCGGACGGGCTGGAGGTGGTCGCGATCCATTACGATCGTGCGATCGCGCCGGCGGGAAGCTGGCAATGCTATGGCGTGGAGGATGCGCGGATCAGCCGCGTCGAGGGGGAGTGGCTGATGACCACCTGCTCCGTCAGCCCGGAGCGGCATTCCACCACGCTCTACGTTTCCGACAACGGGCTGGACTGGCGCTTCGACGGTATCGTGCTCGATCACCAGAACAAGGACATGCTGATCTTCGAAGGCCGTATCGACGGGCGATACTGGGCGCAGACACGGCCGCTCGGCGATCTCTATTTCGCTTATCCGCCGGGCAGCGAATGGCGCGCAGGCCCCTCGATCAACCTCGCCGTCTCCTCCGATGCGCGGCATTGGCGGCCGTGCATCGAGCCGGGCATCCGCCCGCATGCCGACACGGTGGCCACCGCGCGGATGGGCGGGGGCGCGCCGCCCGTCCGGGTCGATGAGGGCTGGCTGTCGCTGTGGCATGGCGTGGAGCCGAAGGAGATCGTCGGCATCTACCGCACCTATTGGTCGCTGCTCGACGCGGAGAATCCGTCGCGGGTGCTCAAGACCGGGCAGATGCCGCTGATCGAGGCGAACCCCGCGCTGACCCGGCCGATCGAGCATCAGGTCTATGTCCGCGACGTGGTGTTCACCACCGGAATCGCGGAGCTGGACGACGTATATGTCGTCGCATCGGGCGAGGGGGATCTCGCCTGCCGGATCACGCATATCCCGAAATCCCGCTTCCGCCTGACGTGAGGCAATGCGCCGGGGAGCCGGTTCCGCCGTGGACTGCCCCGGAGTCGCTCTCAGGCGGCCAGTTCGCCGAGCGGGCTCTGGATATCCACCACCAGCCCGTCCGCCCGGTATCGCGTCCTCACCTTGCTGTTGCCGCCCAGCCCGCGCGCGATCAGGCGCGAGCCGAAGCCCTTGCGCTCGATCTTTTCGGGCGTGGGGCCGTCATATTCCTCCCAGCTCAGGCGGAAGGCGCCGTCGCCGATCGACCAGCGCAGCCGGACACGCCCGGCGCGGACCGAAAGCGCGCCGTATTTCACGGCGTTGGTGGCAAGCTCGTGCAGCGTCAGCGACAGGGCGACGGCGGCGCGCGATCCGATCTGGCAATCCGGGCCGACGGCCTCGATCTGATGCCGGCCGTCATGCGGCTCGAACGAGCCTTCGATCACCTCGCGCAGCGACGCGCCCGTCCATTCCCTGCGCAGCAGGATGTCATGGGCATGGGCAAGCGCGGCGAGCCGCTCGTTGAAAATCCGCAGCGCCTGCGGCTCGGCCGCGCCGTGGAGGGTTTGCGAGGCGATCGCCTGCACCAGTGCCAGCGTGTTCTTGAGGCGATGGCCCAGTTCGCCGTTCACCAGCGCCAGATCGGATCGCGCGCGCACCTTGCCGGTCGTCTCGACGACGGTGTCCAGCATCCCGCCGATGGACCCGTCCGCCAGATGCAGCGGGCTGAAGCAGAAGGTGAAATAGGCCTTTTCCGGCTGGCCGGTGCGATCGATCACCAGCGGGAAATCCTCGATATAGGTCGGCTTGCCGCCCAACGCCCGCTCGGCGATCGGGCCGATCTCGTCCCATGCTTCCGTCCAGACCTCGCGGAAGGAGCGCCCCAGAGCCTCCGCCTTCGCCCCGAGTATGGGACGGTAGGCGTCGTTGTAGATCGTGACGAGATCCGGCCCCCAGGCGATGGCCTTGGGGAAGCCCGAGTTCAGTATCTGCTGGACGCCGATGCGAAGCTCCGTCGGCCATGCGGACTTCGGGCCGAGCGGCGTGCCGCTCCAGTCGAACGCCTCGACACGCTCCGCCATGCGCGGCGCGGCGCGGAAGCCCGGCCCGTCAGGCTCTCCAGCCATGCCCGGCGGATCGAGCTGCTGTTCGTCGGATGCGCCGCTGCCCATTCCTGATACCTCGGAAAGGATTGTTCATGGAACGGCGGCATTGTCAATTTGGGGGATGATCCGAAGCGGCGGCAGGGCGTCGACTCCCCGCCGCCGGCTCCCGGGCGGTTCAGCTTCGGCCGCGCCGCGCGGCGATGTAGCGGTCCACCTGCTCCTCCAGCACGTCGAGCGGCAGGGAACCCTGGCTCAGCACGGCTTCGTGGAAATCGCGGATGTTGAAGCGGGGGCCGAGTTGCGTTTCGGCGCGCTTGCGCAGCTCGGCGATCTTGAGCTGGCCGACCATGTAGCTCGTCGCCTGCCCCGGCCAGTTGAAATAGCGATCCACCTCACGCGCGATATCGGTGTCGGATACCGAGCTGTTCGCGCGGAAATATGCGATCGCCTGCTCGCGCGTCCACCGCTTCGCGTGGATGCCGGTGTCGAGCACCAGCCGGATCGCGCGCCACACCTGCAGCGAGAGCATGCCGAAGCGCGAATAGGGGTCCTTGTAGATACCCATCTCGTCCGCCAGCCGCTCCGAATAGAGGCCCCAGCCTTCCGCATAGGCGCCGTAGCCGCCGAACTTGCGGAACTTCGGCAGGTCGGTCAGCTCCTGCTGCCGCGCGATCTGGAAATGGTGGCCCGGCGCGCCCTCGTGGCTGGCGATGGCATCCACCTGCACCTTCTGCGTCTGGTTCATGTCGACCAGGTTGACGTAATAGATGCCCGGCCGCGAGCCGTCCGCCGAGGGCGGGTTGTAGAAAGCGGTCGGCGCGGTCGCCTCGCGCCATTTCTCCACCGCGCGCACCTCCAGCGGCGCCTTGGGCAGGACGCTGAAGAAACGCGGGGCGACCTCCATCACCGATGCGATCACCGCGCGGGCATCGTGCAGATATTGCTCGCGGCCGGCTTCGGTGTTCGGATATTTGAACTGCGGATCGGTGCGGATGTGGTCGAAGAACTGCTCCAGCGTCCCCTTGAATCCGACCTGCCGCTTGATCGCCTCCATCTCCTGCCGGATCGCCGCGACCTGGCGCAGGCCGATCTCGTGGATCTGATCGGCGGTGAGGCTGGTGGTGGTCGATGCCTTGAGCCGGTCCGCATAATAAGCGGCGCCGTTGGGGAGGCTCCATGCGCCGAAATTGCCCTTGGACAGAGGCTCGATCTCGTCGAGCGCGGCGATCAGCGTGTCATAGCCGTGGCGGAACGGCCCGGTGAGCGCGGCGCGGGCATCGGCAAGCAGCTTCGCCTTCACCTCGGCCGGCGCATCCAAAGCGGCGACCTTCTTCGAGAAATCCGCCAGCAGCGTCGAATCGGGGCCGCCGTCGAACGGCGCGCCGGTGATGATCTTGCGAGCGTCGTTGCGGGCCGGCGCGAAATTCACCTTGTTCGGCACGATGCCGGCGGCGGCCTGCGCGCGCATCGTCGCCACCACCTCGCGCATCACGCGATCGGTGTCGCGCAGGCGCGCGATATAGGCTTCGGCGTCCGACACATTGTCGATCTTGTGGTTGTTGATGAGCAGCACCGGGATCTCCCCCGCCGGGCTGCCGTTGGTGGAGACGGGGAAGCGGAGGTTGCGGAAGCGGAAGGATTCGCGGGCGCGCGCCGCCTCATATTCGAACAGGCGGTAGCTGACCCGCGCGCTCTCGCCGAGCTGCTCCGGCCGGAAGCGCTCGTGCATCTCCTTGAGCTGCCTTTCGGTCAGCGCGAGCTGCCGTTGCGCGGCGGCGTCGGTATAATCGTCCAGCCGGTCGTAATTGGTCTTGAAGCCGAGCTGCGTCTGCTGCTCCGGGCTGAGCGCGACCTGCTCGTCGAACGCATGATCGAGGAATTGCAGCAACGCGGCATCCTGAACCCCGGCCTTCGCCACAGGCGAGGGCGCGGGCGCCGCCGCCTGAACGAGCGGCGTGGTGGAAAGCAGCAGCAAGGCCAGAACGGTGCGCATCCAAATCTCCCTGTATATGCGCGCGCTTGTCGCCCGTTCCCGCGCGCGATGCAATCGCCGCGGGTTATCCGCTCGCCCGCGGGAACAGCACCACCAGCTTGTAATCGGGCCGCTCCGGCGGGACATAGGTGTGCTGCTCATAGCCGATCGGGCCATCCAGCGGATGCAGGAAGGTCCGCAGGCCGCCTTCGCGCGCGGTGACGGACTGCTCGTCCCACAGGCGCGCGAACAGGGGGGACTCCTGCTTCAGCTCCGCGACGAAACGCCCGATCGCGGCATCGTTGAGCGCGCGGCCGTAGTCGGCGCGGAATTCCGCGATCAGCCGCCGCGCGCGATCCTCCCAATCGGGCAGCAGGGCGCGGGCGGCGGGGGCCGTGAAGGTGTAGCGCAAGAGGTTCTTCTGCTCGCCCCGGCCCAGCCAGCCGGTGAACAGCCGCTCGGCGGCCGCGTTCCAGCAGCAGGCGTTCCACAGCTTGTCCAGGCCATAAGCCGGATGCTCCACCGCCGCGATCAGCGCGCGCAGCGAAGACGGCGCTTCCGACGCCTGATCCGCATGGGGAGCATCGGGATCGCGCCGCCCGGCCAGCTCGAACAGATAGGCGCGCTCCGCCGGGGTGAGCGACAAGGCGGCCGCGAGGCGGGCGAGCGCCTCGGGCGAAGGATGGACGTCGCGGCCCTGCTCGATCCATGCGCACCATGTCACGCCCATGCCGGCGCGCGCGGCCAGCTCCTCCCGCCGCAGCCCCGGCGTGCGCCGCCTGCGCGTCGGCATGTCCGGCGCCGCGCGCTCGCGATGCGACCGTATGAACCGCCCCAGCAGGCGACGCTGTTCCTCATCGTTCATGGGCCTGCGGATAATAGGATAATCAGATATATTGTAATAGGCTCAATTGCTGCCATCCGCCGGGACGAGGAGGATGAACATGACCCGTTTGCACGATGCCGTTGTCCAGGATCAGTTCGGGCCGCGCGCGGACGCCTATGTCCGAAGCGCCGTCCATTCCAGCGGGGCCGACCTCGACGCGCTGGAGGCGCTGGCCCGGCGGGAGAAGCCGGAGCGCGCGCTCGATCTTGGGGCTGGCGGCGGCCATGTCTCCTATCGGCTCGCGCCTCATGCGGGATCGGTGACGGCGGTGGACCTGTCGCCGGAGATGATCGCGGCCGTCGCAAGCACCGCGGCGGCAAGGGGCCTGTCGAATATCGAGACCTGCGTGGCCCCGGCCGGGAATCTGCCGTTCGCGGATGGCGCGTTCGATTTCCTCGCCTGCCGTTTCTCGGCCCATCACTGGCGCGATTTCGAAGGCGGGCTGCGGCAAGCGCGGCGCGTTCTCCGGCCCGGCGCGACCGCGATCTTCATCGATGCCGTGTCGCCGGGGCAGGCCGCTTTCGATACGCATCTGCAGGCGGTGGAGCTGCTTCGCGACCCCTCGCACATCCGCGACTATACGAGCGCGGAATGGGAGGCGGCCCTGGCGCGCGCCGGGTTCCTGACGCGCAATCTGGTGCTGCGCCGCCTCCGCATGGATTACGAGACCTGGGTGGAGCGCATGCGGACGAGCGCGGCGCATCGCGAGGCGATCCGATCGCTTCAGAAACAGGCCTCGCGCGAGACGGCGGCGCATTTCGGGATCGAGCCGGACGGCTCCTTCATGCTCGATACGATGCAGATCGAGGTTTCGGCGGCCTGAAGGATAAGGCTCGCCTGCCGCGCCCCGATCGGCGATAGCGCGCTCATGTGTGTCCTGGCATTCGCATGGAAAGCGCATCCGCGCTGGCATCTCATCATGGCGGGCAACCGCGACGAGCTGCACGATCGGCCCGCCGCCCCGGTCGCGCGATGGGAGCGGCCCCGCCATCTGATCGCCGGGCGCGACCTGAAGTCCGGCGGGGCATGGGCCGGCGTTTCCGAGGAGGGCCGCTTCGCCGTCGTCACCAATTTGCGCGGCTTCGGCGGCCCGGACCCGCGCCGCGCCTCGCGCGGGGCGCTGGTGAGCGATCTGCTCGCCGGGCAGGGCGCGCATGCCGATCCCGACGAGGTGGCGTATGGCGCGTTCAATCCGTTCAACCTGATCTACGCCGATCGCGATCGCGCGACATTCCTGTCGAACCGCCCGGAGCCGATCCATAGCCCCTTGGTCCCCGGTCTCTACGGCTTGTCCAACGGCGCGCTCGACGAGCCCTGGCCCAAGACCCTGCGCGTCAAGGAATTGCTGCTCGACTGGATCGTGGAGGACGCGGCCGAGCCTGCCGCCCTGCTCGAGGGGCTGGGGGAGGATTGCCTGCCCGATGCCGGCCTGCGCCCCTCCGCGCCGTCCGACGTGCCGCAGGAGCCGACCCTGTCGCCGGTGTTCATCCGCAACCCCGTCTACGGCACGCGATGCAGCACCGTGGTGGCGATCGGCGTGGACGGCCGGGGCACGATCATCGAGCGGCGCTATTCGTCGGCGGCGGAGGTGTCGGGCGAGACGCGGCTGGAATTTTCCTGGGCCTGATTGTCGGGCGCGGACAGGGCGGCCGCGATCGATTTGCGTCCGTTGATGACTCCCTCGCGACAAGGGGACTTCATCAGCGCGCATCGGGCATCTACGATCGGCGCGATGCTGACCTGTTTCAACCCGCGCACCGTGAGCGCCACGGCCGCACTCCTGATCCTGTCGGGCTGCGCGGGCGGCAATTACCGGCCCGTGAGCGACACGCCGGTCAGGATCGGCAGGCCCTATACGGTGCGCGGCACAACCTATGTGCCGGCAGCCGAACCCACCTATGACATGCTGGGCTATGCGAGCTGGTATGGCAGCGAATCCGGCAACCGCACCGCCAATGGCGAGCGATTCCGCCCGCGCTGGGTCACTGCCGCCCACACCACATTGCCGCTGCCGACCTATGTCGAGGTGACGGCGCTCGACACCGGGCGGCGGATCATCGTGCGGATCAACGATCGCGGGCCGTTCGTGGCGAGGGGCCGCATCATAGACCTGTCGCGCGGGGCGGCGGAGCAACTGGGCGTCAGGGCGCAGGGGCATGTCCCGGTCCGGGTGCGCCGCGTGGAGCCTTCCGAGAAGGATCGCGCGCGCCTTCGCGCCGGCAAGCCGGCGGCCCCGCTCGCCCCGCTGCCGCCGACGGTGCTGGCGAACCGTTCAACAAGATCCCGACCAAGGGGCGGTGAGGCGATCATCAACCA